>DASSIJ010000089.1:0-9368 GCA_035692045.1 Pseudolabrys sp. | reverse complement strand
ATGCTCACCGCCTCGATCAAAGAGGTGGCGGACACGCGCGTCGGCGACACCATCACCGACGAGCGCAATCCGGTGGATGAGCCTCTGCCCGGCTTCCGCCCTGCCATCCCGGTCGTGTTCTGCGGCCTGTTCCCGGTCGATGCTGCGCAGTTCGAGGATTTGCGCGCGGCCATGGGCCGGCTGCGGCTCAATGATGCAAGCTTCACCTACGAAATGGAGACTTCGGCCGCGCTTGGCTTCGGTTTCCGTTGCGGCTTCCTCGGCCTGCTGCACCTGGAGATTATCCAGGAGCGCCTGTCGCGCGAATTCAACCTCGATCTGATCGCAACGGCGCCTTCGGTCATTTACAAAATCAAGCTCACCACCGGCACGGAACTCGAGATTCACAATCCGGTCGACATGCCGGAGCCGAACCACATCGAGGAAATGCAGGAACCGTGGATCGAGGCGACCATCCTGACGCCTGACGAATATCTCGGTTCGGTGCTCAAGCTTTGTCAGGACCGCCGTGGCGAGCAAAAGGAGCTCACCTACGTGGGCAACCGCGCTATGGTGAAATACGATCTACCGCTCAACGAAGTGGTGTTCGATTTCTACGACCGCCTGAAGTCGGTTTCGCGCGGCTACGCGTCATTCGACTACCACCTCACCGATTACAAGCCGGCTGATTTGGTGAAATTGCAGATGCTGGTCAACGGCGAGCCCGTCGACGCGCTCGCCATGCTCGTACACCGCACCCGCGCTGAATCACGTGGCCGCGCCATGGCGGAGAAGCTCAAGGAGCTGATCCCGCCGCATATGTTCCAGGTGCCGATCCAGGCCGCAATTGGCGGCAAGATCATCGCCCGCGAAACAGTGCGCGCCTTCCGCAAGGACGTTACTGCCAAATGCTACGGCGGTGACGCGACCCGTAAGCGGAAACTTCTGGACAAGCAGAAGGAAGGCAAGAAACGCATGCGGCAATTCGGCAAGGTCGATATTCCGCAGGAAGCGTTCATCGCGGCACTGAAGGTCGACGTCTAGCGCGGTAACTGCATCCGACTTCCGGGCCGTATTTTTCTCTCAGGTGTGCTAGACTCCCGACGGGCGAAGACGGAACCGCTAGATCGGAGACGCAATGTTCGCGCGAATCGTGACCCCGAT
Source organism: Pseudolabrys sp. (assembly GCA_035692045.1). Classification (GTDB taxonomy): domain Bacteria; phylum Pseudomonadota; class Alphaproteobacteria; order Rhizobiales; family Xanthobacteraceae; genus Pseudolabrys. Next base: position 8,225 of record DASSIJ010000089.1, on the reverse strand, counting down.
TGTTTTGTCCCTTGCGGTTGCCGCCGGTACCTTTGGCTCCGCCAATGCACAGACACCGGCAGCAGCCGCGCCCGCACCCCTGCCGCCGGAAAAGCCGGCGATGACGGAGCAGGAAAAAGAAAAAAAACTTCCGGCAAAACAGCTTTTCGGCGAAAAGCAATTACCGTCACTGGGGAAGGCGGTGGCAATCGGCTATTATCCGCGCGGCTGTCTCTCCGGTGCCGTCGAATTTCCGGCCAACGGGCCCACCTGGCAGGTCATGCGCCTTTCGCGTAACCGCTATTGGGGGCACCCCAGCCTGATCAATTTCCTGGAGAAATTCGCGCCGCTCGCCGCCAAGGCGACCGGCTGGAATGGCATCCTGGTCGGCGATCTGTCGCAGCCCCGTGGTGGGCCGTCGCCCTCCGATCACGCGAGTCACCAGATCGGCCTTGATGTCGACATCTGGTTCATGCCGATGCCGGATCATGAATTGACCAAGGAAGAGCGAGACAAGATTTCGGCCATCAATCTTGTCTCCGACGACTGGAAGCGTCTCAATCCGAAGACCTGGACACCGCAGCACGTCGCTTTCATCAAGACCGCCGCTCAACAGCCCGCCGTGGAGCGCGTGTTGGTGAACGCCGCGATCAAAAAGGAATTGTGCCGGGTCGAAGACAAGTCGCGCGATCTCCCCTGGATGGCAAAGGTGAGGCCCTGGTACGGCCATCACGACCACATCCATGTGCGGCTTCGCTGCCCGGCCGATTCGCCGAACTGCCGCGCGCAGCCGCCGGTCGCGGGCGATGACGGCTGCAGCGCCAAGGAACTCAATCACTGGTTCTCCGACAAGGTCCTTCGCCCGCAGATCGCCAAGCCGGCACCGCCGTCAAAACCGCCGAAGCCGGTGATGCTCGCCGACTTGCCGCCCGCCTGCAAAACCGTCCTCGAAGCGCCGGACCAGAAGTCCAGCGTGGCCAACGACAAGCACTGATTGTCCGGGGCGAACGCCAAGCCGATGCCCAAGAGCGCGCCAACAAAGCCCGATGATCTGCAGGTTCTTGCCGCACTCGAGCGCAAGATCCTTTGGCTTGCGAGCTGGATGATTCACAACGCCAACCACCTGCGCGAGAGCTCGGACGGTTTGAAGGTTGGCGGTCATCAGGCTTCGAGCGCATCGCTCGCGACAATCATGACCGCACTCTATCTGGACGTCCTGCGGCCGCAGGATCGGGTCGCGGTGAAGCCCCACGCGAGCCCGATCTTCCACGCCATCCAGTATCTGCTCGGCAAACAGACGCGCGAGCGGCTGGAAGCCTTCCGCGGCTACAAGGGCGCACAGAGCTATCCCTCGCGGACCAAAGACGCCGATGACGTCGATTTCTCCACCGGCTCCGTCGGCCTGGGTGTCGCACAGACTCTGTTTTCATCGCTCACGCAGGATTACGTCCGCGCGCATGGCTGGAGCCTCGACCGGCCGGAAGGTCGCATGGTCGCGCTGGTCGGCGACGCCGAACTCGACGAAGGCAATATCTTCGAGGCGCTGCTGGAAGGCTGGAAACAGGGTCTGCGCAATTGCTGGTGGATCATCGACTACAACCGTCAAAGCCTCGATGCGGTCGTGCGCGAAGGCCTTTGGGCCCGGTACGAACAGCTTTTCCAGAACTTCGGCTGGAACGTTGTCATTCTGAAATATGGCTCGCTTCAGCAGGCAGCTTTCAAGGAACCTGGTGGTGAGACGTTGCGCCGCTGGATCGACAGTTGTCCGAACCAGCTTTATTCGGCTCTGGTGTTCGCGGGTGGCGCGGCCTGGCGCAAGCGACTGAATGACGAAATCGGCGACCAGGGGGACGTCAGCAGACTGATCGAAAGGCGGAGTGACGACGCGCTCGCCGCGTTGATGAACAATCTTGGCGGGCACGACCTGCCGTCCGTGCTCGAGGCCTTCCGCAACGCTGATCCCGCAAAGCCGACCTGCTTCATCTGCTACACCGTAAAGGGCTTCGGGCTGCCCTTCGCCGGACACAAGGACAACCACGCCGGCCTGATGACGCCGCAGCAGATGGAGACGTTTCGCCAGGCCATGGGCGTGCGGCCGGGGCACGAATGGGACAAATTCGAAGGCCTGTCACTCGCTCCCGATCAACTGCAGTCATTCCTTGACCGCGTACCGTTTTCCTCCGGCGGTGCACGCCGTCTCGGCGCCCCCGCGCTCGACGTGCCGGAGAGCCTGCCGGTCACGATCCAGCCGGTCATGTCCACGCAAACAGGCTTTGGCGCGATCCTCAATGAGATCGGCAGAGAGGACAGCAGTTTCGCTCGTCACATCGTCACCACATCACCCGATGTGACTGTCTCCACCAATCTGGGGCCCTGGGTGAACCGGCGCGGATTGTTCGCGCGGCAGGCGATGGCCGACACGTTCAAAAGCGAGCACATTCCCTCGACGTTCAATTGGGAGTTTTCGCCCAAGGGTCAGCATATCGAGCTCGGCATCGCCGAGATGAACCTGTTCACTTTGCTGTCGGCGCTGGGCCTGTCCCACACCATCAACGGCGAGCGCCTGCTGCCGATTGGCACCTTGTACGATCCCTTCATTGCGCGTGGCCTCGATGCGCTCAATTACGCTTGCTATCAGGACGCGCGCTTCATGCTGGTGGCGACACCCTCCGGCATTACGTTGGCGGGCGAAGGTGGCGCGCATCAATCGATAGCTGAGCCGCTGATCGGGTTGGCCCAGGACGGTCTCGCCAGCTTCGAGCCGGCCTACGTGGACGAGCTCGCGGCCATCATGAGGTGGGCCTTCTCCTACATGCAGAAGGACGGCGACGCGGCGCCGTCCGAACAAAACTGGCTGCGCGACGAGACAGGCGGGTCGGTTTATCTGCGCTTATCGACGCGGCCGGTGGAACAAATCCAGCGCAAAATGACGCCGGAGCTGCGCCAACAGATCGTCGATGGCGCCTATTGGCATCGCAAACCGGGGCCTAATTGTCAGGTGATTGTCGCCTACACCGGCGCGGTCGCGCCCGAGGCAATCGAGGCCGTCGGCCTGATGGCGGAGGACCGCCGCGACGTCGGCTTGCTCGCGATCACTTCCGCCGACCGGCTCAACGCGGGCTGGACCGCTGCCCAACGAGCGCGTGAGCGCGGTCTGGTGCACGCACGCTCACACATCGAGCGGCTGCTTGGCGACGTGCCGGCGCATTGCGGGATCGTCACCGTGCTTGACGGCCATCCGGCGACCCTCGCATGGCTTGGCGCCGTTGCCGGCCATCGCGTACGCCCTCTGGGCGTCGAGCACTTCGGCCAGACCGGATCGCTCGCCGAGCTCTACCGGCACTACGGCATCGATGCCAATGCCATCGTCGCGGCGGCTCAGGCCGTTGCGCCTGGCCGCCCGATCCGCCATCTCAAGGCGTTGCCCTGATCTGCGCTACATCCCGAACAACAGTGCCGTGATTCCAAAGATGATGACCCAGACGATGATCGCGCAGACGATAACGGCGATCGTGTAGACAACTGCCTTGTCTGCCGGGGGCCTCATCAGAGCGACGATGCCGGTGTACAGCAGATAGAGGCTGTACAGGCCGAGTATTCCCAGAAATGCCAATGCCGGGATGATATTGAACACGCCCGCAACCCATGCGGCGGTCGGCGCATAGGCCGACACCCTCATGGCGTTATCGAGATTCTTGCGCGCGCCGAACGCACCGGCAAGAAAATCGATGATGTAGGCGACAACAAACACCCCGACCAACGAGAGAACATAGACAACAATCGCTCGTACAATGCCGAGGCCAAGACCGAGGCGAAACCCGCCGACGCCGATAAGCGACGTCCCGATGAACGTGCAAACCGCCGGAATGGCGGCGACAATGGCCACGTAATTCGAAAGCAGATAGCCGGCATCGCCCGGCTCACCCTCGATCGCCGGCCATTCCGATTTTGGTTGCAGCAGGATCCCCTTGATTCGCTCCACGAGATTCATGACACCCCCTCCATTGATCCGCGGTTCAACTATAGACCCTTTTTATCCTCTAAGATCATCGCCGAACCCTTTTCCGCTATCATCATCGTCGGCGAATTGGTGTTGCCGGACGTGATCGACGGCATCACGGAGGCGTCCACCACACGCAAGCGGTCGATCCCGATCACCCGCAGGCGCGCGTCCACGACCGCGCGGGCATCGTCATCGCGGCCCATGCGCGCGGTGCCGACGGGATGGAATATCGTCGTACCGATGTCCCCGGCGGCTTTGACCAGGCTGGCCTCGTCGTCATTGTGCGCGGATGCTCCCGGCAGGTACTCAACCGGAGAATATTTTCGCAGCGCCGGTTGCGCCACAATCCCGCGCGTGACTCGGATTGAATCGGCAGCGACGCGCCGATCCTCCGGGGTCGCCAGATAATTCGGACTGATGGCCGGCGCCTGCGAAGGGTCCCTCGACTTGAGCGTGAGCGTTCCCCGGCTGGTGGGCCGTACGTTGGTGACGCTTGCCGTGAAGGCCGGAAACGGATGCAGCGGCTCCCCGAACTTGTCGAGCGACAGCGGCTGCACGTGATACTGGATATTGGCGGTCGCCTGCGATGGGTCAGATTTGGTGAAAGCACCAAGCTGCGACGGCGCCATCGTCATCGGTCCCCGTCGACGCAACGCATAATTGATACCCATGCCCAGCCGGTTGAACAGTTTCGCATAAGTCTCATTCAAGGTTTTCACGCCGGTCACCTTGAAGATCATGCGCAGTTGCAAATGATCGTGCAGGTTGGCGCCGACGCCCGGCTTGTCGAGCGTGACCGGAACGCCGAATTGCGACAGCTCCGCAGCCGGCCCTATGCCGGAAAGCATCATGATGTGCGGCGAGCCGATCGCGCCGGCCGCGAGGATCACCTCGCCGCGGCAACGAGCACTGCGCAGTTCGCCGTTTTGACGCCAGCGCACACCGGTCGCGCGCTTGCCATTCAATTCCAATCCCTCAACCAGACAGCCGGTTTCGAGCTGGAGGTTTTTACGATGCAGCACGGGCCTGAGAAATCCGCGCGCCGCCGACCATCGGCGGCCCCGCTTCTGGTTGACGTGAAAATAACAGATGCCCTCGTTGTCGCCGGTGTTGAAATCCTCGACGGTCGGGATGCCATATTGATTTGCCGCCGCGCGGAATGCGTCGAGAATTTCCCAGGTCAGACGGGGATACTCGACCCGCCATTCGCCGCCGGCCGCGTGATGTTCGCTTTTTAAAAAATGATCGACATGCCTGCGAAAGTAAGGCCGCACATCGTCCCACGACCAGCCGGGCAGACCGAGCTGGCGCCAATGATCGTAATCGCCGGACTGACCGAGCATGTAGATCATGCCGTTGATTGCCGAAGAGCCTCCGACAACTTTGCCCCGCGGATAGTTCAGACTCCGCCCATTAAGCCCCGGCTCCGGTTCCGTCTTGAGCAGCCAGTCAGCACGCGAATTGCCGATGGCGAAAAGATAGCCAACCGGAACGTGAAACCAGATCCAGTTGTCTTTGCCGCCGGCCTCCAGCAGCAGCACCCGGTTTCCGGGGTCCGCCGAAAGGCGATTGGCCAGAACGCATCCGGCCGAGCCCGCACCCACAATGATGTAGTCGAACTCGCCTTCGATGGGTGTCGCCTGCGGCATTTACTTCCCTCGCTGCAGCCAGACTTTACCGCGGTCGTTGGGACTTGCTAGGGTGACCGCATCGCAGCGCACTGTGCGTGCGCCGCGCATGCCGGAACGGCGGTTCCGATCACTAGCCCTCACTGGAAGCGGTGCCTGTTGGGCTCCGCAGGAGAACCGCCATGTCTGTACGGCTTTTCGGTCTGCTCGCCTTTTTGGTCGCACTGAGCGGCGCCCCGCAATCGGTGATCGCACAAGAACAGATCACAGTGTTTGCCGCGGCGTCTCTGAAGAATGCGCTCGACGACGTCAACGCCGCCTTCACCAAGGCCACCGGCATCAAGGTGGTGTCAAGCTACGAGGCGAGCTCAGCGCTCGCCAAGCAAATCGAACAAGGCGCCCCCGCGGATGCTTTCATTTCCGCCGACCTGCGCTGGATGGATTATGTGGCCGAACGCAAGTTGATCAATCCGAATACGCGCGTGAATCTTCTCGGCAACAAACTCGTGCTGATAGCGCCGGTTGATTCCAAGCTTGGCAATGTGACCATCGGTCAAGGCTTCGATATCGCCAAACTCGCGGGCGATGGCCGCATCGCGGTTGCCGACGTGAAAGCCGTTCCCGCCGGGCTTTATGCGAAGGCGGCGCTGGAGAAACTCGGTGCATGGGCGGCGGCCGAACCGAAACTCGCGCAAGCTGAAAACGTCCGGGCAACGCTCGCGTTCGTTGCACGAGGCGAGACGCCGGTTGGCATTGTTTATGAGACTGACGCCAAGATCGAGCCAAAGGTAAAGACTATCGCCACCTTTCCCGATGACTCCTATCCACCGGTCACCTATCCAGTGGCCGCGACAGCCGACACCAAGAAGCCAGGTGTCGGACAGTATTTCAGTTTTCTACGCTCGCCCGCTGCCAAGTCGATCTTCGAAAAATATGGCTTTAGTTATTTGATCAAGCCGGTGTCGTAGGCAGAATCGAGACGCGTGTTCGAGCTGTCGCCCCAGGACTGGACTGCGGTCCAACTGTCTCTCCGCGTCGCGGCAGTGTCGACTGTGGTTGCCCTGCCGTTTGGCATCGCCATTGCGACGTTGCTGGCGCGTAAGGAGTTCTGGGGCAAAGCCCTGCTCGATGCCATGGTCCTTCTGCCGCTTGTGCTGCCGCCCGTGGTGACCGGCTATCTGCTGCTCATCACCTTCGGCCGCCGCGCACCGGTCGGCGCCTTTCTGGCGGACCATTTTGGTATCGTATTTTCATTCCGCTGGACCGGCGCGGCACTGGCCTGCGGCATAATGGCCTTTCCATTGATGGTCCGGGCGATCCGGCTGTCGATCGAGGCGATCGATACGCGTCTGGAAGATGCGGCCGCAACGCTCGGCGCCAATCGAGTCTGGCGTTTTGCCACCATCACTCTGCCGCTCGCCCTCCCCGGCATTATTGCGGGTGCGATTTTGTCGTTTACCCGCGCACTCGGCGAATTCGGGGCAACCATCACGTTCGTCTCCAATATCCCCGGTGAGACGCAGACTATTTCGGCCGCGATCTACACATTGACGCAGGTGCCGAACGGCGATGCCGACGCTCTCAAGCTGGTCATCGTTTCCGTGATCATCTCGCTTGCCGCCCTGATCGCTGCGGAATGGCTGGCACGGCGCGCGACCGCGCGCATTCACGGGGCGTAACCATGCTCGTCGTCGAAACCGCAAAGCAGCTCGGCGTGTTCGCGGTAGACGTCTCATTCGTCAGCGAAAGTGGGGCCACTGCCCTGTTCGGGCAGTCCGGCGCCGGCAAGACCAGCGTCATCAATATGATCGCCGGGTTGCTGACGCCCGACCGCGGTCGCATTGTGCTCGACGATGATGTTCTTTTTGACAGCAAAGCGCGCGTCGACGTGCCGCCCTCGCGGCGGCGCATAGGCTACGTGTTTCAGGAAGGCCGGCTGTTTCCGCATTTCTCGGTGCAACGAAATCTCGATTACGGCCGCTGGATGAGCGGCCAGGCGTCTGATCCGACGGCATTTCGTCACGCGGTCGAACTGCTCGACATCGGCCATTTGCTCGATCGACGGCCCGGCAAACTTTCCGGCGGCGAGCGTCAGCGCGTCGCGGTCGGCCGGGCTCTGCTGATGCGCCCGCGACTTCTGTTGCTGGATGAACCGCTGGCCTCGCTCGATGCCGCACGCAAACGCGAAATTCTGCCATACCTGGAACGCCTGCGCGACGAAGCGCACGTACCGCTCATATATGTCAGCCACGACGCCGCCGAGGTCAGGCGAATCGCAACCCGCGTCGTGCGGCTTGAGGCGGGAGTGGTTGCGGAAACCGGCGGCGTCGAACTGCTCGACGCAGCGCATGCCGATGTGCTTGCCTAGGGCATGTTTCCCCCGGAGCGAATCGTCTGCCTGACCGAGGAAACCGTCGAGACGCTGTATCTTCTCGGCGAAGACCGTCGCATTGTCGGGGTTTCCGGCTATGCAGTGCGGCCGCCGCAGGTACGGCGCGAAAAGCCGCGCGTTTCGGCATTCATTTCCGCCGACGTGCCGAAGATCGTCGCCCTCAGACCGGATCTTGTGCTGACCTTTTCCGATCTGCAGGCGGACATCGTCGCCGAACTCATTC
>DASSIJ010000088.1:0-23658 GCA_035692045.1 Pseudolabrys sp. | reverse complement strand
TGGCCCGATGCACACGCTCTCATCCGCAAAGCGCACGTGCATGGCGTCGGCGTCGGCAGTGGAATGCACGGCAACCGTGGGAATGCCCAGTTCCTTGCAGGCGCGCAGCACCCGCAGCGCGATCTCACCGCGATTGGCGATCAGGATCTTATCGAACATCGACTCGCATCCTTGATCCGTCACCCTGAGGTGCGAGCGAAGCGAGCCTCGAAGGGTGGCGGTTCGGGCCGTTCATCCTTCGAGGGCCGCTTTGCGGCCGCCTCAGGATGACGCAGAAAGGTCCGCGGGCGCCGCGGCTCACTCGATAATCACCAGCGGCTCGCCGAATTCCACCGGCTGCCCGTCCTCAAAAAGAACCTGGATCACGGTGCCGCCGCGCGGCGCCGGAATCTGGTTCATGGTCTTCATCGCTTCCACGATGAGCAGCGTGTCGCCGGCTTTGACCTTGCTGCCGATATCAATGAAAGGTTTGCCTCCGGGCTCACCCGCGGCATAGGCGGTACCGACCATCGGTGAGATCACGACGCCTGGATGTTTCGAAGGGTCGATCGGCTTGATAGCCGCTTCGGCTCCGGCCTGTGGCGCGACCTCGACACGGACGTTGGCAGGCCGACCTGCAGCCGCCGCCGCCCGCGCCACGCGCACGCGCTTGCCATCCTGTTCGATCTCGATTTCGTTCAACCCGGTTTCGTCGAGAAGCTGGGTAAGCTCGTGGATCAACTCACGATCGACGATTGTTTTCGGCGACTTTGCCATTGCGTGGCGCTCAGTTCTTTTGCCTGGCGCCCAGCAGACCGGCAAGGCCGGTGATTGCCAGGGCGTACCCGTCGATACCGAAGCCGGCGATCACCGCTTTTGCCGCTTTCGAAATGTAGGAATTCTGCCGGAAGCTTTCGCGCGCATGAATGTTGGTGATGTGCACCTCGATCACCGCCAATTTCACATTCACGGCGAGCAGCGCATCCATTATGGCGATCGATGTGGTGGTGTAGCCGGCCGGATTGATAATGACGGCGCCCGCCTCCTTGGCGTGCGCTTCCTGAATCCAGTCGACCAGTTCGCCCTCCTGGTTCGATTGCCGGAAGACGATGTCGAGGCCGAACCGTTTGGCGGTGTCAGCGCAAAGCTTTTCCACGTCGGCAAGTGTCGCGCTTCCGTATTTTTCCGGCTCGCGCGTGCCGAGCAGGTTCATATTGGGTCCGTTGAGGATGTAGATTGTCGTCTTTGCCATTAAGTCCCCGCCCGCACGGCTCAGTGCGCGTGAACCGTGGCGCTTTATAAGTGCCCGCGACGATAAGGGGAAGCCCGGATGGCGGTCAGATCGAGGTTTTGGCGTTCGCCGAGCGCCTGGGTTTCAGCCGCCGCCCAATCGACCACTTCTTTAAGCGCGGTTAACCTTCGGCGGCCGGCAGCCATTGCCTTGCTGAACATCTCGATTTGACGGTCGGCGCTGGTGCCGTCCGCGATGATCGTATGAAGGTGTTCGATCTCCGCCTCGCAATCGAGGGCGGCCGCGTCTTCGGCGACGAAGTCGAGGACCTGATTGAGCCATTCCCGAACCGTAAGAGGGGAACGCGAGAATGGCTCGACGAAGGTCGCACCGATTCCGTAGCGCTGCGCATGCCATTTGTTTTCTTGCGTGATGGCGCGGCCGACGCGGTCGAAGCCGGCGTTGAGTGCGCGGTCGCGGTCGAGTGCGCGAACGAGACAGCGAAACAATGCGGCGATGGCGATGGCATCATCCAGGCGCGTGCAGCTGTCGGCGACACGCAACTCGATGGTCGGATTGTTGAGGGACGGACGAACTGCCCACCAGATGTAGCTTGCGTCGGGAATGATCTTTGCCCACGTCAGCGCGGCAACGAACTCGTTGTAGTCTTCATTGGTGCGGAACAGCTCGGGCAGGCCTGTGCGCGGTAGTTCGTCGTAGGCTGCGAGCCGATAGCCCGCAAGGCCGGTCAGGTGGCCTTGCCAGAAGGGCGACGAAGTCGACAGCGCGAGCAAGAGCGGAAGGAAAGGTGTCAGTCGCATGACCAGATTGATGCGCGTGTCGACATCGGGCACTGCCACGTGCACATGCATGCCGCATAGCATGTTGCGATAGCCGATCATTTGCAGGTCATCCATGATCGGGCCGTACCGCGCCTTGGGCGTCACAATCTGCTCCGGCCAGTATGCGAGCGGAAACGTTCCCAGAGCGGCGAGACCGAGCTTGTGCGCGGCAGCCAGACGCCCAAGCGTGCGACGGTAGTGGGCGAGGTAACTTCGGACTTCCTTCATGCTGGCGCAGGGAGGTGTGGCGACCTCAATCTGCAATTGCAGCATTTCGGTCATCACGTGGTCGCCGAGCTGTTTTTGCGCCTGCGAAAGAAATTTTTTGTCCACGCGACGGACCGCGTGACGCGTCTTCGCGTCGAACAGGAAGTATTCTTCTTCCATGCCAAGCGTATACATGCGCGCGACAACTGCCCCGACGGAACTTTGTTCCACTATCGTTTGACGCAAAAAAGGCCGCCGCAGAAGTCGCCGCGGCGGCCCATGATTGGGCAGGAAGACTACAGACGGATCTCCGTCAGCAGCTCGGCTTGCCGCAGCGGGTGGTGTTGACCTTTTCCTTCAGCGCATCGAGGCCGACCGCGCCGACCACGACGTTGTCGCCGATCACATAACTCGGCGTGCCATTGAGGCCGAGGGCCTCGGCGAGCTTGAAGCTTTCCTGCAGCGTGGCCTTGACCTCGGCGCTTGCCAGATCCTTGTCCAGGCGCCCCATGTCAAGGCCGATGTCCTTGGCAACCGCGAGCGCACGGGCCTTGTCCGCCTGGCCGCGGCCGCCCAGCAGCTTCTGGTGGAATTCAAGGTATTTCTTGCCGCTCTTGTCCTGCATGTGCACGGCGACCGCCACCTGCGCCGCTTCCACAGAGCCGGGTCCCAGGACCGGAAATTCCTTCAGCACGATCTTGAGCTTGGGATCGTTCTTCATCAGCGTGAGCATGTCATCCATTGCGCGCTTGCAGTAGCCGCAGTTGTAGTCAAAAAACTCCACGAACGTGACGTTGCCGTCCGGATTGCCGAGTACAACCTGACGCGGCGAGGTGAAGAGGGCTTCTGAATATTGCTTTACCGCTGCCTTGTGTTTCTCGGCATCGGCTGCACTCTGGCGCTTCTCGAGTTCGGCCATCGCGTCCTGGATGACCTCGGGATGAGCGATCAGGTACTCGCGCACAATGCGTTCAACTTCGCCGCGCTGGTTCGTGGAGAATTCGTCGGCATAGGAGGCCTGCGGCACGGCAATGGCCAGCAAAGCCAGGCAGGCGGCAGCAATCAGGCAAAGTCTCGATGTCATGGAGTTATTCCTCGTTATTGAGCTTTGGCGTTCGGTTTGACGTTCACAATATCGTCGGCCTGCACCCAGCCAGGCGAGCCAATTCGCAACCCGGTCTTGGCACGTGATGCGAGCTGACGTGCGGTCTTGACGTCGCCGCGGGCAAACGCTGCCTGCGCCGCGGCGAGATCGGCATTCGCGACATCGCCCTTGCGGCCGTAGGCCATTGCAAGCTGCGCGTAGGCGTCGGGTGCTTCGGGCTCTCGCACGATTGCCGTACGCAACAATCCCACCGCTTCTTCCGAGAGTTTCGGATTGTTTGTTGCGTTGAGCGCCTGCGCGAGCAAGATCTCGATCAACGGCGTGTTGTGCGAAAGCTGCACGGCCTGACGCAATGGAGCGACGGCTTCAGCCGCATGGCCGCCCTCGAGCAGGGCCTGACCCTTGAGCTCGTAGAAATACGGATTGTGCGGCTCGACCTGAATCAGTCCGTCGATCTGCGCGATTGCCTGGCGAAGGTCGGCATTGCGGTAGGTCGATATGGCGCGCGCATAACGCGCCGGCAGGCTGTGGTCGCTGGACGGATAACGGCGCGCGACGGTGTCGGGCCGCTCAAGGAAGCCCGATAATTTCGCCCGCATCAGGTCGTGACGCATTTGCAGCTCGGGCGGATCCTTGCGGTCCCAATAGGGGCTCGCCTTGGCGAGCGTTTCGAGGGCGGCCACGCGATCGGCTGGCATGGGGTGCGTCTGCATATAGGGGTCGATGTAGCGCGAATTGAACAACACTTCGTTGCTCAACCGCTTGAACAGTTCGACCATTCCCTTGGGGGACTGGCCGGTTGCATTGAGAAACTTCACGCCGGCGTGGTCGGCCTGGTCTTCCTGGGTGCGAACGTAGGCGAGCACCGTACGCATGATCGCGGCTTGTGGCGCCATGATCGCCGCCGCGCCCACATTGCCACCGCTGCCCGAGCGTGCGCCGGCGACAGCCGCGCCGATACCGGCGAGCAGGGCCACGATCGACGCCGTTTGTGCCGATGCGAGCTGCTCGCGCAGGCGCTGGAGATGGCCGCCCGCGAGATGTCCGGTCTCGTGCGCAAATACGCCGATGACCTCGTTCGGGGTCTTGGCGTCGAACAGCGCGCCGGCATTGATGAAGATGTGGCGGCCGTCCATGACAAAGGCATTGAACGAACGGTCGCTGAGAACGACGACCCTGACATTCTGCTTGGCCAATCCCGCCGCACGCAGAACCGGTTGTGCATAGTCGCGCAACAGCTGTTCGATCTCGGCGTCGCGGATAACCGGCATGCCGCGCGTCGTGCTGTCCTGCGCGCGCACCGGCGTGACCGCAGGTCCGGCGCCGGCAGCGCCAACGGCAATCGCGGCGAGCAACGCGACCGCCCGGGCTGCTGGCGCCTTACGCCGCGTCCTGATAGGTGTGCCGCTCAAGGACATCCCGATTTTCTGCCAGAGTGGCGTGAAACTAGTGACGCGCCATAGGGCGGTCAACGCAGCTGGCGATCACGACTGGGTCATGAAAGAGCCATCCGCAAACAATCTGCCGAATACGGCAACAGCGGGGCGGTTGGGCAAGGCCCGGCAGGCCAAAAACGATGCTTGAAGCGGCAAAACAGCTGTTGAAGCCATCCAAACGTAGCGATGTGCCGCCGTTCATCGTCATGGACGTTATGGCGGCGGCGGCGCAGCGCGAGGCGCAGGGGGCCCACATAATACACATGGAGGTGGGGCAACCGGCGGCGCCGGCCCCCGCGACGGCGATCAAGGCCGCACAGGACGCGCTCGCACGTGGGCGCATCGGCTACACCGAGACGCTCGGGATCCCGTCGCTTCGGGCACGTATCGCGCGTCACTATCGGGACGCCTACGATCTTGCGCTTGATCCCGCCCGGGTCGTGGTGACGACCGGCTCGTCCGGTGGCTTCATCCTGGCCTTTCTTTCAATGTTCGAACCCGGCGACCGTGTGGCCTTGGCCAACCCGGGCTATCCGCCATATCGTCACATCCTCTCTGCCCTCGGTTGCGAACCGGTGCTGATCGAAACGTCGGCCGAGACGCGCTGGGCGCTGTCGGCGAAGGCACTGATCGCCGCCCACCAGCGCGCCCCGCTCAAGGGCGTCGTGATCGCCAGTCCCGCCAATCCGACCGGCACGATGATGGATGCCGATGCACTGACGCGCCTGATCGCCGTTGCCGAAGCCGAGGGCATCCGGGTGATTTCCGATGAGATCTACCACGGGCTCGACTATGCCTTTGCCGCGGAAACAGCAGCAAATACGTCGGAACGTGTCGTGGTGATCAATTCATTCTCGAAATACTTCTGCATGACCGGCTGGCGGGTTGGCTGGATGGTTGTGCCGGATGCGCTCGTGCGGCCGATCGAACGGCTTCAGGGCAACCTCGCGATTTCAGTGCCGACGCTCGCGCAAGTCGCGGCGGAAGCTGCGTTTGACGGGCGCGAAGAGATGGAAGCCGTCAAGCATGGCTATGAGGAGAATCGCCGTATTCTTACCGAAGGTCTGCCGAAGGCGGGGTTAGACAAGTTCCTGCCGGTGGATGGTGCGTTTTATCTTTACGCGGACATTTCGCGTTTTTCTGACGACAGCCTCGATTTCGCGAAGCGCATGCTGAATGAAGCGAACGTCGCCGCCACGCCCGGCATTGATTTCGATCCGGTCAATGGCCGGCATTTCCTGCGCTTCTGCTACGCGGGCTCCTCCGCCGAAATACATGAAGCGGTGGATCGGATTGGTCGCTGGCTGAAACGCTGATCACAAGCCGGAGCTAGAACTCCACGTCCAGTTCGACAACCTCGTCAGGCTCCGCCTTCGCGGCGTCGATCCATTCGCGCATCGCCGGCATCGCAACTATGGTCGCACAATAGGCTGAGCAATCACTATCGAGTTTCACGTCATAGCTTATGAAGCGGGTCACGACAGGCGCGAACATAGCGTCCGCCATGCACGGCGAGCCGCCGAACAGGAAGGGGCCTTTGTCGACGGCGAGACATTCGCGCCAGATATTGACGATACGGTCGATGTCGGCGCGCGCGCCTGCCCAGACTTTGAAATCCGGATGGTGAGCTTTCAGATTCATCGGCAAAGCGGAACGTAGATTCGAGAAGCCGGAATGCATTTCACCTGAAATGGACCGGCAGCGAGCACGAGCAGTCAGTGATTTCGGCAGCAGTCCGGCCGCCGGCAGGATCTCATTCAGGTATTCCGCGATTGCCAGCGTGTCCCAGATCTTGATGCCATTGTGAGTGAGGCAGGGGACAAGGAAAGAGGGCGACAGCAACAGCAGTTCCGCGCGGGTGGATGGATCGTCACTGGCGACGATCTGCTCTTCGAAGTCGAGCCCTGCCATCTTGCAAAGCAGCCAGCCGCGCAGCGACCAGGAGCCGTAGTTTTTACTGGCGATTGTGAGGGTAGCCTTGGCCATAGGACTGTGATGTCCCTTGTCGATTGTGGCCCGGCATTCGCCAGCTTAGACGAAAGCGTTGCCTTTTCAATACCTTCCCGTCCTGCAAAATTAGTGGGCACCCAGTTTGTCCCCAATTTCCAGCACCTATCTGGGTGGGTATAAATTTTATCTCGCAGTGCAACATAAAATGTTTTAGCCTTCATGCGCGGTTCGCCGGGACCGCCAGGGACTGGATGCTTTACCAAGCCTATCAGGCGCATGCCGACATTATGGTGCCGGTGCGCCGCCTCGCGGGTATGGCGGCCAGATCGGTGGGTGAAAAGCTCAACGGCTCGGCACGCCCGGCGATCCTTGGCAACCTTACTGCAGCGTACGAGTTGATCGCGCGCGCCGGTCTAACTCACGAGCGTCCGCCTTATGGCATCGACAGCATTGCGGTCGAGGGCCGGGAGGTGGGAATCAGCGAACACGCTGCGGACGTCACGCCATTCGGCACGCTGCTGCATTTCAGAAAAGATCTTGCGATCGCACAGCCGCGCGTGCTGTTGGTCGCACCTCTCTCAGGTCACTTCGCAACCCTGCTACGTGCGACGGCGCGCACGATGCTGCCAGAACACGATGTCTACATCACTGACTGGCACAACGCGCGCGATGTTGCGCTTGAGCACGGGCGCTTCGGATTCGACGACTACGTCGCCCACCTGATCCGTTTTCTGGAAAAAATGGGGCCGGGTGCTCATGTTGTGGCGGTGTGTCAGCCGTGTGTTGCCGCCCTCGTGGCGGCAAGCGTGATGGCACAAACTGACAATCCGGCCCAGCCAAGTTCGATGACGCTGATGGCGGGGCCGATCGACACCCGTATCAGTCCCACGAAGGTCAACGTGCTCGCCAAATCCAGGCCGATCGAATGGTTTGAGCAGCAGTTGATTGCACGCGTGCCATATCGTTACGGCGGCAGAGGCCGGCAAGTTTATCCGGGGTTCGTGCAACTCGCGGCTTTCATGAGCATGAATATTGAGCGCCACATCAAGGCGCACCGGGAGCTGTACGAGAACCTGGCAAATGGTGACGCGGCGAAAGCCGCTCAAACCAAGGCATTTTACGACGAATATTTTGCGGTGCTTGACCTGACCGCCGAGTTTTACCTGGAGACCGTGCAACTGGTATTTCAGGACCACGCACTGCCACTCGGCGCACTCACTTATCAGAACCGCAAGGTGGAGCCAGCTGCCATCAGACGCACCGGGCTCTTCACGGTGGAAGGAGAGCGGGACGATATCTGCGCGGTCGGCCAGACGCTGGCGGCGCACGATCTTTGTTCGTCATTGCGGCCCTATCGCAAGCGCCATCATATGCAGGCCGGTGTTGGCCATTACGGTGTGTTTTCCGGCAAGACGTGGGAGCACCAGATCTACCCGATGGTGAAGAACGCCATCCTGCAAAACGACTGACCGCGGGTCAGAAGCCGGTTGGCACCTTATCTTTTGAATGCCCCTAGGATCGCGCGCATTCGCTCGGCGCTCAGGTTTTCCGAAGGTGTGCTGTCGCGTTCCGCGCCGAGCCGGGCGTCGCAGTCGACGTAGTTCGACGAGACAATCTTGCCAGTGCGATTGTCGAAGTTGCGTTCCTCGCAGCGGCCCTTGCGATCGGTCTCGACAACGATCGAAGCAACGCGATGAGCCGCTTCACCCCCGCCCGACTGGGACAAGGGCGCGATCTTTGACAGCGCGCTCTTGGCCTGGTGGTCGGCAAAATAAGAGCTCGATGTCACGAAAATCGCCAATAACAGGATGCCGGCAAGGGCCGCCGTGGCAACCAGCGCGCGCAGGACTTCCACCATCGAACGGCTGCCCCTGGCGGCGCGTCGCTTGCCTTTCACTGATCCGCTGCTCATGGGCGATCCGTACGTAAATTAAGCCGTTCAGTTTGTTGGAAAAATTTACCTCAGGCAGGTTGAGGAAACCTGAAGGGATCAATTCAATTTGAGCGAAGCGCTCGCCATAGAGCCGCTTCTTCCATTTCGGCCGGGCAATCCCTACATCCCGGTACGTTCCACAAAACCCCGAAATGCCAATGCTCGACTTTTCTTCGTTGCCCGATCTCGGGGACGTCGGCGAGGCAGCGGCGCCGTCCGCATCCGACACCGAAATCCTCGACGCCTACTCCAATGCGGTGACCTCCGTGGCCGACTCGATCGGCCCAGCGGTCGTGCGCGTGGAGGTCCACAACAAGCAGGGGCGTCCCGGAGGCGTAGGGTCAGGCGTGATCATCACGCCGGACGGCCTGGTGCTGACCAATTCTCACGTCGTCGAGGGCGCCAGGGAAGTCCTGCTTCAGGACGCGGAAGGACGGGTTATGGAGGCCCGCCGGCTGGGCGAAGATGCCGATACCGATCTGGCACTGCTGCGCGCAGGCTCGGTCCGCGATCTGCCGAGCGCAACACTGGGTGATTCCAAAAAGCTCAAGCGTGGCCAGCTCGTGGTTGCCATCGGGAATCCGCTCGGCTTCGAATCGACCGTCACCGCTGGAGTCATTTCGGCGCTCGGGCGCTCGTTGCGTTCGCGCACCGGCCGACTCATCGAGGATGTGATTCAGACCGACGCTGCGCTCAACCCCGGTAACTCCGGGGGACCGCTCGTCTCCTCACGCGGCGAAGTGATCGGCATCAATACAGCCGTGATCATGGGTGCACAGGGCATCTGTTTTGCTGTTGCCAGCAACACGGCGCAGTTCGTGCTGAGCGAGTTGATCCAGCATGGCCGTGTTCGACGCGCCTACATCGGCGTGTCGGCTCAGACCGCGGCGGTCCCGAGACGATATGCCCGTGCAGCGGAGATCGAAAATAGTTCGGGGGCCATGATCAATGCTCTCGAACCAAATGGACCGGCTGCCCTGGCCGGCTTGATGAGCCTCGACACGGTTGTGCGCGCCGATGGTGCGCCCGTCACCGGCGTGGATGATCTGATCCGGCTGCTTAATGGAGAGCGCATCGGGCGTCGCATTGCGATCGATGTATTGCGGCGAGGCGCGCTGCGCACCTTTGAGGTGACACCACTCGAGCGACCGGCGGCACGTGCCGCCTGATCGCGCCTGGCTGGCTACTGCGGTTTGGGCGCGGGCTGCTTTGCGGCGTTCTTGCGCGCCGCCGGCTCGTAGTTACCGCCCGCCATGCACTTCTTGATGAAGGCATCACGTTTGGCGCCTTGCAGCTGCTGGCTCTCGGCGCCCACTTTGCATGTTTCCATTTTTTCCTGGGAGGTGACGGCTGCGGCGGGCGTCGCCACCAGCATGACGGGGATGAAAGCAATGGTCAGGTGTCGCAGCATCTTGTCAGCTCCTTGTTGGTCCGATGCGGGATAGAGGAAATCGCGCTTGTTGGCAATTCGAGCTAGCGCAATGCCGCGGCAATGTTACCGCCGTCAACGGTCGTGACATTGGCGGTGGTTTTCAATTCGAGAGCCTGGTGCAGGAAAGCCTGAGCGACGTCTTCCGCCGTAACTTCGCGTTGAAGCAAATTGCCGCTCATATATTCCTTTTCGCTCAGGCCGCGCGCTTTAGCCCGCTGGTTTATGAATTCCGCAGTCATCAAACCGGAACGGATACGGTCGGCATTCACCGCATTGGCGCGGATACCGTCGGCCCCGTAGTCGAGCGCGTACTGTCGTACCAGGAGCAATGTCGCCGCCTTCGGTAAACCGTAGGGTCCAAAGTCCGGCCCGGGATTCACGGCCTGTTTTGAAACATTGAACAGGAGACAGCCGCCGGCGCCCTGCGAGAGCATGATCTTCACCGCGGCTTGCGCAACTTTCTGATGGGCGAAGAAATTAAGTTCAAAGCTTTCGCGCAGCAGCCCCTCATCGACCTCGCCGATTTTTCCTTCCCAGGCCGCGCCAGCGTTGGAAATCACGATGTCGACACCCCCGAAAGCGGCAACAACCCGATCGAAGGCACTTTGGACAGATCCCGCACTGGTGACGTCACAAGTGATCGCGAGGGCCGCGCCGCCAATGACCTTGGCGCTTTTCGCCGCGGCATCAGCATCGACGTCGAGCAGGGCTATTTCCGCGCCGGCATCGGCAAAGGCACGCGCCGTGGCGGCGCCAATCGCTCCGCCGGCGCCGGTGATTGCTGCCACCTGACCGGCGAGGGGCAAGGCCTTGCGCTGGCCGAGTTTGGCCAGTTCAAGCGGCCAGTATTCGACGTCGAACGTGTCGGCTTCCGAAATCGATTTGAAGGTACCGATCGCCTCCGCGCCACTGATTCCTGCGGCCGCGGCCTCGGCAATATCGGCGGCGATGCGCGCATCCCTGGCGCTTGCGCCGAGCCCGAAGAGGCCAAGGCCTGGCACCAATACAACACGGGGCAGGGGATCGTGCATTGCGGTCCCGCTGGCGCGTGCCTTCTGGCGTGAGAAATAATCCTCGTAGTCCGCCGTGTAAGCGCGTGTCGCCTGATATACGGCCTTCTTGAAATCGCCGAGCTTGCCGGCTTCGGGCGCAGGCACGATCAACGGCCAGGGTTTGGTGCGGATGACATGGTCGGGCGTGATGACGCCGGCGCGAGCATAGCGCGCCACGTCCTTGCCGCTCACATAGTTCAGAATCTCATTGCTGCTGCGAAAATCCAGGATGAGCCGCTTGTGCGCACCCTCGCCGAAGGCATCGCGAAGCGTGCAGGCGCCGCGAATGATCGGTGCCACGTCAGGAACACGTGCAATTTCGCCCGGCAATCCGCCGCGGGCGAGTTTGACGTTTCCTTTTTTACTGAGGTGCTCTTCCGCAAGCGTGACGAATTCGATCATGCGCTCGTAGGCCTCGCGCGCATGATCGCCGAACGTGAAAATTCCGTGCTTGTCGAGGATCAACCCCTCGACCGCGGGATTTTTCTCGAACACTTCAGCGGCTTTTTTAGCCAGCGCGAAGCCCGGCATGATGTAGGGGACGAAGCCGAGCCGGTTGCCGAAGATCTGCGCACATCGTGCCTGGCTGTCGGGCTGATCGATCAGGCTCAGCACCGCGGTGGCGTGAGTATGATCGACGAATTTGTGAGGCACGAATGCGTGCAGCAGCGTCTCTACCGATGGATTTGGCGCCTGCGGATCGATCAGACCGGTGCGCTGCACGCGCACCATTTCCTCGTCGGGCACAGCGTCGCGCGCAAGCAACTTCCGCAAGGGATCGAGCCGCACCGCTGGCATTCCGGCAGGCTCGATGCTTGCCATGTCCCATCCGGAACCCTTGACGCAGAGAACCTCGGCCTCTTCGCCGAGCAGATCATTGATCCGTGTCTTTACCGAAGTGTTGCCGCCGCCATGAAGGACGAGTTTCGGTTCACGGCCGAGCAGGCGTGTCGAATAGACACGCAGCGCAAGTTCGGCGCTGACGCCGGCTTTTGCCCAATGATCGAGAGCCGCCTTGGCGTCGCTATCGACCCAGGCGGATTTCATCGTTCAGCTAGCCCTTGTCGCCCAGCAGGCGTTTGCCCCACCAGCCACGCTTGGGTGTCGCCGATTCCTCCACGCTCGTGCTGGAAATAACCGGAGTCGGCGGTGAAGAGGCGGACGATGCTGCTGGTGCACCTTCGCCGCCGAACGGAGCCGGCTCCCGGATGGTCGAGCGTCGGCGCGACGGCTCCTGTCCGCTTGCGGCTGGGGCGAAGCTTTCCGATGCGGGTGGAGCAGTGTGGTCTTCGATCGGCGGCGGCGGCGAATAGGCCGGTGCGCTGTCAAAACTGGAAGCGTGATCTTCCTCGACCGCATGTTGCATTTGCGGCTCTGGCCCGGGTTCGCCCGGATGGAATGGCGCTTCACCATTCCCATTGCGTTGCCGGTTGCGCCGGCCACCCCGCCGGCCGCGCCGTCGCCGGCGACGGCCCTCGTGAGACTCGCCTTCACCAAATGAAGCGCCCTCAGGGCGGGGTTGCGGTTGGCCAAGTCCCTGTTCTTCGGGCGAGCCCGCGTCATGATCTTCGTGGGCAATCGCGTGCTCGGGAACGGCATCGTGCGTGAACGCCTGTGCGCCTTCGCGTGGCCCGCCGCCGCGGCCGCGACCGCCGCGCCCACGGCGCCTTCTGCGTTTGCGGCCACCTTCTCGATCACCTTCGGGCTGCGGCTCGACTTCAGCTTCTGCAGTTTCTGCCGACGCGACTTCCGATTCCTCCGCCAGTTCGTCAGCTTCGATTTCTTCCTCGACGTCCTCGACGGGTGAGATCAACTGCGGCTGCTGAGCAGCAAGAATCCGTGCCGCTTCAGGCGTGTGGACCTGCTCTCCTCGGTCGATCACGTAGGACTGCTGGCCGGTCACTGCCGGGTCGGCTGAGACAGTGATGGTGATACGGAAGCGCTCTTCCAGCGCACGGAGATGCGCGCGTTTGTGATTGAGCACATAAAGCGCGACTTCGGCCCGCGTACGCACGATCAGATTGTGCGTTGCGCCCTTGATCAGCATTTCCTCGATAGCGCGCAGCAGCTGCAGCGAGACGGACGATACGGAACGAACATGGCCGCTGCCGCCGCAGATCGGACATTTCTCGGTCGAGCTTTCCAGCACCGAAGTGCGGATGCGTTGCCGCGACATTTCTAGCAAGCCGAAATGCGAGATTCGACCGACCTGGATGCGAGCGCGGTCGTGCTTGAGCGCATCCTTCAGTCGACGCTCCACCGTGCGATTGTTGCGGCCCTCGTCCATGTCAATGAAGTCAATGACAATGAGGCCCGCCAGATCTCGCAGGCGCAATTGACGGGCGATTTCCTCGGCCGCCTCGCAATTGGTTTTGAGCGCCGTATCCTCGATGTGATGTTCGCGAGTGGCGCGTCCGGAGTTGACGTCGATCGCCACCAGCGCTTCCGCCTGGTTGATCACGATGTAGCCGCCCGAACGAAGCTGCACCACCGGCGAGAACATGGCATCGAGCTGGCTCTCAATGCCGTAGCGGGTGAACAGCGGTTGCGTGTCTTTGTAATGCTTTACATGCTTGGCGTGGCTCGGCATCAGCATGCGCATGAAGTCACGCGCTTCCTTGAACCCTTCTTCGCCGGACACGACTATTTCTTCGATATCCTTGCCGTAAAGGTCGCGGATAGAGCGCTTGGTAAGTGAGCCTTCCTCATACACCAGCTTGGGGGCGGTCGATTTTAGCGTGAGGTCGCGCACCGTTTCCCATAGACGCAGCAGATATTCGAAATCGCGTTTGACTTCGGTCTTGGTGCGGCTTGCACCCGCCGTTCGCAAAATCACGCCCATGCCCTCCGGCACCTCAAGGTCTTGCGCGATTTCTTTGAGCCGCGAGCGGTCCTCGGAGGACGTGATCTTGCGGGAAATGCCGCCGCCGCGCGCGGTATTCGGCATCAACACCGAGTAACGTCCGGCGAGCGAGAGGTAGGTTGTCAGTGCAGCGCCCTTCGTGCCGCGCTCTTCCTTGACGACCTGAACCAGCATCACTTGCCGGCGCTTGATGACTTCCTGGATCTTGTACTGGCGCCGAAATCGGGGAAGGCGCTCCTGCACTTCTTCGAGTGCATCAGCACCGCCGACAGATTCGACGGCTTCTTCCTCATGGTGGTCTTCAGCGTGGCCGTTATGGCCGTTTTCGCCGGGCTCGCCGGAGAACGCGGCCATCCCGTTTCCGGTATCGGCAAAGGTTGCGTCAGCGGTGAGCGCACCTTCGGCCGCAGCGGAGGGTTGCTCGCCCTCTGCGATCGTTTCGCGCGGCGTCTCACTCATCTCGGACGCGGCCTCGGTCGTGTCTTCGCCGGGAGAAAAACCGGCGGTTTCGTGCGCCTGTTGTTCCGCGGCGAATTCGGACGATGCCGGCTCGGCGGCTGGCATCGCGGTCTCGAACATTTCTGCAGGCGCTGGCTCGTTCAGCCCGGTGTCGCCCGCCGGACTTCCGGCAGCTTCGTTCGCATGTTCTTCGGTGGCGAGCGGTTCGCTCTGCACCACGTCACGATCGCGATGGCGATCGGCGCCGCGATGCCGATGACGACCGCGCCGCCCGGCGCGGTTATCCGCGTCCGCATCGGCCGCGCGCTGGTCACGCTCTTCTTGCGCGATCAGTGCTTGCCGGTCAGCCACCGGAATTTGGTAGTAGTCGGGATGGATTTCCGAGAACGCCAGAAACCCGTGACGGTTGCCGCCGTAGTCGACGAAGGCCGCCTGCAAGGACGGTTCAACCCGCGTGACCTTGGCGAGGTAGATGTTACCGCGAAGCTGCTTGCGGTTGGCGCTTTCGAAATCGAATTCTTCGACGCGGTTGCCGCGTAGCACGACGACCCGGGTCTCCTCCGGGTGAGTCGCGTCGATCAGCATTTTGTCGGCCATTGGAAAATCTCACTGGGCCAGCTAGTCCCGCCAGCTCGCGCGATGACGACAGCGCAAGGTGGTAAAGCGGGAAGTCAGCCTGATTGGTGTGGATGGGAAGGGCCGCGCGGCCGAGGACAACACCTGCGCGCACCGTCATGGTGGCGGCGCGTGGGCAATCGACCTCAAAATACCTTTGCTGCGTCAGTGGCAGCATGAAACTTGCGACCCATTAGCACTGCGGTCGCGCCTCCTAGGCGCGAACCGAGGTTTCTCAATACTTACGGCCAGGTGCGAACGGCGCTATCGCCGTGCGCTGATCCGGATGTCCTTCACAAGGGTTTCGGCTCGTTTCGCTTGGCCGTCCGCCGTCCTCCTCGAGGGGGGCGGTACAGGACCTAAAGCGGCCGGGGCCCGAACGCGGCACAACCGGAACTCAACCGTCAGCAACACCTTACATACGGCTCAGAACCTTGGCTGGCAAGCAAAGCTTTGCAGTTCGGCCACACTCGCGCACGGAAATGCCTTGTAGTTGGGCCACAGTGACACCGGAAATGGGGCGTTTACTCAAGTTCCGTTAACCGAAGCACCCCTTAATGGGCTAAAAAGGGGCTGAAAAAGGGTCCGGATTCGTGACAGCCCGCGCATTCCAGCTTGCCAGCACGATCGTCGGCACCTTGTTCGGTGCTTACGCTTCGCTGGCCATCGCCGCCGAAAAGGGCGTGACAGTGCGTGCTCCGGCCGCGTCCGCGGAGGCGTCGGTCATTGCGACCGACATGCGAATTGGCGGAGACGACAAGCAGACTCGCTTTGTGGTCGATCTGAATCGGAAGATCGACCTCGTCGCGTTCACGCTCGCCGATCCGTACCGAGTGGTGGTTGATTTGCCGCAGACGACCTTCACGCTGCCCGCCAAAGCGGGTGAGCAGGCCCGCGGTCTGGTGAAGGCATTTCGTTACGGTCTGATCATGCAAGGTGGCTCTCGCATCGTCCTCGATACCAAGGGACCGGTGCGCCTCGAGAAAGCCTTCGTGCTCGACGCAGCGGAAGGGCAGCCGGCACGACTGGTGCTCGATCTCATTGCCACGGATCGCACCAGCTTCATGCGGAACATCGCGTTGGAAAATCGTCCCGCGCACAGCACCTCCATCAAGCCGAGCGAAGCGCCTCCAAAAGTTGACGGCGACGTGCGCCCGTTGATTGTGCTCGATCCCGGTCACGGAGGCATCGACACCGGGACCAAAGGATCGGGTGGAGAACTTGAGAAGGATGTTGTGCTCGCGTTCGCGCAGACGTTGCGTGAGAAGCTTGAGAGCAGTGGCAAATATCGGGTCGCGATGACGCGTGCAGACGATACGTTCATTCCGCTCGCCGAACGGGTACGTTTTGCGCGGTCGCGCAATGCCGGGTTGTTCATCTCCGTGCATGCCGACGCCTTGCCGCGGCGCGAAGGTCAGGCCGAGGGCGCGACAGTCTATACGTTGTCGGAAAACGCCTCCGATGCCGAGGCAGCGCGCCTGGCAGAGGCAGAAAACAAGGCTGACGTTATTGCCGGTGTCGATCTCACGACCGAACCCGATGACGTTGCCAACATTCTGGTCGATCTTGCGCAGCGCGAAACTAAAACGTTCTCGATGCAATTCGCCCGCACGCTCGTCGGCGAACTCAAGGCTGCGGCGCGGCTGCACAAACATCCGCTCAAATCGGCGGGCTTCAAGGTTCTGTTGGCGCCAGACGTTCCTTCGGTGCTGCTGGAACTCGGCTACATGTCGACCAAGGACGACCTCAAGCAGCTGACCTCTGCGACCTGGCGTGCTCGTACGGCCCAGGCGTTGGCACAGGCCGTCGACAGCTTCTTTACGCCCCGGGTGGCCGGGGGCGGTGCCGGTGGAGGACGCAACTGAAATGGCTAACTGGCCTCAGTTTCAACATAAAACCGGGCAACTTCAGGGGGACGGTGGGGTCTTCGATGATGACGGTGGCGGGGCGGCAGTATTAGAATTCCTGCCGGTCTTGCGGTGTGCTCCCACAGGAAATGAAGCCTGCAACCAGGCGCAAGACGGGACCATTCGACCATGAAGCTCCTGTTACGCTTCTTCGGCTTCCTCTTCGCGGCAGGCACGATCCTTTTTGTGGTGGGCGTGGCTGCGGCGGCAGGCCTGCTTTGGCACTTTTCGAAAGATCTCCCGGACTATTCGCAGCTGCAGGACTACGAACCACCGGTGATGACGCGTGTGCACGCCGGGGATGGTTCACTGGTGGGCGAATATGCGCGCGAACGGCGCCTTTACATTCCCATCCAGGCGGTCCCGAAATTGGTGATCAACGCCTTTCTCGCCGCCGAGGACAAGAATTTCTATGAGCACGGGGGGCTCGATTTCGGGGGTATCGCCCGGGCCGCCGTCGTCTATCTGCAGAATTACGGGTCCAGCCGGCGCCCGCAGGGTGCCTCAACCATTACGCAACAAGTCGCCAAGAACTTCCTGTTGTCCAATGAACTTTCGATGTCGCGCAAGGTCAAAGAGGCGCTGCTGGCACTCAAGATCGAGCGCACTTACAGCAAAGACAAGATCCTCGAGCTTTACTTGAACGAAATCTACCTGGGCCTTGGCGCATATGGCATCGCCGCCTCCTCGCTCGTCTATTTCGATAAAGCGGTGAACGAACTGAGCGTTCCCGAGGCCGCCTATCTCGCGTCGCTGCCGAAGGCACCAAACAATTACCATCCATTCCGTCAGCGCGAGCGCGCGATCGAACGCCGCAATTGGGTTATCGATCGCATGGCAGAATCCGGCTTTGTGAAATCGGCTGATGCCGAAAAAGCCAAGCGTTCACCGCTCGGCGTGACGTCAAAGGCGACCAGTGCGCACGTCTTCGCTGCCGAATATTTTGCCGAAGAAGTCCGGCGTGAGCTTTATGAGCGTTACGGCGAGAAGAAGCTTTATGAGGGTGGCCTGTCCGTCCGCACGTCGCTCGATCCCAAGTTGCAGGTGCTCGCTCGCAAAGTGTTTACCGAGGGCCTGGTTCGCTTCGATGAAACCCAAGGCTGGCGCGGTCCGGTCACCAAAATCGACGTTGCCGGCGACTGGGGTGTCAAGCTTGCCGATGTGAAATCCCTGTCCGATGTGTCGCCGTGGCGACTGGCGGTCGTGCTTGAGGTCAGCGACCAATCGGCTCGCATCGGATTGCAGCCGGGGCGTGAACCGGGCGGATTTGTCAGCAAAGAGCGCACAGTTGGAATATTGCCGCTCGAAGGCATGAAATGGGCCAAGACGGGTGGAAAGCCGGTTGCAAAAGTCGGCCAGGTCGTTGGTGCGGGCGACGTTGTCTATGTGGAGGCGGCCAAAACCGAGGGCCAGTTCGTGCTCCATCAGATACCGGAAGTGTCCGGTGCCATGGTGGTCGAAGACCCATGGACCGGGCGTGTGCTCGCCATGGTTGGCGGCTTTTCATTCGACCAGAGCCAGTTTAACCGTGCGACCCAGGCATTGCGTCAGCCGGGGTCGTCCTTCAAACCCTTCGTTTACGCCGCGGCGCTCGACAACGGGTACACGCCTTCGACCATCGTGCTCGATGCCCCGCTCGAGATCGACCAGGGGCCCGGCGTGGGCGTCTGGAGACCTGAAAACTACGAAGGCAGTTTTGCCGGTCCTTCCACGCTGCGTTACGGCATCGAACATTCGCGCAACGTGATGACAGTGCGCCTGGCGCAGGACATCGGCATGCCGCTGATCGCTGAATATGCCAAGCGCTTCGGTGTTTACGATGACCTGCCGCCGTATCTGTCCTTCGCGCTGGGCGCCGGCGAGACGACCTTGCTACGCATGACCACCGCGTATGCAATGTTCGACAATGGCGGCCGGAAAATCAAACCAACATTGATCGACCGCATCCAGGACCGTTACGGCCACACCGTCTACAAGCATGACGAGCGCGAATGCATCGGCTGCGCCGGCAAGAAATGGGACAATCAGCCTGAACCCTCGCTGGTCGATCGGCGCCAGCAAATTCTGGATCCGATGACTGCCTATCAGATCACCTCGATGATGGAGGGCGTGGTTCAACGCGGCACCGCCGCAGGCGCAGGCTTCCAGAAAGAAGTCGGTAAGCCGATTGCCGGCAAGACCGGCACCACCAACGATGAAAAAGATGCATGGTTCATCGGCTTTACGCCTGACATCGTCGTTGGTGTTTACATGGGTTATGACAAACCGCGCCATCTTGGCCGCGGTGCGACCGGTGGTCACCTTTCCGCGCCGATCGTCAAGGAGTTCCTCAAGGTCGCGCTTGCCGACAAGCCGTCGGTTCCGTTCCGTGTGCCTCCGGGCATCAAGCTTGTGCGTGTCGACCTGAAGACCGGGATGCGAGCCGGGCCAGGCACCGAGCGTGCGATCGTGGAAGCGTTCAAGCCCGGCACGGCACCACCTGATAGTTATTCGGTGGTCGGTAGCGGCGACGCGCCGGAGGGCGGACGATCCTGGGGCGTTGGCGTCAGCCCTGATGCCGATCGTGCTGTGCGTTCGGGTACAGGTGGACTGTACTGAGCAGGTCAGGCACTCGACGAAATAAGAAAGCCCCGGCCTAAAGGCCGGGGCTTTTTTTAGGTGCCGAAGCTATGCCGCTTTTACATTGACACTGCGCTCGGCAAGCGCAGCGGCCGTTTGCGCGGAGTAGTGCAGGGTTGCGGCGCGAGTTCAGGGGCGCTACATGCGGAACAAAGCAGGCAAGGACGAATCAATGCGCGCGGAAACCCAGAATCTGGTCGAGGAAATCAGGCAGTCGGTTCGGCTGCTGAGGAGGCATCTTTGACGTCGAGGCCGCGACGCGCCGCCTTGCCGAGCTGAACAAGGAATCAGAAGACCCCAATCTCTGGAACGATCAGGCCCGAGCGCAACGCGTCATGCGCGAGCGTGACGCGCTTGATGACCAGCTCAAGGCCATTGGCCGCATCGAGCAGGAGCTTGAGGACCAGCTTACGCTCATCGAACTCGGCGAGACGGAGAAGGACGACAAGACGGTCGCTGAAGCTGAGTCTGCGTTGAAACGTTTGAAAGTCGAGGTTGCCCGCCGCGAGCTGGAAGCACTTCTGTCGGGCGAAGCCGATGCCAACGATTGCTATCTGGAGGTGCACGCCGGCGCCGGCGGCACCGAGAGTCAGGATTGGGCCAGCATGCTCATGCGCATGTACGTGCGCTGGGCCGATGCCCATGGCTACAAGGTTGACTGGATCGAGGAGAGTGAAGGCGAGGGGGCCGGCATCAAGTCGGCGACCGTCATGATCAAGGGCCACAATGCCTATGGCTGGCTCAAGAGCGAGAATGGCGTGCACCGGCTGGTTCGCATTTCGCCCTTCGATTCCAATGCGCGACGACATACGTCGTTTGCCAGTGTCGTGGTGTTCCCGGTGGTCGATGACCGCATCAAGATCGACATCAACGAAAATGATGTTCGCACCGACGTCATGCGTTCCGGCGGCGCCGGCGGTCAGCACGTCAACAAGACAGAGTCGGCGGTACGCCTTACGCACATTCCGACCAATATCGTTGTAAAATGCCAGCAGGACCGCTCGCAGCATCGCAATCGAGCGATGGCCTGGGACATGTTGCGCGCCAAGCTTTTTGAAATGGAGATGAAGAAGCGCGAAGAGAAGGCGGTGGCCGAGCAGGCTGCAAAGACCGATATCGGCTGGGGCCACCAGATTCGCTCGTACGTGTTGCAGCCCTATCAAATGGTGAAGGATCTGCGGACCGGTGTCTCCACGTCAAACACCTCAGGAGTGCTCGACGGAGACCTCGACGAGTTCATGCAGGCGGCGTTGGCGCAAAAAGCGTTTGGCGGAGGACCGGAACAGGTCGAGGACGTGGAGTAATTCCTAAAGCTCCAGGCGCTGTCCGGTTTCCTGTTGCCACTCCAGCAGCCATTGTCGAAAACGGCCGTCGCCGGTTTGCGCGCCGTCGCCGTGGCGTGCAGCAAATACCGGCCCCTCGTTTGAGAACATCAGCACTGCGTCGAGCGCCTTGGAGCGCCGTAGCGTATCGATGGCCTGTTGCGCCGTCTGCGCAATCGGCCCGGCCACGTTGAATGAGGTATTCACGGCAACTTCGACACCGATCCGGCGGCCGAGCGCTTTCAGATACGCGTGGGTGAGGGGATCGGTGTTCTCGCGCACGATTTGAAGGCGGCCGGTGCCGTCGGCATGTACGACGGAAGGAATACGGGTGTGTGCTGCGGGTTTGGCATGCGCGGTCAGCACCATGTAATTGTAGGCATTGTAGTCGGCATCGCTCGCGCCGTCCGATAGTTCGAAAAATTGTTTTGCGGCATCGAGCGTCATCATCGGCGCCAGCGGACGGATGGCTTCGCGGTATTTCACGCGCGCGTTGAGGTTTTCCCGCGTCGTCGGATTGCAGGGGTTGGCGAGAATGGAACGATGGCCAAGGGCGCGTGGGCCGGTTTCGGCCGCGCCTTGGAAAAGTGCGAAAATGGCGTCGTGCGCGGTCATGAAGGCCATGAAGTCGGCGAACTGCCCGCGCGCGTCGGGACTGGCAGCTGATTTTAGTTCGGTCCATTCGATGTCAGGGCTGGCGGTCAATGCCGCACGGATATCGTGTTCCGCCGGGGACGCGCCGCAGTAGAAGGCATGTTCGATCGGCGCGCCCACGCCATAGCCCGCGTGATAGGCGCCCATATAGGCTGCGCCGATTGTGACCCCCGCATCGTTCGGTACCGGCGGCACCCATAGATGAAGGCGGGTCTTAGCCCCGAGGCCGGCACGAAAAAAGTTTTCGTCGAACGTCTCGAGGATTCGCATATTGCCCAGTGCATTGAGGCCAATTCCACCGGTGAGCACCAGCCGGTGAATGCCTGTTGCGCTGATAAAATGCGCAACAAGATGCATCAATGCGTCCTCGAAGACCATTTGTGTCGCCGCCGCCTTGTCGAGACGCTCTTGCGTATTTTCCTTGTGCTTGATGTCTTCCACGCGAAGCACCGCGTCCGGGTTCCACATATCCTTCAGCGCTATCGGCTCACCCAGGATTTGTTTCAGGGCGTCGCTATAGGGTCGGTTCAGAATATCGCACTGCCAATTCGCGAGGTCACGGTTGAGAAATATCTGACCGTCTGGTGCGAGATTGAAGATCGGCTTAAGCGCTGAGTAGTAGGTATTTGTCTTGCGGTCGTTGTTGCCGTAGGCGGTGGCGCCCATGTAGCGGCCCTCGCTGGAGAGCCAGGTCCACCCTCCTTGCGTGGAACTGATCACTGAGTAGAAAACACCAAGCGAGTCGAAGATGCTGTTATTGCAATAGAGGCGCCGCATGCGGCCAGCCTCACAGACATAAACCGAAACGGCTCCCATGTCGCCGAAGCCGTCCAGCACCGCGACCAATGCAGGACCTTTGTCGTGAGCGAACGGCGACGCTGCGAATGAGAACCACGCGTGATTATCATGGTGCGGCGTGGCGATGAGTGCGACAGGTTCATTCAATCCCAACTGTTCGGTGATATGACGCGAGGCGCGGATGCCGCGATCAAGCGCGCGCAGGCTGTACGCCGGCGTCGCCTGGTCGCGAAGCATGCTGAAGCTCGCCGGTGCCTCCTCGAGCGTGACGCGGATCAATGTTGGCCATACCGCGGCGTAGTCCCAGGAGGTGAGCCATGCGTCGATATGGCCGGCATTCAAGCCCATGCCCGCCATTGCGGTGAGCATGTGTTCGATCGAATGTCGAGGATAAGCGTTGGTGTGTTTTTCGCCGGAGAACCGTTCTTCCTCATTATTGAAGATCAATCGTGGCCCGCGCTCGCGCGTCAGCTCGATGAGCGCAATACCGGAATTATGGAAGCCAACCGACGATACGCCGGCCAGATATGAAGTCTCGCCACGCTCTATTTTTGACCTTATTGCCCCGAAACGCGCGCGAGCGAATTCGCTGTCGGCTTGAAAAATGTTTCGACGCCGGAAATATGGAGCGAACAATGCCCGCGCGAGGTGAAACCCGGCAGCTCCAAGCCGAGGATGGCGCGGCCCGTTCCGCATATTTGGTTTGACTCCCGGCCGAAGCTACGAAGGAAGGATTTTTCCCCTTCAGGCCGCTGATTGGCAATGTTCGCCGGTGTTGGATCTCAAATATTGCCCAGCCTTAGGCCCGCGCGCAGGAATTTTTGCGGGTCGACTGCGTCGCCGTTGATCCTTGTTTCGTAGTGCAGGTGAGGGCCTGTGGAACGCCCGGTCGATCCGATCCTGCCAACGACCTCGCCAATGCGTACGACCTGGCCGATTTTCACGCTGATTTGCGACAAATGGCCGTAACGGGTCGCAAGACCGTTGCCATGATTGATTTCCACCATATTGCCGTATCCGCCCTCTCGACCGGCGATGGTCACGCGGCCAGTGGCGGTCGCCCGCACGGGCTCGCCGGTTTCCCCACGCAGGTCGATGCCGGTATGAACGGCTGGCCGGCCTAAAAATGGATCCATGCGCATGCCGAAGGGCGAACTCATATCCACTTCGCCAATGACGGGTTTGCGGACCGGCACGGCGACGAGCGCGCGGGAGTAACGATCGATTTGCACGCGGGCGACATTGATGCGGTAG
>DASSIJ010000087.1:0-11248 GCA_035692045.1 Pseudolabrys sp. | reverse complement strand
AAAGACGAGGCGGCGCTGGAAGCCGTGCGCATTTCGGCGCTCGGCAAGAGCGGTTCGGTTTCGGCGCTGCTCAAGACGCTCGGCACGATGACGCAGGACGAACGCAAGGTGCAAGGTCCGGCAATCAATGGCTTGAAGGATTGTGTCACCGGCGCCATCGCGACAGCAAAAGATGCATTCGCCGCTGCCGCGCTTAACGCCCGTCTCAGCACCGAAACCGTCGACGTCACTCTGCCAGTACGCGAAGCGCCGACCGAAACCGGCCGTGTGCATCCCATCAGTCAGGTTACTGATGAACTTACCGCCATCTTCGCCGACATGGGTTTTGCAGTCGCCGAGGGCCCCGACATCGAGACCGACGATTACAACTTCACCAAATTGAATTTCCCTGAAGGTCATCCCGCCCGGGAAATGCACGACACGTTCTACTTCCCGCCGAAATCCGATGGCTCGCGGCTGCTGCTGCGCACCCACACCTCACCGGTCCAGGTGCGCACGATGCTGAGCCAAAAGCCGCCAATTCGCGTGATCTGCCCCGGCCGCACCTATCGCAGCGACTCGGACCAGACGCACACGCCGATGTTCCACCAGGTCGAAGGCCTGGTCATTGATAAAGGCGCGCACCTCGGTCACCTGAAATGGATTCTCGAAGAATTCTGCAAGGCATTCTTTGAGGTCGACAGCGTCAAGATGCGTTTCCGGCCGTCGTTCTTCCCGTTCACGGAGCCGTCACTCGAAGTCGACATCCAGTGCAAGCGCGACAAAGGTGAAATTCGTTTCGGCGAGGGCGAGGATTGGCTGGAAATTCTCGGCTGCGGAATGGTGCATCCGAATGTCCTTCGCAATTGCGGACTTGATCCCAATGAATACCAGGGTTTTGCCTGGGGCATGGGCATCGATCGCATCGCCATGCTCAAATACGGCATGAATGACCTGCGCGCATTCTTCGAAGCGGACGTCCGATGGCTTGCCCATTACGGTTTCCGCCCACTCGACTTCCCGACCCTGGCCGGGGGCTTGAGTTCATGAGCTCATTGGGACCTGCGCGCTCGGCGCTCGATCGCGCCTTCTTTGCACTGGTGACCCGGGGCTGGGACGCACGCAAAATCGATGGTTACGAAGCCAGCCTGCGCAAACGCGACAGCGCTATGTCGGCGGAGGCTTCCCGCACACTCGGATCCATCGACGCGAAAGCGACGGGCCTGCTCACGCACACCTCGATGATGATCGCCGGGCTGGGGCTCATCGCTCCGCTCGTCGCCGACAACGATATCGAGGTTGGAATTGTTGTCACGGAAATGGCGATCTATCTGTTGATCGCGCTTGGCTGCCTGCGTTGCCTGTCGGCGTTTCGTACGCACGAATTCAGCGACGCCGGGGACAACATCCACGAGATCATTCACCGTGAGCTGATTATCCGTTCCGAGCTGTACGGCTTTTGCATCCGCGCCGCGATCATTTTCACGATTGTGGTCTTTTTGCTGTTGCCGGTTCTCTATTTCTGGTCGCCGGAGACGGCGGCATGAAATTCACCTTGCCCTGGCTGAGGGAGCATCTCGACACTGACGCCTCTCTTTCCGAGATCGTGGACAGGCTCACCATGATCGGGCTTGAGGTCGAGAACGTCGAGGACAAGGCAAACCTGCTCAAGCCGTTCGTGATCGCTTCGGTGATCTCGGCGGAAAAGCATCCCAATGCTGACCGGCTGCGCGTGTGCATGGTCGATACTGGCGACGGCAAGCCGATTCAGGTCGTTTGTGGTGCACCGAATGCGCGCGCCGGCATGAAGGGGGTTTTCTCCGCCCCCGGAACTTTCATTCCGGGCAAGAACATCATCCTTGCCGTCGGAACGATCCGCGGTGTCGAGAGCCGCGGCATGCTGTGTTCGGCGGCGGAACTGATGATCTCCGACGACCATGAGGGCATTATCGATTTGCCGGCCGATGCCCCGGTGGGCAAATCGTACGCTGACTGGGCCGGCGCCAGCGATCCGGTCATCGAGATCAATCTCACGCCCAACCGCCCTGACTGCACCGGCGTTGCCGGCATTGCCCGCGATCTCGGCGCGACATCAATCGGTGCCTACAAGGACAGGATCCCGAAACCGGTAAAAGGAACCTTCCCCTGTCCGGTCAAGGTCACGCTCGATTTTGGAAAGACACCATCGCTGTGTCCGGCCTTCGGACTGAGGCTGGTCAAGGGCGTCAAGAATGGCCCGTCGCCTGACTGGCTGCAGAAGCGGCTCACCGCGATCGGACTGCGCCCCATCAACGCACTCGTCGATATCACGAACTTCATCACCTTCGACCGCGGCCGGCCATTGCATGTATTCGACGCCGCCAAGGTCAACGGCGATCTCACGGTGCGCCGTGCGAAGAATGGTGAAAAACTGGTCGCGCTCGACGCCAAGACCTACACGCTGGATGAAGGCACCTGCGTGATCGCCGACGAAAAGGGTGTCGAGTCACTCTCGGGCATCATGGGCGGCGAAGCGACCGGGTGCTCGGAGACGACCACCGACGTCCTGATCGAATCCGCACTTTGGGACGAACTCAATATCGCGCAAACCGGACGCAAGCTCGGCATCAATTCCGATGCACGCTACCGCTTCGAGCGTGGTGTCGATCCCGCCTTCATGCTGCCCGGCCTCGAACTGGCAACGCAGATGGTGCTCGATCTCTGCGGCGGCCAGGCGTCCGAAGTCGTCGTCGCCGGCGATCCGACGCCGAAGGAAAAGGTCATCGACTTTCCATTGAGCGAATTGCCACGCCTTGCCGGCCTGAAATTGCCGCTTGCCGACATCCGCCGGGTCCTGGAGAAACTCGGCTTTTTCGTCGCGGGCCAGGGTGAACATATGAAAGTGGCGGTGCCGTCGTGGCGGCCGGATGTTCATGGACGCGCCGATATCGTTGAGGAGATTGTACGAATCATCGGCGTCGATCGCGTACCGTCGACGCCATTCGCGCGCGAGCATGCGCGTAAGCCCGTGCTGACCGCGATCCAGAATCGCACCCGCAGGGCCAAACGCGCCCTTGCCGCACGCGGACTGGTCGAAGCCGTGACCTGGTCGTTCGTGTCGAAGCAGGAGGCCGAACTGTTTGGCGGCGGCGCCGCGGAACTTGCGCTCGCCAATCCGATCGCAGCCGAACTATCCGACATGCGGCCAAGCCTTATTGCGGGCCTCGTGATGGCATCGCAGCGCAATGCCGACCGCGGTTTTCCCGACACGGCGCTGTTCGAGGTTGGGCAGATCTTCAAGGGCGACAAGCCGGAAGACCAATTCACTGCCGCCAGCGGGCTGCGCCACGCCCTCGCCAGGACCTCCGGCAACGGCCGTCATTGGTCGAGCAAGGCCGAGCCGGTCGATGCTTTCGACGCCAAATCCGACGCTTTTGCCGTGCTTGCAGCCGCCGGCGCCCCCATGCAGGCATTGCAGGTTGTGCCCGGCGGCCCGGCCTGGTTTCACCCCGGCCGCAGCGGCACCATCCAGATTGGTCCGCAGAATATTCTGGGTCATTTCGGGGAGCTGCATCCGGGCACCCTTGCCGCTCTTACGGCCGAAGGGCCGATGGTTGCTTTCGAGGTGATCCTGGAAAAGATTCCCGAACCAAAGGCACGGCCCACGCGCGCAAAGCCGTTGCTCGAACTGTCGCAGTTTCAACCGGTCGAACGCGATTTTGCATTCGTGGTCGCCAGCACGGTGAAGGCCGGCGACATCGTCCGCGCCGCCCAGAACGTCGACAAAAAAGTCATCAGCAACGTGGTCGTATTCGACGTCTATGAAGGCAAGGGCATCGAACCCGGGAAGAAATCGATCGCAATTGCGGTGACGATCCAGCCACGCGAAAAGACACTGACCGACGCCGAGATCGATGCGCTTTCCGGAAAGATCGTCGCCGAAGTTACCAAACGGACCGGCGGCGTATTGCGCGGCTAGTCCGGCAATAAATCGGCATACGCAAACCCATCGCGTTCGACGGTTTCTCCAACTTTGACCGCCACCCTGCGCGAAAGCATCGGCCCGGCGGACACAAAGGAATGAAACTCGCCGTTCTCGCCGCACGGGTCGGCGCCGGCGGGGAGCGCGTCGAGCAAAGCCCCGTCGAAGCGCCGGCCAGCGAAGGAGGCAGGCAATCTGCCGAGATCGACAGTGGAAAGATGCGCTTCCAGGCCGGCATCGATCATTTCGCGCGCGAGGGCCGGAGTCGGCCGGCCCCATACCGGAAAAACCGGCGTAATCCCGGTCCCCGCAAGGTGCCGCTCGCGGTATGCCCGCACGTCCTCGAGGAACAGATCGCCGAAAATCATGCGGGTCACGCCGGAAGCTCTGGCGTTGGCGATCGCCTCCGCCATTTTCTGCTCGTAGATCTCGTTCGAGCAGGGAAATGGAATGTGCACGACGATCGGGAGCAAACCCGCAGCATCCAGCTGCGCCCGCAGCAATTGTTCGCGGACGCCGTGCATACTGACCCGACCGAAAGTATCTGTGACCGTAGTCAAAGCTCCGACGATATCGAAATCGCCGGCCCGACGCGCTTCATGCAACGCCCACGCGCTGTCCTTGCCGCTCGACCAGGCGACGAGTGCCTTTGACCGTATTGTCATCGGTCCTCGCCGCGCCGGCGGTGCCGTTTCTGCGAACGTTGTGGTGGCTTGTCTTCCTCCGGTTTCTTCAACGCCCCGATCTGGCGTAAAGCCGCTTCCGCCGTGCGTTGCCCTGATTCCCAGGCGCCATTGACAGTCCCCGGCTGCGTTTCGTGCAACGCTTCGCCCGCCAGCCAGATACGTCCACCGATCGGTTCCGCCAGAATTTTGCGCGCATCGGCGCTGCCCGGAACGGCCGCCGACATCGCGCCGAGAACGAAGGGCTCTTCGTTCCAGCGCGTGGCATAACTGCCCTTGATCGCCTTCTTTGCGCTGCTGCCGAACAGCGACGTCAGCCAATCGTGCGCAAATTCAACCATCGCCGCACTGCCGTTGGCTGACAATTCGCGCCCGAATTCCCCTCCAACCTCGACGAGATGGAGACTGCTACCCGATACGTTGGCAAGCAGAGCCGCAGTACGCCGGCTCGATGATTTCTCGAAGACCAGATCGTCCCGCTGCAGATTGAGGGGATTACGCGGCATATCGAGTGCGATGTGATCATAGCTTCCGAGCGAAAGCGCCGTGGCGGCATCGAGCTGACGTTTGGACAATTCCGGCTTGAACACGATCTTGTCCGCGGCGAGCACGTTGGCCGATGCAGTGACAATTACTGCGCGTGACCGCAAGGAGCCCTTGGATGTTACAATATCGACGCCGTTACGATCCCACTCAACACGGGTGACAGGTGTGGATAATCGCACGGGCAAACCGGCAGCAAGTTTTTCGATCAGCGCGCCGTAGCCCTGCCGGCAAAAAGCATCGTTGTCGCGCTCAAGCACACGCGCAAGATCGACAATCGAGAGTGACCCAAGATCCTTGCCGCAGGCAAACGGTCCAAGCACGAACTCCATGGTCGCTCGCCAGTCGGCAAGGTCGGCGGGCAGAGCCCGAGCCGCTGCGCCATCCGCCCGCGCTCTGCCGGCATCCACGATGGCGCGCCGCGAGCGCACCAAGGCAGACAGGAACGCTTCCAGCTCTGCATCGCGCGCATTGCGAGGACCGATGCGAACTGCCTGCCCGCGTGGCGCCGCATAAATATCGAGCCCTGCAGCCGAAGCCTGTCCGCCAGGCGGATACCCATCGGGCCGATGAACCCAATGCGCGCCAAGATCGAACGGCACACCGAAAATTGCCGTGTCCGTGACGCAGCGCCCACCGAGCCGGTTGGTCGCCTCCAGCAGGACGAAGCGTCGATTGGCGGCGGCGACGCGTCGGGCCGCCGCGATACCTGCCGCGCCGGCACCGATGATCGCCACGTCCACGTCCGCCGCGGTTTGCGCGCGCAGCAATGCCGGTGCCGCGACAACGGCCGCGGAGGCGGCGAGGAGAAGGCGCCGGCTTGGTCCCGACATGGTGCCTAAACACTTGGCTGGAGACGACAGTGTGCCTGAACACGCATCGTGCGGCAAATTTTATGGCTAACGAACCGTAACTCCACCGCGCGCCGATGAACCCGCGAGCAATGAACCAAATTGCAATGACTTCTCCCTAAATTCGGCGACAAGAGACGCAACGCGGACCTGGGGCCCGCGGAGGATGGCGTCTCGTGCGCCAAGTATTGGCGCCGAGGACCGCTATGAGCTGGATGGTCGATGGGGTCGGGCGATTTCTGGCCCACTATCTGGAAAAGCCGGTGCAAGGCTATGAGCCTTTCACGCCGTCTGATCCCGATGCTTTGCGCGCCACCTTGCAGCCGGGCGATGTGTTGCTGGTCGAGGGCAACAACCACATCTCCGGGGTCATAAAATACCTCACACAGTCGACCTGGTCGCACGCCGCGCTTTACGTTGGTCCCATCGGCGACCGCGCCACCGCCGACGGCGAGTCATTGGTCCTGGTCGAAGCCAATATCGGGCAAGGCGTGGTCGCAGCACCCCTGTCGAAATACGCGCGCTTTCATACGCGCATTTGCCGGCCGACCCAGCTCAATGAGGACGATCGAGCCCGCGTCTGCGCCTACGCAGCCGAACGCATCGGTTTTGATTACGACCTCAAGAACGTCATCGATCTGATGCGCTACCTGCTTCCGCTGCCGGTGCCGCAACGTTGGCGGCGCCGCATGATCGCGCTCGGTTCCGGCCATCCAACCCGCATCATCTGCTCGGCGCTGATTGCGCAGGCATTTGAAACCGTGCGCTATCCGATCCTGCCAAAGGTCACGCGTCTCGACAGCGAGGCGGCACGCCAGGAGATTCTGGAAATCCGTCATTCCTCGCTCTATGCACCGCGAGATTTCGACATCTCTCCGTACTTTGAAGTGGTTAAACCCACGATCGTGCGCGGATTCGACTATAAGACATTGGCCTGGACGGATTTGCCGGCTGCTGGCCCTGACGAATTGATCCCCCTGATGCCTGTCCGCGACGATACGCTCTCCCCCGTGGCGTGATCGACGGCCTTGCTCGCCGTCGCGGTGAGCCTTAACTGTTGCGGGATGATCGACGCAGCCATCAAAGCCGTCTTGCAAATGTTCGCTCCCAACTTGCGCCATGTGCTGCTCAAGGCGGCGGGGCTTGCGCTGGTTCTGATCACGTTCATCGGAATACTGATGCAGCGCTTCCTCGCGTCCTGGGCGGAGACGGGCGCCAACTGGGCCGAGCAAACCACCGGCGTGGCGCCGCACGCTGTCTGGTCCTCGCTCGCCTGGGTGCTGTCGATCCTGGCCGGATTGGGCATCATTACCGGCGCGCTGTTTCTGATGCCGGCGGTCACCGCATTTGTCGGCAGTTTCTTTGTCGACGAAATAGCCGAAGCTGTCGAGGGCGAGCACTACCCGGCCGAGCCACTCGGCCGCGCCTTGCCGTTCCTTCTTGCCCTGATCGAGGGTATCAAATTCGCAGCACTGGCGCTGCTGATCTATATCTGCGCGTTGCCGTTCATCTTCTTCGCAGGCCTCGGTGTGGTCATCCTGTTTCTGGCCAACGCGTATCTTCTGGGTCGCGAATATTTCGAGCTGGCGGCCATGCGATTCCGCCCGCCATACGAAGCCAAGGCGATGCGCAAGGCCAATTCGGTTTATCTTTTCATCGCAGGGATGTTTGTCGCTGCATTTGTGTCGATACCGATCCTCAATCTGGCGACCCCGATCTTTGCCATGGCATTCATGGTGCACGTACACAAGAAGCTCTCAGGCGCGCGGGTCGAACTGATCGAGCAGCCGCGCTAGTTGTCAGCTTTTCGATCGCAGATCGATAACCCGTTTGGCTTTGCCAAGAGACCGTTCGACGGTCCCGGGCTTGACCGTGCGCACCGTTGCGGTCACCCCGATCAGCTCCTTGATGTGATGAGCGAGATCGCGGTCGCAGGCAGCAAAAGTGCTGTTGTCCGCGTCCGGCCGCGTCTCAACCACGACGGTAATATCATCGAGCCGGTCAGCGCGGCGTAACTCGATTACGAAATGGGGCGCCAGACGTTCGTCTTTGAGTATGATCTCCTCGATCTGGCTGGGGAATACATTGACGCCGCGCACGATCATCATGTCATCGGAACGTCCGGCGACCTTCTCCATTCTGCGCATCGAGCGCGCCGTGCCCGGCAGCAGCCGCGAGAGATCGCGCGTGCGATAGCGCACGATCGGCATCGCTTCTTTGGAGAGGGTCGTAAAAACCAGCTCACCGACCTCACCGTCCGCCAGGACCTTGCCGGTCGCCGGATCGATGACCTCGGGGTAGAAATGATCTTCCCAGATGTGCGGCCCGTCCTTGCTCTCGATGCACTCGCAGGACACGCCGGGGCCAATGATTTCCGATAACCCATAATTGTCGATCGCGTGCACATCGAACGCGTCCTCGATCTCGGCACGCATCGCATTGGTCCAGGGCTCGGCGCCACACATGGCGATCTTGAGTGAAGATCGGCGCGGGTCGAGCCCCTGAGCGTGGAATTCATCGAGAATCGCGAGCATGTAGCTCGGGGTGACAAAGATGACGTCCGGCTTGAAATCCTCGATCAGGCGAACTTGCCGTTCCGTCATGCCGCCCGACACCGGAACGACGGTCATGCCAAGCCGCTCGGCGCCGTAGTGGAAGCCGATACCGCCGGTAAAAAGGCCATAGCCATACGAATTCTGCACCAGCATTCCGGGCTGGCACCCGGCCGCGCGCATGCTGCGCGCCATCAAGTCCGCCCAGTTGTCGAGATCGCGCCTGCTGTATCCGACGACCGTGGCCTTGCCGGTGGTGCCCGACGAAGCGTGCACGCGCAACACCTGGTCGCGTGGAATGGCGAACATCCCGAATGGATACTGCTGGCGCAGGTCGTCTTTGGCGGTAAACGGAAATCGTCGCAGGTCGTCGAGTGATTTCAGGTCATCGGGATGCACGCCGGCCTTTTCGAACGCCTTCTTGTAATGCGCGACGTTGCTGTAGGCGTGATTGAGCGTCCATTTCAACCGCTTGAGCTGAAGCGCCCCGATCTCGTCCCGCGACGCGGTTTCGATCGGATCGAATCTCTCACTGCGTGGCGTGAGATTGATGCCCTTGAGCTGCAAACGCGGCATGCGCTCCCCCTCGGCGTGCTTGATCTTTAACGTCAGATTTTTCGCTGCGCGGCGTTCCAGTGCTTTTCGAGATTTGCAATCAACGCCGGACTGAAATGGCAGTAGGCCTGCTCGCGGCAATAAACCGCCATGTAACGGCGGAACGTATCGAGCGATTCCTCGCCGACCCGGAAAGCCCGCCGGTTGCCGGCGGCGCTGACGACGCCCGACGAGGTAAAATCGTCACATACTTTTACGACGGCCTGCTCGACTTGATCGGGCGGCGCGATGACATCGCAGATCATGCGGCCTTCGGCGCTGTCGCACTCGAAGCGACGGCCCATCATGATCGCCTGGCGGGCGGCGCGGGCGCCCACGAAACGCGTCAGGCGCAGATTGGCAGCCCCGGGGATTATCCCTTCTTTTCGCGCCGGCAACGTCATGTAGGCGTCGCTTCCTGCAACGACATAATCCATTGCCAGCAGGTACTGACACCCACCTCCGATGGCGAAGACCTCGACTTGCGCAACCCATGGCTTTTCGCGAGTCCCGCCGTGAACTTCGTCGGCGCTGCGCGTGCCCATCGCCAGACCGCGCATCATCTTGTTGACGATTCCCATATCCCGGCGGATGTACCAGAGGAAGGGAATCTTGCCGCGATAGAGATGCGTCAGATTGATTCCGGCAGAGAAGACGTTGCGTCCCTTGTATCGCGGATGATCGACCACATCGCCGCGCAAAACGCAGATTTCGCTCATCGGATCGAGGATGGCGATATCGGCCGCCGTTTCCGTATCATCGAGTGTGTCGTCATCCTCCGCGTTGAGGAAACGCGGATTGTGCACCGTCACAATTGCCGATTTGCCCCGCCGCTCTACCCTGGCCGGACCAAAATCGACGACGCCGTTCTTGATAAAGTCGGCGCCGCGCTCGATCGCCTCCATTTTCGGCAAGAGCATGGCCTGGCACAGGTGCATGCCGGCATCCGGAATGGAAAGCACTTGCGCGAGGAAAATGCCCTGATCGATCTCGACGCCATCCTTTTCACTTTGCATCAACGCGTTTTCGGCATCGACTTGCTTGTGCGTCGGCGTCAAGCCAGGCACCAGCTTCCCAGCCTCGTAAACGAGATCGTCCACTCGCGTGAAGACAGCAAGATTTTTCGTAAGTTTGCGATAGACCGTTTCGGCGTGGCGGCTGAGGAAATCCTCGCGCGAACGGCGACAATCGGAAAGGATAAGCTCTGCCGCGTATTGCTGATCGGCCGTCCGTGCCGTTTTCTTCGGGAGCCTGGCGAGCAGATCGGCGCCGCCGCGCCAGAATTTCGTAGCGGCCGTGACATCACGTTTGAAGTTGCCGGTCACCCGCGGCTTTGCCTTGACCCACGCCGCCGCCTTGGCGGGCAATCCGCCTCGACGAAGACATTCCGCAGCATCCCGTCGAATGAGTTCACGCGCCTTCGCTAGCGACGAGCCTTCCATGACGCACTCCCTACGCCGCTGTTATGTGACCGTCTTCCCCGGCCATTGGCACAGGTCGCTGATGATGCATTGCTCGCACCGCGGCCTGCGCGCCACACAAGTGTAGCGACCGTGCAGAATAAGCCAATGGTGCGCATGGCGCTTGTATTGCGCGGGAACGACCTCTTCCAGTTTGGTTTCAACCTCGAACGGTGTCTTGCCGGTGGCCATACCGGTGCGATTGCCGACGCGGAAAATGTGAGTGTCGACCGCGATGGTCGGCTCACCGAAAGCAATGTTGAGCACGACATTGGCGGTCTTGCGCCCGACGCCTGGCAGCGCCTCCAGCGCTTCCCGTGAGCGCGGCACCTGCCCGCCATGCTCTGCCAAAAGCTGCTTCGACAATGCGACGACGTTTTTTGCCTTGGTGCGGAAAAG
Organism: Pseudolabrys sp.; assembly: GCA_035692045.1. Taxonomy (GTDB): domain Bacteria; phylum Pseudomonadota; class Alphaproteobacteria; order Rhizobiales; family Xanthobacteraceae; genus Pseudolabrys. The sequence continues at coordinate 226 of DASSIJ010000087.1, read as the reverse complement.
GCCGATGGTTTTGATCAACTCGCGCACGCGCTCTTCGCCAAGCGCCGCCATCTTTTCCGGCGTGTCGGCGAGCGCGAACAGTGCCGGCGTTGCCTTGTTGACGCCGGCATCGGTCGCCTGCGCCGAAAGCACGACCGCAACCAGCAGCGTGAATGGATTGATATGCCGGAGCTCGCCCTTCGGCTCCGGATTGGCGTTTTTGAAACGGCGGAACGCCTCCTCGATC
>DASSIJ010000086.1:0-24788 GCA_035692045.1 Pseudolabrys sp. | reverse complement strand
CAGCTGGCCGTCACGCCCAATGATCGCATTGTCCCCGATCGCCGCGACAAGGACGACTTTCATGGCGCCGTCCTGTCGCACATCAGACAGAAACGTCCCCATACGTGAGGCGAACTCTCGTTCGAAAAATCAAAAAGCAGGTAGGGGAAAAGACACGGCATTGTTTTGCGATCTCGTGATCAATGCATAGGACAATTGTTCTGATATTTTACTAACGGCCGCCCCTGAGAACGAAACATCTCTGCGCAAATTCGAACTGGCGGCCCTTAGTTCCCACTTAAAATCAGGTTAGTTCGATGCATACAAACAGCGACAACAAAACCATCACTTCTTGGCAACAGGCTACACGGCCACCGCGGCCTTTATATGCGGATGAGGGTCGTAGTTTTCGACCGTGAAGTCCTCATACTGAAATGCGAAAATGTCCTTCACCGCCGGATTGAGCCGCATCACCGGTGGGCGTCGCGGCGCGCGCGACAACTGCAGCCGCGCCTGTTCCAGGTGATTGAGATAGAGATGGGCATCGCCGAAGGTGTGGACGAAGTCTCCGGGCTTGTACCCCGTCACCTGCGCCACCATCATCGTGAGCAGTGCATAAGAAGCGATGTTGAACGGCACACCGAGAAACACATCGGCCGAGCGCTGATAAAGCTGGCATGACAGCTTCCCGTCGGCGACATAGAACTGAAACAAACAATGGCACGGGGGGAGTGCCATTTTATCGACATCAGCCGGGTTCCAGGCAGTAACAATCAGGCGGCGCGAATCCGGATTGCGTTTGATCATTGCGACCACGTTGCCGATCTGATCGATGGTCGCGCCATCCCGCGTCGGCCATGAGCGCCATTGCTGACCGTAAACCGGACCCAGGTCCCCCCGCTCGTCAGCCCACTCGTCCCAAATGCGCACGCCATGTTCCTGGAGATATTTGATGTTGGTATCTCCGGCCAGGAACCAGAGCAGCTCATACACGATCGATTTCAGGTGGAGCTTCTTCGTTGTGAGCAGAGGGAAACCCTCATCCAGGGCAAAGCGCATTTGATGCCCGAACACCGACAACGTACCCGTGCCGGTGCGGTCGCGCTTTTCTGCGCCCCGGCTTAGGATAAGTTCCATCAGTTCGAGATATTGGCGCATCGGTCGTTTATCTTTCGCGACTCGAAGATGGGGAAGTTTACATCTGACGGCAACCGCTGGCAGGCCCTTATCAACGGTCGAATGCCCGCCGATTTTCGTACCGGGACCTGTTACCATCGCTTTGCCGCAGTTGGGGATCGCCATGCACTTCGACCATATCCTTGTCGCCCGTATCTTGTTCTCGCTGGTGACCATCGGCTGGGCCGTCCTCACCGTCGTCGCCGACTTCAACAAAACCCATGCCACCAATCCGGCCTGGACGCCGCACGCGCGTTTTCACGTCGTCTGGCAGATTTCGAGCTACGTTGGCTTCGGGCTGCTTGCCTTGGCGCTGACCTGGTGGCCAGGCCCGCTGGCGGTCGAACGGCTGTATCTCGTCGCGCTCATGAGCACGATCGTCTACGCCGCATTCTTCGGCGCGCTGATCGCCATGCCCCTTTATGGCGGTGCCGCCTATGACAAAAACGGGTACGAGCCCTTCAATGCGCCCATCCCCATCATTGCGAAAAAGTGGGACGCCAATGTCACCATTTTCTCGATTCAGCTGGTCTTCCTGGCGGGCGGATTGCTCGCGGTGACCGGAGTATTCACCCGCTAACTGAAATGAAAAGCCGGGCGGCGGGCAAAACCCGCACACCCGGCGCTATTTAGACTACTCGACGAAGACTTCTTCGCGCCGTTTACGGATCATCGGCAGTGCCGCAATCACCAGCAACCCGGCTGCAACCGCGATCAGCCCGGCCGAGATCGGCCGGGTCAGGAATACGGTGGCGTCACCACGCGCAATGAGCATCGCGCGGCGCAAATTCTCTTCCATGAGCGGACCTAGCACAAACGCGAGCACCAGCGGTGCAGGCTCGAAATCGTGCTTGTTCAACCAATAGCCAAACAGACCAAAGATCGCGGCGATGACCACGTCGGTCGGCGAGTTATTGATGGAATAGATGCCGATGCAGCAGAAGACGATGATGGACGGGTAAAGAAGCCGGTACGGCACTCGCAGCAGGCTCACCCAAACGCCAACCAGCGGCAGATTGATGACCACCAGCATCAGGTTGCCGAGCCACATCGATGCGATCATGCCCCAGAACAGCTCGGGCTGTTTGGTCATCACCTGCGGACCAGGCACGATGCCATGAATGGTCATCGCGCCGACCATAAGCGCCATGACCGCGTTCGGCGGAATGCCGAGCGTGAGCAGCGGAATGAATGATGTCTGCGCCGCCGCATTGTTGGCGCTTTCCGGCGCCGCCACACCTTGAATGGCGCCCCGGCCAAAGCGTTCCGGATTCTTGGAGATGCGCTTCTCAAAGGTATAGGCGGCGAATGAGGCCACCACGGCCCCGCCGCCAGGCAGGATGCCCAGCAGCGAACCAAGAATGGTGCCGCGCGCGATCGCGCCGGAGGAATCGATCAAGTCCTGCCGCGTCGGCATCAGGCCGGAAATTTTACCCTTCACGATGTCGCGGCTCTCTTGCGACATTTCCAGATTGCGGATGATCTCGGCGAAGCCGAACAAGCCCATCGCCACATTGGTGAAACCGATGCCGTCGGAAAGTTCCGCAATGTCGAACGTCATACGCCCGGCGCCGGTCTCCAGGTCGGAGCCAACCATCGACAACAGCAGGCCGGTCACGACCATGGCGATCGACTTGAGCACCGAGCCCTTCGCCAGGACCACTGCGAAGATCAGACCGAGCAACATCAGGGAAAAATATTCTGCCGGACCAAACAGCAGCGCGATGGAGGTGAGCGGCACACCGAGCGCGGCCACCAGCACGGTCGAAACGCAGCCGGCGAAGAACGAGCCGATGGCGGCAATTGAGAGCGCCGCGCCCGCGCGGCCCTGCCGCGCCATCTGGTGGCCGTCGAGGCAGGTTATGACCGAGGTGGCTTCACCCGGAATATTGACCAGCACCGAGGTCGTCGAGCCGCCATATTGCGCGCCGTAATAAATTCCGGCGAGCATGATCAGCGCGCCGACCGGCGGCAGGCCAAATGTGATTGGCAACAGCATGGCGACCGTCGCAACGGTGCCGATGCCGGGCAGCACGCCGACCAGCGTGCCGACCAATGCGCCAAGCAGACAGAAGCCGATGTTGTAAGGGCTCGCAGCGACCGAGAAGCCGAGCGCGAGGTTTGCAAGAAGTTCACTCATAATTGCGCTTCCTGCTCAGATCCAGGGCCAAAGCTGGAATGGTAGCTGCAGCAAATAGACGAACAAGCCGACGCAGAAGGCCGTCATCACCACAGCAGCAATCAAGCTTTCCACCCAGCGCATTTCGGTTGAGCCGAAGATGGAGACCAAAAAGGCAGCGAAGGTCGACGGCACCAGACCGAGAGGCGGTATGGTCACCGGCCCTATGCTGACGCCGCGGATCATGCCGGCGAAGGCGAGAATCGCCAGGAGTACCCATGCGGGACCGCGGACCGCGTAGCGTTCAATCGGAGGGCCGTCGACAAGAAGGCCCGAGAGCGCCACCAGTGCTCCAACGATCGCAAGCAATCCTGCGAACAGACGAGGTGCAGTGCCCGGCCCAAAAGCAAAGCCATGCGTTCCCGGAAGATCGCCCGATGTCACAATAGCGATAATCGCCAAACCGATCAGAGCAAGCCCGCCGTAAAAATCACGCGGACCGCGCACCTTAAAGCGTAACCCACCCCCGCGCGGGGGGGTCCTGACCCCCTCGGTCATCCTGTTCCTCCCTGCACTCTCTCTACATTCTTACTTCTTGCTTACTTCTTGGTTCTTGGCTTGCCGCGTAGATCCCACGAATGATCCCTAGCACACGTGACGCCCCGGTCGGAAGCGCCGATGTTGGGGGGCCGCTACAGCCAGCCGCTGAGGCCCATAAGGCCACCAACGGCGAAAATCCAGAGCGGATTGATGCGGGTGGCAAAGCCGACCAGCGCGGTCGTGCCTGTAATTATGGCAGCGTAGATATTGTGATCCGCGCTGCGCGCCAGAACAAAAGCGCTGGCGGCAATCAGTCCGAGCGATACTGGAACAAGCCCTGATTGGATGGCGATGCGCCAGCGCGCCTCCTTGAAACGATCCCATGTACGCGCGACGAGAAAAGCGAGAATGCACGTGGGCCCACACATCGCCGCCGTCGCCACGGCGGCGCCGGCAAGGCCGGCGACGTGATAGCCGATCAGCGTGACGATGATGATGTTCGGTCCGGGTGAAATCTGCGCAATCGCGAAACTGTCGGCAAATTGCCGCTCGGTCATCCACTGCATCACCTCAACCGCAATGCGATGCATTTCTGGAATCGCCGCATTGGCTCCGCCAACCGCGAATAGCGACAGCAGCGCGAAATACCCAAATAGTGAAAGCAGAGGGTTGTCGTTCATCGTTTCATCCATGCCAGCGCAATGCTGACCGGTGCGAGGCCGGCAAATACCCACGGCAGCGGCCATTGCATGATTGCAACGCCGATGAAGGCGGCGATGGCAATTAACGGCGCCCAATCCCAACGTTTAAGGAACAAAGGTGCCGCCATCTTCGCAACGACCGCTATCAGCAAGCCGGTAGCAGCGGCGGCAATGCCCGTCAGAATGCGACTGAGCATTTCCACGTCGCCAAAGCGCGCGTAAAGAAATGCCAGCACTGTGACGATGATCAGCGGTGGCCCCATCAGGCCAGCGAGTGCAACCGCCGCGCCTGGTGCACCGCCGAAACGCGAACCGAACACGACGGAAAAGTTGACGACGTTGGGTCCGGGCAGAAACTGCGAAAGTGCAAAGGCTTCGTTGAACTCATCCGCCGTCATCCAGTGTTTTTGATCGACAATCATCCGCCGCGCCCACGGCAGCGCACCGCCGAAACCGGAAATGGACACGATGACGAAGGCGCGGAACAGTTCAGGCAGAGAAGGGAGCGTCGTAACCGGAATCGGGGTGCCCGTAGGCGATCTGGTGGAATCGGACATGCGCCGTAGGGTTACATCGCGCCGAAGGCTGCGACTAGTCGGCAGCGGGAACCACCCTTGCGCCGCGACCGTCCGCCGTCGATGATTGGCTGCTCACCACGAAGTCCCGGAGACACCCGTGCAGCGGCGGGAATTCATTACCCTACTGGGCATCGCCGCAATCTGGTCGGTGGTTTGGCCTCTGACCGCGCAAGGGCAAACCGGCTATCCGGATCGTCCGATTACGCTTATCGTTCCTTACGCGCCCGGCGGCGGCAACGACGTCATGGCACGCGCAGTTGCCGAACCCATGGGCAAGGTCCTCGGTCAGCCGCTGGTGATTGAAAACCGCGGTGGTGGCGGCGGCTCGATCGGCACGCGCCAGGTCGCCAAGGCGCCCGCCGATGGCTACACCCTCGGGCTCGGGGGCACCGGCACGCTGGCTATCGATCCGACGCTCTATCCGAATGTGGGTTATGACCCGCGCAAGGATTTTGCACCGGTGGGCCTGATCGCCACCAGTCCGCTCATTATACTGGTCAACGAGGGAGTTGCCGCCCGCAACGTTCCTGAACTGATCGCACTGGCCAGGACGCAGCCCGGCAAACTCAACTATGCCTCAGCTGGCAGCGGCAGCGGCATTCATCTCGGCACCGTGCTGTTCGCAGAAACAGCGGGTATTGATCTCACGCATATTCCCTACAAGGGGACTGGGCCTGCACTCACCGATCTGCTCGGCGGACATGTCCAGATTTATTTCTCGTCACTGCCTCCCGCGATTGGGCTCGTAAAGGAAGGCAAGCTGCGCGCGCTCGGCGTCACCAGTTTGACGCGGTCCCCTTCGTTTCCCGATGTGCCGACGGTGGCCGAGCAAGGGGTGTCCGGCTTCGAAGCCGTGCTGCATTACGGGATCGTCGCGCCCGCGGGCACGCCGCGACCGATCATCGAAAAGCTCAACACTGCGTTGCGCGCGGCGCTGAGCGACCCCGTAGTCAACAATCATCTCGCAATGGAGGGCGCCGAGCCACTCCCCACGAGCCCGGAGGAATACGCCGCCGACATTGATCGCGAGGAAGCCAAGTGGTCGGCGCTGGTGAAAAAGTCCGGCGCCGCGGCAAAGTAGCGAAAGCCTAGCTCGGGTTCATACCGAGCTCTGCGAAAATCTCCGCATTGTGCTGGCCCAGCGCGGGCGGCGGTGTATCGACGCGCGGGCCGCCATGCGCAAATGTAAAAGCGGCGACCGGAACGCCGAAACCACCGTCAATGCCGTTGCCGGTCTCGTGGCGATGAATAATGCCGCGAGACTTGAGCTGTGGATCGGCCACCGCCTCACCCATCGTGCGTACGCGCGCCGCAGGCACGTGGCGGGACTGCAGGAAGACCTCCCATTCGTCGGCGGTACGCGCAAGCATGATCTCGCTCAGCACTGCCGCTTCGCGCTCGCGGTCGGCTTCACGCTGTTCGTTTGTCGTCTTGATCATGTCGGGACGCTCGAGCAACGTCCAAAGCCTTCGCTGCTGGCGCAAATTGCTCGCACCAAGCATCACCAGCCCGTCCCTGGTCTGGTAAGCGCTGTTGGTCGCATGCGGATTGCTGTTGCCGCTCGGCTTTGGATGCGCGCCGTTGCGCAAATATCCCGCGAGATGTGAACTCATGAGGATCAGCGCGACATCAAGCATAGCCATGTCGATGTGCTGGCCCTTTCCAGTGCGCTCACGCTGGTACAAAGCCGCCGATAGTGCGAAGGCGCCGGTCATGCCGGTCGCGTAATCGACCGCCGGCGATCCAAACTTGATTGGGTTGGCCTCAGGTGTCCCTGTCATTGCCATGATACCGGACGTTGCCTGGATCACGTGGTCGTAGGCGGTCTGCTCGGAGCGCGGACCTTTCTGCCCGAATGCCGAGAACGAAGCATAGATCAGTCGTTGATTGATCGTGGCGAGTGCCTCGTAACCCAGGCCGAGCGCCTCGAACGCTCCCGGCCGGTAGTTCTCCACGAACACATCGGCGGTCGCGACCAGTTTTTTCAAAATGTCGCGATCCTTTTCCTGTTTAAGATCGAGCGTAATCGAGCGCTTGTTCGAGGCCTGCGTCAGGAACGCCGTGCCCATGTGTCGGCGGTTGAGTTCCTTGTCGGTGCCCGCGCCGCGACTCTGGTCGGGATCGGCCGGATGCTCGACCTTGATCACGTCGGCACCGAGCAGGGCCAGTTGATAGGCCGCGAACGGCCCCGCCAGAACATGGGTGACGTCGATCACCCGGATCCCTTCGAACGGCCGCATGCATTCCTCCCGCGTCAAGGCGGGAAGCATACGCCATTCAACGCGGCATCGGCGCGAGTCCTTTCGCCTCAAGCAGTGCGGCCGCCACTGGTGTGGTGAAGGCATCGATCAACGCTGTGGCCACGCCCTTCGCTTTGCACGTGGCGCTGACACCCGCGGAAAACACGGTGTAAAGCTGCAGCTCATCCGGCAGCGGTCCGCCAAATTCCACGCCTTCGACGGGCAGAAGCTCCGGTATTTGCTGTATGGCTATTTCGGCCTCGCCGCGTGCCACGAGTTCCGCGATGCGGCCGCTGCCACCCAAAACGACCTTGCCGCGCATGGCTTCGGCAATCCCGAGGCGCGTGAGCAGCGCGTCGAAATACAATCCGCTCGTGCCCTCTTTCGAGCGCACGACCGATTTGGCTGCGAGGAGCGCACGTTTGAAGGCATTGACGGTCGTCACATCGGGCTTGGCCGCGCCTTTGCACACCGCGAGCCCGAGGCCCGAGCGGGCGATATCGGTGCAGCTTTCGTGGACAATCTTCCGCTGCTTTGCCAGTACGTCGATGACCGCCCGCGTGACGATCGCCACATCGAACACTGCACCGTCTTCGATCTTGTGCTTGAGCGCATTGGCCGGGTCATAGCTAATGGCGAGCCGCACTCCGCTTGCGCGCTCAAACGCTGGCCCCAGCTCGCGTAACACTTCCTGGAGGGCGTGCGTGCTGAAGACTTTAATATCGGCCATGTGTGCACCGCAGACATCGATTCTTTACCATAGCGTGGCAAAACCCCGAGCGGATTGACTGCCGGAAACGCGCTCGTGGCCGCACGCCCTGTTTTGATCGCTCAGATCTCCGACCTGCACATTACGCCGCCCGGCACCTTCGCCTACGGTTGCGTCGATACTTCCGCTGCGCTTGCGGCGGCGATCGACACGCTCAATCGCTTCTCGCCGCGGCCCGACCTGGTGGTCATCTCCGGCGACATCGCCCATGCAGCGCTGCCGGAAGAATATCAGCATGCAACAAAATTGCTGCGCGCGTTACAGATACCGTTCGCCGCAATCCCTGGAAATCACGATCGCCGGTCAGCCATTCGCGAGGCCTTTCCCGACCCCGCTTATGGCGCGGCCGACAGCGCGCTCAATTCAACGCGTCGTGTCGGCGAGCTCGATATTCTGCTGATCGATTCAACCGTGCCAGACGCCGTGCATGGCGAACTCGATACGGCAACGTTGGGGTGGATCGAAAAGACACTCGCCGCCTCGTCGACGCGGCCCGCGCTTTTGTTTTTGCACCACCCGCCCTTCGACACAGGCATCGTATCCTCGGATGGAATGCGGCTGATGAACGCGGATGCGCTGGCGGCGCTCCTCAAAAGGCACCCGCGCGCGCAGTTGGTGGCGGCGGGTCATGTCCATCGCGCCGCCCAAACCGTGTTCGCGGGCATCTCTGCAACCATCTGCCCGGCCGGCGAACAGGCGGTCACGCTTGAATTCGAACTGCGCTGGCCGGAAGCCTTCAGGATCGAACCGCCTGCTTTCCACCTGCATGCTTGGCTCCCAGGCGAAGGATTCGGGAACGTGGTCACCCATGTAGTACCGATCGGCGAATTTCCGGGGCCCTACTCTTACGGTGGGCCCACGACACTGGCGCCCCAGCCATAAGTGCCTGTTTTCGCCTACGATTGGCTGCTCTTTCTTCGGTAACCTTCAACGCCTATATTCGGTCTGCCGGGGCAACCCGGCTATGGCGATAAACGGCCGTCGTAATAAACCCATCGGACCCGGGGGCAGTACCCGGCGCCTCCACCAAAGCCCGGCGAGCACAGGTTTCGGCGGGGGCGAAATAGGATCGACGAGGGCGTAAAGGGCGGACTTTTGCTCGGCATGGTTCCGCCGTTATCGGGCCATTCCATAGTTGCAAACGACAACTATGCTCCGGTTGCTCAGGCCGCGTAAGCGGTTTGAAATACCGAACTAAAGCCCTGGCGGGTTAAGCTCCGTCAGGCGGGGTCCGGAGGCACCTGGCAACAGAAGCCTCCACTTCCCCGTACGTCCCCAGCGCGTCCAATTGTGACAGCGTGCTATGCGTGGCCCCCCGGGGATAGCGCAAAGTGTGTGCAACGCGGTAGCATCGCGCGATTCACTCAAGATCCGACCCGTCATGACCGACCAGATCCGCTACGATCTTCTGACCCAGCAAGCCTTGCGGGGCGTCGTGCACAGTGTGCTGACGGATACCGCCAAGAAGGGCCTGCCCGGCGACCATCATTTTTACATTTCGTTCGATACACGTGCTGACGGCGTGCACATGTCGGACCGCCTGCGCGCGCAATATCCCGAGGAAATGACGATCATCCTTCAGCATCAATTCTGGGATCTGAAGGTGGACGAAGAAGAATTTGAAGTCGGACTCTCGTTTGGCGGCGTCCCCGAAAAACTCACGGTGCCATTCGAAGCCATCAATGGTTTTTTCGACCCGTCAGTGCAGTTCGGTCTCCAGTTCGAAGAGGTCATCGAGGGCGAGGAGCGTCCGGCGCCCGCAAATGTGCAGGAGCCCCTGGCGGCGACTAACAAGAAAAACCGATTGCCGGCCGCTCCTGCTGCAGCCCCTGCCACGACCGGGACCGAAACACCGGCTCGCTCACCTGCGTCGGCGGGCAAGCGCGAGAAATCGGAGAAGCCGGCCGCGGGCGGCGGTGAAGTGGTTCGACTTGATCGCTTTCGCAAGAAATAATTGTGCTCCTTCTGCCCGTCGACGACCAAGCTTGTTTCTGACGTCACGCGGCGTAGCTTGATCTGAACCCTCGGGTTTTGGCGGCGTCGGACAAATTCCATGGCCAAAGCGCGTAAAAAATCTGCCAGGACCCGCATCGAAAGCGACGCCTTCGGGCCATTGGAGATTCCTGCCGACAGACTCTGGGGCGCTCAAACCGAGCGCTCGCTCCGCAATTTCCGCATCGGAACCGAGCGTATGCCCATCGAGATCGTGCGCGCACTCGGTGTGATCAAGCGTGCGGCGGCCGAGGTCAACCGGACGCTCGGATCGCTCGATCGCAGGCGCGCGGCCGCCATCGCGGCGGTTGCGCAGGATATTGCCGACGGCAAACTGGATGGGCACTTTCCGCTGCTCGTATGGCAGACCGGATCCGGCACGCAGACAAACATGAATGTCAATGAAGTGATTGCGAACGCCGCCAATCTCAAGCTCGGCGGCACGCTCGGCGCGAAGGCACCAATTCATCCGAACGATCATGTCAACATGAGCCAGTCGTCGAACGATTCGATCCCGACGGCCATGCACATTTCGGCAGCGATCGAGATCGAGCGCCACCTCAAACCGGCATTGTTAAACCTCTACAAGGCACTCGACCGGAAAGCCAACCAGTTTGCCAGGATCATCAAGATCGGCCGCACCCATACCATGGACGCAACCCCGATCACGTTGGGGCAGGAATTTTCCGGCTATGCCGCACAAGTGAAGTCCGCTCTCGCGCGGCTCGCATCGGCGCAGCGAGAGCTTTACCCAGTCGCGCAAGGTGGTACCGCGGTCGGGACGGGCCTCAATTCAAAGCCACAATTTGCGAAAGCCGTTGCCCGCCGAATAGCGAAGATGACAAAGCTGCCATTTGTGAGCGCGCCCAACAAATTCGAACACATGGCCGCTCATGACGCCTACGTGTTCGTGCACGGTGCCATCAACGCGGCCGCTACCGCGCTGTTCAAGATTGCAAACGATATCCGGCTGCTTGGTTCAGGCCCGCGCTCGGGCCTTGGCGAACTGGTTCTGCCGAGCAACGAGCTCGGTTCTTCGATCATGCCCGGCAAGACGAACCCGACGCAGAGCGAGGCTTTGACGATGGTTTGCTGCCAGGTGTTCGGCAACCAAACCACCATCTCGATCGCCGGCAGTCAGGGCCATTTCGAACTGAACGTCTACAAGCCGGTGCTCGCCTATTGCATGCTCCAATCAATCCGGCTGCTCGGCGACGCCGTGAAGTCGTTCACCGAAAATTGCGTCGATGGTATTCGCGCAAACGAACCGCGTATTCGCGAACTCATGGAGCGGTCGCTCATGCTGGTAACGGCGCTCGCTCCGAAAATTGGCTACGACAAGGCCGCACAAGTCGCGAAAGCGGCGCACGCCAACGGTACAACTCTCCGGGAAGAATCCATTCGCCTGGGCTTTGTGAGCGGTCCGGAATTTGACCGTTTGGTCCGGCCCGAAAAAATGATCCGGCCCGGCTAGCGCGCACGGTAAAATGGTAAGCAGTGTTCGGAGGTCCGGGCGTGGGTTCCGCAATAAAACCAGCAACCTGACGTCGCTGTATTCTGCAGGTCTTAATGTAACGGTGACAATGGTTTGTACGTATCCAGCTACTATTCTACGGCAGCAACATGTCAAATTGCACGATATGAAAAACTTACCCTAGAGTTTCATGGGGGGTGGTTTCATGTCTTCGACAGTATAGACGCCTCAATGTTTAAATATACATTTGGAAGTTCCATGGTACCGCGCAAATTACATTCTTCGTTTCTACTCATATTCGATATCGATCATTTGTTCGATTTTTGTAATCAACCAACCGTGTATTGAACTACAGCCGCAACTCACTGCACATGTCGTCGGCAACCTTGTGAACTCCGCCGGAAAGGCATCTTTCCGCCAACGTGTCGGCGCATTTGGCAGTGATGCTTGCACTTACGTGAGCGCCGAACTGCAACGTAACCCGTTACCATCGAGGGGCGACGGAATGGCTGAAGTGATCAATCTTCGGACCGTTCGAAAGCGGGACAAACGGCGGCGGCATGATCAAAATGCCCAAGCCAATCGCCTTGCCTATGGTGAACTCAAAAAAGTTCGCGAGATTGAAGCCGCGCGCCAAGCCAAAGCCGGCCGCGACCTCGATCGGCACCGGGTCGAAATAGGGGACCATCAATGAAATCTCCGGTCGTCAAACGCTCGATCGTAATTGCGGGCCATAAGACAAGTGTAAGTCTCGAAGACGCCTTCTGGAGAGGACTGAAAGAAATCGCGAACGGACGGGAACTGACTTTGTCAGATCTCGTGGCTTCGATCGACACCGATCGCCGCCACGGTAACCTGTCGTCCGCGATCCGCCTTTTTGTCCTCGATCACTATCGATTGCAGAACGGCGAAGACCGTATTCCGCAGAGCGACCCTCGCGAAATACAAAGTCCGCGAGTTGTCCATTCAGTTCTGCGAGCGGACTGATGCAGCAGGCTGGCCCGCGCTTCGGGGCGCGGGTGCTGGCCTGACATCAATCGGTGCTGGCAGGGCGGGTGCTTGCTGAGTATTCGGCATGCCCCGCCCGCGAGGCTGGGCCGGTACGTTCTCAATGGCGCGCAATCGCTTCGTCTGATTTTCCACCGCCCGCAATGTCAGCCATCCCGTGAGCGCCGATACATCGACGCTTCGCGCCGGAGCCGTTAGTGGCCCCTTCAGCGCCACGAAGATGTTCGGGCGCGCGCCGGCCGCCTCGGCTGAGCCCGACAATATGAGCCGGGCGTCGACTGATCCGTCGGTCAGGTCGAGCGTACCGGCGATCGACAGCGCCGCGTCTTTGCTCTCGGCTGACACGTCGCTGAGACGGAGCTGGCCGGCATTGATCTGAACGGTGGACTCCGCACGCTTCAGGGACAATGGACCGCCGTCCAGGGATTTGCCCACCAGGACAGAGATGCGGCCTGCTTCGATCGGCAAGCCCTGATCGACGGCCCGCGTGACGGCCTCGAAGCTGCGCGAATCGAGGCCGGCCATTTGGCCGTTGGAGAGCACGATTTTTCCGGAGCCCTTGAGCGAGCCGACAAGAGCAATCGGGCTCAAGCCTGTCCCCTCCGTCTCAGCCGTCAAGTCGAGCGAACCGGTGACCGGTGGCCGCCCGGCCGTGGACAACAACGTCGCAACGTCCGCACGCGCGAGCGAAATCCGGGCGCGTGTGGTCAAGCCGTTCTCGCCGCTGCGGAATGCAATTCCGCCGGACAAACGCCCTCCCGCGAGAGTCCCGGCAACGTCCTCCAGCGCCAATTCATCCTTGCCGAAGCGCAATGTCGCGTTGAGATCGCGCGCGGCGAACTGGCCCAGCACACGCGCGCGCGCGAACTTGAGCGCGACCTTGCCAGCAAATTTGCCGAGCAAGCCATTCACGAAGGGCTCGCTCGACCAGCTCCATGCGTCACCGGTAGCGGGGGTTTGCGGTTGCAGACCGATCCCGCGGGCAAGCAACACCGGGACATCGGCTGCGTCCGATTCGATGCGGCCATCAATCCGGCGCGGCGAAGCACCGTCGACGGCAATGCGGCCGCGAATGCCGGACCCTGCGAGCTTCGCATCAATGTCTTCGAACGCCATCGCCTCGCCCGCAATTGTGACGCGCGACGTCATCTGCAATGGCAGGGAGCTGCCCGCTGCAGATCCCGTTAATACCGGTCGCAGATCGGCGCTCGTCACCCGCAAAATCGTTTTGGCCTTGACGCCTTCCGCCTCAGAAAGCTGTCCGCTCCCGTTCGCTTGCGCAGACAGACCATCCGCGGATAGCCGCGCCTCAAACGTCATGTCGCTGGTGAGGGGTCCCGCGGCCTGCACTTTGAGCTGGCCGGCGCCGTTTCCAACTGCCACGAGCCAATCGAGATTCATGAACTTGATCAGCGCCCTGCCCTGTGGCGCATCGACCGTTCCATCCAGGCGGACATTCGCGACGGACTGCTTGCTCCAATCGCCATTCACATTCACGCGCGCATCCACACGCAAATCGTCGAGATCGCCTGTGACCGCCAATTGCGCAGCGCTCACGGGCGATTTGTCATCGCCAGTGGCATCAAGCGTCGCGTGCAATTTTGCGCGCCCGACACGATCGAGCAGCCTCAAGACACGCTCTGCGCTTTTCGGCGCGAATTTCCCAGCCGTGGCGAGGATTGCGGCTGTTTGTTTTGTCTCCAGATCGAGGGAAAGCGTTCCGCGCGGTGCGTGCCCGTTGGTCTCGACGCGCCCGCTTGCGGCGAAACGCGAGCCGGCAAAATCACCGATCGACAGTCGGTCGAGCTGCAAGCCCCTTGCATCAACCCTGAGCCGCACCCGCGCGTCGCGCGCTTCAGTGCCGGCGAATGTGGCGCGTTCGATATCGGCCGCGAGGCTTATTTCGCCAGGCCGTTCCATCGCCGAGCCGGCGAGCAGGGCCTTGCCAAAGGCAACAGCGGCGTCGATGTCGAACTGAGGCGCTTTGATTTCGGCATCGAGCGTGGCCGGCCGCGTGCCTGACCGGAATAAATAGGCCAGGCGGCCGGTCAAAGGCCTGCGATCAATTTCTGCCTTGAGGCCTTCGACCGCAATCCTGTCGCTGGCGAGGATCACATCGCCACGCAGGCTCATTGGTCGCAGCTCGCCCTGCGAGTTCTCGCTGCGTCCCTCCAGCCAGGCGGCCAGCACCTTTGGATCCGAGGCATCGATCTCGGCAGGCCCGGTGAAGGCTACTCCGTCTGCCCCGACATCAAGCCGGCCGCTCAGGCGTACTTGCGTCATGCCGGGTGCGCGAAACTCAAACCGGTCGAGTTTCCAGCCGTCGGCACTGCTGCTGATATCACCGCGCACATTCTGGACGCTGTTGCCGCCGAACGTGACCTGATCGATGCCGACACCGATCTGGATCGGCAGTGAGGTTCGAAAAGCGGCCGACCCCAATTCGGCAAGCTTGCGAATGGCGGCGGCGGGCGGTTGGCGCACAGCATCGGTGCCGGAGATGGCGCGATCGAGATCAATCTGACGGCCGGACAGCACGCTTTCGAGGTGCGGCTGTGCTCCGAAGCTGAAAGCGGCGACGCCACCAAGCTTGATGCCCTGCTCGTCCGAACCGTACTGGAACTCGACGTTCTCCATCAGCGCCGACTGGCCGCTTGCTTTCACCTTCCCGCTCACCCGCCAGGGCTGCGTCAATGTCTGCGCTGACTGTCCTGCGCCGCGTGTGCCAATACCGACGGGGCGCGACAGACTCAAGACGCCGTCGAAGCGCGGCTCGCCGGCGGCCAGGGCCAGCGCGCCATCGGCTTCGATACTGAGCGCACGATCCATGGGATCGACATTGAGGTGGAGTTTGAACGAGCCTTCCTCGCTCAGCCGGCCGAGAGCAATGCGATATGGATAAAGCTGTCCGGCGATCGTGACCGCGCCCTCGCCCTTCACAGGCCCCACAAGTGAACGTGCTTCACCGTTGAACCGAACGCGATCCATGGTGACGCTTGCACCGCTGGCAGCGTCGGTGAGCGTAACCGTCCCATCCTCGATGCTGAGGCGGTCCACTGACAATTCATCAGGCTTGAAAGCGACCGTGAAGCCCGGCGCGCGAACGCGGCCGGAAGTGTCCAGTCCGAGGCTAATTTGCGGGCCGGCAAGACGCACCTCAGCGGCGCGCCATTCGCCGCGCATCAATGAACCGAGCGCGAACTCGACACCGAGCGTGCGGGCCCGGATCGTGTCGGGACCGTCACCGATTGCGATGCCATGTAATATGAGCCGCGGCGAGGGCAGCAGACGCGGCTCGATGCCGCCGGTCACCCGCACATTGACGCCGATGAGCCGGCTCGCTTCTGTCTCGAACAGCGCACGGTGGTTGCCCCAGTCGATCAGCAACGGTCCCACCAGCGCCGTCACAAGCGCCAGAATGATCGCAATCGCCAATCCAAGCAGGGTCGTTTGCAAACGAGCTCCGGCACCAGATCCGCATCCGGCGCGCGCCTCAGCCACTCATCGTCAATCTAAGCTATTTTGGCGAATTATGGCGGCAAATCTATGTCGCGACCATTAAGACAGCGCGACGATCTTCCCGGGATTCATGATGTTTTGCGGGTCGAGCGCCCGCTTGATCGAGGCCATGACGGCCAGCGCCGCGGCACCATGCTCGGCCACCAGATATTTCATCTTCCCCTGCCCCACGCCATGCTCGCCGGTGCAGGTTCCATCCATTGCCAGCGCCCGCTCCACCAGCCGTTCGGACAGCGCCTTCGCCCGCTTCACTTCGTCCGCGTCATCCATGTCGATCAGCAGCGTAAGATGAAAATTACCGTCGCCGACATGGCCTACGATCGGTGCCAGAATGCGGCTTTCTTCGATGTCGCGCTGCGTTTGAGTCACGCATTCGGCCAGCCGCG
Organism: Pseudolabrys sp.; assembly: GCA_035692045.1. GTDB lineage: Bacteria > Pseudomonadota > Alphaproteobacteria > Rhizobiales > Xanthobacteraceae > Pseudolabrys. The sequence continues at coordinate 8,307 of DASSIJ010000086.1, read as the reverse complement.
AGATCGGAACGCAAACGTCGGTGGCGACCATCGCCGCGCCCGGGCGGAGGGCGAAATTCGACATCGCTGCATGGTGGCGCGCCTCCCACAGCCGCGTGCGCTCTTCCGGCCGCGTCGTCCACTTAAAGGGGCCGCCGCCGAAGTCGGCGGCGATTTCACCAAACCGTTTCGACTGTTCGGCGACCGAAGCTTCCGTGCCATGAAATTCGAGGAACAGCATCGGCGTCTCCGGCAGACCGAGATTGGAATGCAGATTGCACGCCCGCATCTGCAACGCGTCGAGCAATTCAATGCGGGCCACTGGAATGCCGGATTGAATCGTATGGATGGCGGTATTGCAGCACGCCTCCACGGATGGAAACGGACAAGTGCCGCCGGAAATCGCTTCCGGAATTCCGGAGAGCTTCAACGTCAATTGCGTGATGATCCCGAGCGTGCCTTCCGAACCGACCATGAGTCGCGTGAGGTCGTAGCCGGCTGCCGTCTTCTTGGCTCGCCGTGCAGTGTCGATCACCTCCCCGTTCGCCAGCACCACCCTGAGCGCCAGGACGTTGTCCTTCATGGTGCCATAGCGCACTGCATTGGTGCCGGAACACCGTGTGGCTGCCATTCCGCCGAGGGAAGCATCAGCGCCGGGATCGATGGGAAAGAACAGCCCGCTGTCGCGCAGCTGCTCGTTGAGCGCCTTCCGCGTGATGCCGGGCTCGACAATGCAGTCGAGATCCTCGGCGTGCACCGTCAGAACCTTGTTCATGTCGCGGAAATCGATCGACACGCCGCCCACCGGCGCGTTGACGTGGCCTTCGAGCGAGGTGCCGACTCCAAAGGGGATAATGGCCACGCCATTCGCCGCACAAATACGGACGATTTGTTGCACTTCTTCGGTGCATTGCGGATAGACGACAGCGTCGGGCGGCTGATTGGCGATCCAGGTGACGGTGTTGCCGTGCTGCTCGCGCACCGCCTGCGATGTCACCAGGCGGTTGCCGAACGCCGCGGTCAGCTCGGTAATCGCTTTTCTGATCGCCGCCGGATTTCTGGCTTTTTGTTCGGCGGCAATTTGTGCCACGGCCATAAGACTATCCTCTGCGTGTTCCTCGGGCAGAGGTTAGCAGAGGATCCGCAGAGGGTGAAACGAGGCCGGCGATGACGGGGTTGCGGGGACAACCGCCGTGATTGGCTCACCGTCACGCGCCGGCTGCGTCTCAGTCAGACACCTCGGTTAAGACCTGCCGAGGAACGGGACGATCATCGACACCCGCTGCCGGTAGCGGCGATATTCGTCACCAAACACCGCCATCAGGTCATGCTCCTCGAGCGCGATACCGACAAAGATGTACGCCGTCGTCACCGCGGCAAAGAGCAGATGCCCGGCCGTCATCACGGGGGTCGCCCAGAAGAAGATGATAAAGCCGAGATAGATCGGGTGACGCACCACGTTGTAGAACAGTGGCGTCCTGAAGTGCATGGCCGGCATCGGCTTGCCGACGAGATTGTTGGCGACCTGATGCAGGCCGAACAACTCGAAGTGGTTGATCAGGAACGTGCTGATAAAAACGAGGACCCAGCCGAACAATCCGATTCCCAGGAGCAAGTCGGCGGCCAGCGGGTTGCTCACCTGCCACACCACGGCCGGGAGCGGTTGCCACTGCCAGAACAGCAGCAGCAGCGCCAGGCTGGAGAACAGGACAAACGTGCTGCGCTCGATCGTCTGCGGCACGAACTGTGTCCACCACTTCTTGAACTGCGGCCGCGCCATCACGCTGTGCTGGACCGCGAACAGCCCCATCAGCAGCAGATTGACGACGATCGCCTGCATCGGCGGTCCGGCGGGACCGGAATCGATCGTCTTCGGCACCACCAATCCGGTTACGAAGCCTATGGCGTATACAATCGACACAGCAAACAAGAGATACGCCACAAGACCATACAGAAGTGCGATGAGTTTACCCATGAAACTCTCCATTTGCGGTTCAATGCTCTTGGGGTGAAAGCGGGTCAGCTGCTTTTCTGTAGAACGCATAGTCGGCTGTGTACGGCACACTCAGAAATGCGCCGGCCGAGTCGCACGCAGTCTCTTTGGCAACACCACCGCGGGTGTTGAGCCTCTGAACCGTTGCGATGTTGCTGAGCAGTCCGGCGCCACGCCATGGCGTCGCGTCGAGTTTCAAAAGCGGAATGTCGTTTGGGCTTTCGCCCGGCGATTGACCAGAAACCTTTCCACGCACCGCACTGCCGTCGGTCATTTCCCAGTTCGGGCCAGCGTAGTGCCGCCCCACCGTCTTCCCGGCCATGAACAGCGTCGCAATCGGTTCGCGGAATTGCCAAGTCAGTTTGCCGTCGGAATTGGCCTTGCACTCGTAAACCTGGGCGCCGACCGCATGAAGGGTCGTGATCAGGACTTCGCCGCGCGCGGCAATCGCTTCAGGTACCTCAGCGACGGCCGGCATCGGAAACATCAGACGCAAGGCGAAACAGTAAGTGACGATAATCGCCACGCTCCCGATGTAGGGCTGAACGGCGCGCGCGATGCTTCGGAAGAATTCAGTTCGCGTCTGCTCACGCAACATCAGCGCGTCTCGGCGGTAGCTATCGATGTCGACAGTCCCGTTGCTTCGCCGCCGGACAGGATCAATTTGCATTGTGCACTCCATTCAGTTTCGGTCGCATGGATGCGCCTTGTAGGCATCAAAGACTTTGAGCCACGCTTGATTTGTCCTTGAGGAAGTCTTGATTTCGCTTTAGAGCGCTCGGCCGGTACAATCGCGGCAGGCGCGCGCGGGGCAATAACGTGTTGGTTTTATTCGAGAATTTCGCGCTCGACAGCGAGCGTCGTGAATTGCGCGTGGGCGGCACCATTGTCCCGGTTGAGCCGCAGGTTTTCGACGTTCTAGTCTATCTCATCGCGAATCGCGATCGCGTCGTCAGCAAGGATGACCTGATTGCATCGGTCTGGGGTGGCCGCATCGTCTCGGAATCGACCCTGACCAGCCGCATCAATGCAGTCCGCAAAGCTGTCGGCGACAGCGGCGACAAGCAGGAATTTGTGCGCACGTTTGCCAGAAAAGGCGTGCGCTGGATCGCAGCCGTGAAAATCAGGGAAAAGGAAACGAAAACGGCGAACGGCCAAAACAATATTCCGCTTACGGTGCCGCAAAAACCGTCCATTGCAGTCCTTCCCTTCAGGAACATGAGTGGCGATCCTGAACACGATTCTTTTGTCGACGGCGTTACGGAAGAAATCATTACCGCGTTATCGCGTGTGCGTTGGTTCTTCGTCATCGCGCGCGGGTCGGCTTTCGCATACAAGAGCCGGGAAACTGATCCGAATGAAATCGCCAGCGAACTCGGCGTTCGCTATATTCTGATGGGCAGCGTCAGGCGCTCCGGGGATCGCATCCGCGTTGCGGCGCAGCTCATCGACGCCAACAGCCGCAGCAATGTCTGGGCACGAAGCTACGACCGCGCACTCTCCGATATTTTCGCGGTGCAGGATGAAATCACGCAGACAATCGTCGGCGGTATCGAACCGGAATTGGGGCGGGCAGAACGGGAAAGAGCGCGGATCAAGCAACGGGACAGCATCGACGCATGGAGCATCTACCAGCGCGGTATGTTTCACGTCTATCGATACACGCAAGCCGATCTGGCGCAGGCGCGCAAACTATTCGAGGACGCGATCGCTATCGATGCGGATCTTGGGCCGGCCTATTCCGCCATCGCTGAAGCCTACTATTACGAAGTGGTCTACGGATTTGCCGACTCGCCCGGCGACAACCGTCAGCGGGCCATCGAGGTCGCGCAGAAAGCTGTCGCACTGGACCGGGACGATGCCGGGGCGCATTGCACCCTGGGCCGAATTCGTTATCTCTGTCGTGAATACGCCGCAGCGATTTCGGAACTTGAACTTGCATTGGATCTCAATCCGAGTTTGGCGCTTGCGCATTACGGCCTCGGAGCCGCATTCGTATTCTCCGGAAGACCGCATGACGCATTCCCTCACCTGGAATCGGCCATCCGGCTCAGCCCCCAGGATCCGAACATGGGTTCGTATCTCGTGCGCATCGCGGAAGCGAAATATCTTATTGGCGACGATGAGGCGGCTGTGCGTTTCGCACTACGCGCCCTTGCACAGCCCAGCTTTCAGTGGTCCCGCTATGCAGTTCTCATCGCTGCACTGGGCCAATTGGGACGACAGGACGAGGCCCATCACTATCTCGCCGAAGTGACCCGGATGAGACCGGATTTTTCGATGACTTTCGTGCGGACAATGCATCCGTTCGTTCGCGACATGGGGATCGATCGCTACTACGACGGACTGCGCAAAGCGGGTGTACCGGAAGGCGCCGCGTGAGAAGGACAAACTGTCGCAGTCAATGGAAGCGATTGATCCGAAGCGGCTTTACATGCGCAGGTTTGGCGCACCAGGCTCGCATCGCAGAAACAATCCTCAACAACCGTTGAAACAGCTTTTTTTTCGGTCCCGATAGCACGTTGGTTTCATAGCTCCGCCGACATGTTTTCAGCTTGCCGGCGACCTCGCTCGCGGTCCTTGCGAAAGCATCGATTTGTCTTGAGGCGGGATTGATTTCTATCCAGTGGAACCTGAGATATAGTCGCGCTGTTTGTTGCGGGGGCGACAACGTGCTGTTTTTGTTCGAGGATTTTGCGCTCGACTGCGAGCGCCGTGAATTGCGCTTGGGTGGCGCCACGATCCCGGTCGAGCCCCAGGTTTTCGATATTCTGGTCCACCTTGTCGAAAACCGGGATCGCGTCGTCAGCAAGGACGATTTGATTGCGTCAGTCTGGAACGGCCGAATCGTTTCGGATTCGACGCTGGACAGCCGCATCAATGCCGTGCGCAAGGCGGTCGGCGACAGCGGCGGACAACAACGGCTCGTCCGCACAATGTCGCGAAAGGGCTTTCGTTTTGTCGGCGAGGTGACATCGACGGGAAAGCCGGCCAAGCATGGAAATTCTTCGGCGGCACCGCTGCAACAAGAAGTCCACTTTTGCACGGCCTCCGACGGCGTCCGCATCGCCTACGCTGTGGCTGGACAAGGACCGCCTTTGGTCAAGGCAGCCAACTGGCTCAACCATCTCGAATACGATTGGCAAAGCCCGATCTGGAGTGAGCTTTTGCACGAACTTGCCGCATCACATCGGTTGGTTCGGTATGACGAACGCGGCAACGGACTCTCGGACTGGGATGTCGACGATATATCGTTCGAAGCATTCGTTCGCGATCTTGAAAGCGTCGTCGATGCGGCCGGCCTCGACCGGTTCGCATTGTTTGGCATGTCGCAAGGCTGCGCGGTCTCGATCGTGTATGCCATTCGCCATCCCGAGCGCATCAGCCATCTGGTTCTGTACGGAGGATTTGCGCGTGGCAGGGCCAGGCGCGATCCGGAACATGCGCGTACGCTGCTGTCGCTCGTCAAGCAGGGCTGGGGACAGGAAAATCCGGCATTCCGCCAGTTCTTCACGTCGCTTTTCTTACCCGAGGGCACGCCCGAGCAGATGCAATGGTTCAACGACCTGCAACGCATCACGACGTCGCCGGAGAACGCTGTTCGTATCATGGAGGCGACGGGAGAGCTCGATATCTCCGACTTGCTCCCGCAGGTCAGGGTGCCGACGCTTGTTCTTCATTGCCGCAACGATGCGGCCGTGGTTCTGGATGAAGGACGCAGACTGGCGGCAGGTATTCCAGGCGCGAAATTCGTGGCGCTCGAGAGCCGCAATCACCTGGTTCTGGAAAGCGAACCGGCCTGGGAAAAATTTATCGGCGAGATAAAAACTTTTCTTGCATCCTGACCTCTGCGCCCGGTCCTCCGGGTCTTCGCAGACGTCTTTCAGCTGCGGGATGGCGTCAGGAGTAAATGGTCCAGGTCTGTGGGCTCGTTTGCGGTTCAGCAGGGACCTCCTTGCCGAGCGAAACCACCCAGGCGGCAATCATCGCCCCAACAACGAGCACGTACGTGCCTCGCGCCACTTTGCCAATCATTGCCTGCCTCCGTTATTTTTTTACAGGATAGTCCAAGGGACGCGCTGCGCGTAGATGTCGTTAATTTTTGGTTAATCCAGCTAAGCCATTGAAATCGCAAACGCGCAAGGCTTAATCCGATGGACGCGCAGGCGCCGCTGTCGTAGCTTTCGCGGCGTTTCAGTCATTTCGTCATGCGGAGTTTGTGATGGCCGGCCCTGTGATTGCTGTGACCGACAGTGTTTTCCCCTCGCTTGATCCGGCCAAGGCGGCCCTCGCGCGGCTCAATCCGACCTATCGCATGGCCAAGAGCGTCAATGCCGACGACATCGTCGCCGTCGCCAGGGACGCGGATGCCGTGCTTGTGACCTATGCAAAGCTCACACGCGAGGTCCTCACGCAATTCACACGCTGCAAGGCGATCGGCCGTTTCGGTCTCGGCGTCGACAACATCGATCTCGTCGCCGCCAAGGAAAAGGGCATGGCGGTCAACTACGTACCCGACTACTGCATTCGCGAAGTTTCCGACCACGCCATGGCGCTGTTGCTGGCGCTGATCCGGAAAATTCCGCTCTCCAACAAACTGGTGCAGAGCGGCCGCTGGGAAATGCCGGCGGTCGTGCCGATCCGCCGCATCGAAGGCACCGTGCTGGGTCTTGTTGGCTTCGGCCACATTCCGCGCCTGGTCGCGCCCAAGGCGCAGGCATTCGGCATCAAGGTCATCGCCAGCGATCCTTATGCAAAGCCGGAGGTGTTCAAGACAGCCGGCGTCGAGAGCGTGGATTTCGACACGCTTCTCCAGTCGTCCGACTACGTGTCCGTTCATGCGCCGCTGCTGCCGGCGACGCGCGGCATGATGAACGCCGCCGCCTTTGCGAAAATGAAAAAGGGCGCCTACATCGTGAATACGGCGCGCGGACCGTTGATCGATGAGCCGGCACTCATTGCGGCTCTGGATTCCGGACAGATCGGCGGCGCCGGACTCGACGTCGTGGCCTCCGAGCCGCTGGCCAAGGATTCACCGTTGCTCGGCCGCGACAATGTCATCATCTCTCCGCACACGGCCTTCTATTCGATCGAGGCGCTCAACGAGTTGCAGACCAAATGCGCGACCGACGTTGCGCGTGTGTTGAGCGGCGAAAAGGCCGTTTACCCGATCAGCGCGTGACCCCCATGCTCGATCGCACCGATCTCGAACCGGTTTTCTTTGCGCCCTTCGTATCATCCTTGATGCGGGTCGAGCCGCAATGGATCGATTACAACGGTCATCTCAACATGGCCTATTACAACGTGCTGTTCGATCGCGCGGTCGACGAAGTTTACGAACTTCTTGGCGTTGGTGCCGATTACCTGAAGGATCACAAGCATTCGACCTTCACCGCCGAGGTCCATGTCCGCTACGTCCGCGAGCTGCACGAAAATGATCCGGTGCGCGTGACCTTCCAGCTGCTCGACTATGATTCAAAGCGCTTCCACTATTTCGAACAGCTGTTTCACGCGACCGAGGGCTGGGTTTCGGCAACGTCGGAAAACATGACGCTGCACGTGGATATGACGACGAAGAAAGTCGCGCCGTTTCCGGCCGTGATCATGCGAACGCTTGCGCGCATGAAGACTGCGCACGCGCGCTTGCCGCGCCCGGAAGCTGCCGGGCGTCGCATTGCGATGCCGCAGAAGGACTAATACCGCCTACTTCCCCGCGAGCTTGGCCGCGTCGTCGCGCACGCTGGTGTCGATGATCGAGGCCGTCGGCACGGCCTTGGGAATGACGCCCGCTTTGACGAACAACTCCTGCATCCAGTCGATGCGGTCCGCCGGGATCGCCAGCGTCGGGTCGATCTGCTTTTCGCGGATCGCCTGATCGGAGATGAATTCGGCCCGCTTGTCGTCCGGTTTGGCATTCGTCAATTCATGGGCGACCTTGATGGTCTCGTCGCGGTGCGTTGCCGCGAACTTGTAGGCGTCCATTTCCGCCGCAACGAATTTTACGAGGTCATCACGGCGCCCGGCGAGAACCTTGCTGCTGGTGGCGATACAGAGTCGAATGAATTTCGGCACCGCACTGCTGCCTTTTGCGAGCACCTTGATATCGGGCGGCATCACCGCTTCGAACTCGTTCGACACCACCGCGGCATCGGTAATGCCGGCGACCAGCGACTTGTAGCGATCGAGATCGGCGCCCTGTGTTGCCAGCTTGACGTCGGAGAATGGAACGTTGGCGGCATCCAGCATTCCACGGAACAGCAGGTCGGGCAGCGATCCGGGCGAGGAGATGGCGACGGTCTTTCCCTTGAGATCGGCCAGACTTTTGATGTCCGCCT
>DASSIJ010000085.1:0-7492 GCA_035692045.1 Pseudolabrys sp. | reverse complement strand
GCCCTCAACCGCGGCAACTGGCGGCGATACCGCCAGGAAGCGCCGATTTAGCTCTCATTAACCGTGCTCGCCCACACTGCGAGTCATGCGATATCCGTTCTTTTTTCCTACCAGATGGCCGTGACAACACAAAGCTTCCGGTCCGCTCTCGGCGGCCTCGCATTGGCAGCCAGTATCGGGGCAACCGCTCCCGCCTGGGCTGCCGGGGACATTCTCACCGGCTCGATAACCGGCTCTGTAAGCGGCCTTCCGGTCCCGCGTTTCGTGAGCCTCAAGTCCGACCGCGTCAATGCCAGGTCCGGCCCAAACAAGGATCAGGACGTGCGGTGGGTCTATACCCACGTGGGCATGCCGGTTGAAATTACCGCTGAATTCGAGAACTGGCGTCGTATTCGCGACTGGGAAGGTGCGGAAGGCTGGGTCTATCACTCTCTTTTGTCGGGCAGGCGTATGGCCGTGGTGGTGCCGAAGACGAAAGATGAACTGGTCCCGCTTTACGAAAGTGCGGACCTCAAATCGGCCGTGTCAGCCCAGTTGCAATCCGGTGTGCTCGGTACGCTCAGGTCCTGCAACGGCAGCTGGTGCCAGTTCAGCGGTAAAGGTTTCGACGGATATGTCCGGCAGGAGCGGCTATGGGGCGCCTATCCGAACGAGAAGGTGGAATAATTTCTTGATATGGCCGGCTGTCCCGGCCAAGTCGATTTACGAGCGAGGCTGCCCTACCTAAGCAAATGCCCGGCGCAAGGCCGGGCACAAAAAGGGCGTTCTTCTTATTGCAGCGCCGCTAGCTCTTTCGCCGCAGCCGGACGACGACGTCAACGCGTGCGATCTCGAAACCTTCCGGAGGTGTCGGTGTTTTCCCGACGGTCACTTCCGCATCCGGAATGTCAAACACCTCATCCTCGCCCTCGACGAAGAAATGATGGTGTGCCGTCACATTTGTGTCGAAATAGGCTTTCGAACCGTCGACGGCAATTTGTCGCAGGAGTCCAACTTCCGTGAATTGATGCAGCGTGTTGTAGATGGTTGCCAGCGACACCGGGACTTTCGCGCGCGTCGCTTCTTCATAAAGCATTTCGGCGGTGAGGTGACGATCGCCTTTGCCGAACAGGATCCAGCCCAGAGCCATGCGTTGTCGGGTCGGACGCAAACCGACCTGGCGCAACATGGCCTTGACGTCGTGCCATGGACAGCCGGTGAGAGCCGACCGATCGGGTGAATGCTCGGCGTTGGCTTTCATATGCGGCACTACCAAGGTACGTGTCAGTGTCATTACATTCGCGCCTGAAAAGCCCGCCCCAAGCAGGAGCTGGCAAAAACCCGTTTCATTCGCAACATATACGAATTTTACCTATCAGATGCAACCGGCTGGCAATTCAAGGAAAGGCCGAATTGTCGCGTATTTTCATCAAGGAACACGTGTATCGCGCCATCTTTGCCCGCTAGCTTTGGTGTGTTACCAACCTGGCATGGGAATCCAGCCAAGCCCCATGCATGGGGACGCAGCGCCGATGAACACGCGCCGGCATAGCTTCGAATACGAAGACTTGCTTGCCTGCGGCCGTGGCGAACTATTCGGGTCTGGCAACGCACAGTTGCCTTTGCCTCCAATGCTGATGTTCGACCGCATCGCCGAAATCAGCGAGGAAGGCGGTGCGCACGGCAAGGGAATGATCCGGGCCGAGCTCGACGTGAAGGCGGATCTCTGGTTTTTCCTCTGTCACTTCAAGGGCGACCCGGTGATGCCGGGATGCCTTGGCCTCGATGCTTTGTGGCAGCTCGTCGGCTTTTTCCTCGGCTGGTTGGGCGCGCCGGGCAAGGGCAGGGCTCTCGGGTTGGGCGAACTCAAGTTTTCCGGCCAGGTGTTGCCGACCGTGAAGAAGGTTATCTATGGCATCGATATCAAACGGGTCATGCGTTCGAAACTGGTGTTGGGCGTTGCCGACGGTTGGCTCTCGGCAGACGGCAATGTGATCTACCGTGCCAGCGATCTCAAAGTTGGCCTGTTTAAGCAGGACGAGGCGCTGCAGCCCAGCGGCGCTTGAACCCGGCGGAGGGCCTTGCCGAATTGGGTCGGCCGGCCAATCTGTGGGTCAATCAGCTTTAATCGCGGCAAACGTTTAGGGAAAATACGACTATGCGACGGGTCGTCGTCACCGGAATGGGCATCGTCTCTTCCATCGGAAACAACACGCAGGAAGTCCTGGCGAGTCTGCGCGAGGCCAAATCCGGCATCAGCCGTGCCGAGGAATACGCCAGGCTCGGGTTTCGCTGCCAGGTTCAAGGCGCGCCAACTCTAAATCCGGCCGATTCGGTCGATCGCCGCGCGATGCGATTTCTGGGCACTGGTGCGGCCTGGAATCACGTGGCCATGGAGCAGGCAATTCGCGATTCAGGTGTCGAGGAAAAGGATATTTCGAACCCGCGCACCGGCATCGTCATGGGATCGGGCGGACCGTCGGCGCGCGCCATCGTCGATGCCGCCGACATCACCCGTGAAAAAGGACCCAAACGTGTGGGCCCATTCGCGGTGCCGAAGGCGATGTCGTCGACCGCGTCTGCGACGCTCGCCACCTGGTTTAAGATCAAGGGCGTGAACTACTCGATCTCCTCGGCGTGTGCGACATCCAACCATTGCATCGGAAATGCTGCCGAGCTGATCCAGTGGGGCAAGCAGGACATGATCTTCGCCGGCGGCTGCGAGGAGCTGGACTGGACGCTGTCGGTGTTGTTCGACGCCATGGGCGCGATGTCGTCAAAATACAACGACACGCCGCAGAAGGCTTCGCGTGCCTATGACAGGGACCGCGACGGATTCGTTATCGCCGGTGGCGCCGGCGTGCTGGTGCTGGAAGAGCTCGAGCGCGCAAAAGCCCGCGGCGCAAAAATTTATGCCGAAGTCGTCGGTTACGGAGCTACTTCCGATGGCTATGACATGGTGGCCCCATCCGGCGAGGGCGCAGTGCGTTGCATGAAAATGGCGCTGGAAAATGTCAGAGCGCCGGTCGACTACATCAATCCGCACGCCACATCGACGCCGATCGGCGATATAAAGGAAATCGAGGCGATCCGCGAAGTTTTCGGCGCGAAGTGCCCGCCGATTTCGGCGACAAAATCCCTCACCGGCCATTCGCTTGGCGCCACCGGCGTGCAGGAAGCGATCTATTCACTTCTGATGATGCAGAGCGGCTTCATTTGCGAAAGCGCCAATATCGAGAATCTCGACCCTGTCTTTGCCGACATGCCGATTGTACGTGAACGACAGGACAACGTGAAACTTGGCTGCGTGTTGTCGAACTCGTTCGGGTTCGGCGGCACGAATGCTTCGGTTGTGTTCAAGCGGCTGGATGGGTGATTTGATCAGAGGCGCGTGAGAGCGTAGCCACAATCATGGCCGGGCTTGTCCCGGCCATCCACGTCTTTAGTGGATGGAGGACGTGGGTGCGCGGTACGAGGCCGGGTACGACGGAGGAGAGTGCAAATACATGCCGGGGTTGATGGACGGGAAGCGCGGGCTGGTGATGGGGGTTGCCAATGACCACTCCATTGCGTGGGGCATTGCCAGGACGCTGGCGCAGCACGGCGCACAGCTCGCTTTCACCTACCAGGGCGACGCGCTGGCAAAACGCGTAAAGCCGCTCGCCGAGCAAGTCGGTTCATCGTTTGTGATGCCGTGCGACGTCGAGGACATCGCTACGGTCGATACGGTGTTCGACAAGATCAGGGAGCAATGGGGCACGATGGATTTCCTCGTGCACGCTGTCGCCTTCTCCGACAAGAACGAATTGAAGGGCCGCTACGCCGATTCCACGCGCGAAAACTTCATCCGCACGATGGTGATCTCCTGCTATGCCTTCACCGAATCTGCCAGACGGGCCGCTGCGCTGATGCCGAACGGGGGCGCCATGGTGACGCTCACGTACAACGGGGGCCTGCGCGCCATGCCGAACTATAACGTGATGGGCATCGCCAAGGCGGCACTGGAAGCCTCAGTGCGGTACCTTGCGGTCGATTTTGGCTCGCAGAAGATCCGCGTCAACGCGATCTCGGCAGGTCCGATCCGCACGCTCGCCGGCGCCGGTATTACCGACGCGCGTTACATGTTCGCGTTCCAGCAGCGATATTCTCCGCTCGGCCGCGGCGTGACCCTCGAGGAACTGGGTGGTGCCGGGCTTTACCTCCTGTCCGACCTTTCGAGCGGTGTCACCGGCGAGGTTCACTTCGTTGATTCCGGATACAACGTGATCGCGATGCCTCAGCCCGACGCGCTCAAGGCGAGCGGAGCGACAGAAAACGGCGAATAAGTCGAAAAAAACTGGACCCCTACGTCGACGCCCGCCAGGGCGAGTTGCTCTTGCCGGCTGGTTGTTGAAGCATGGCCTCGAGATTCGATTTCGAAGGAGGGAGATCCCAGAATGCAGCGCGAGTTAGCAGCGGAATTTGTCGGTACATTTGCACTGGTCACCGCGGTATGCGGTGCGGCGCTTTTTTCAGCACCATCGGCAGGATTGGTGGCCGTCGCCTTCGCGGTCGGTTTGTCGGTGATGGCAATGGCCTTCGCGGTCGGCAATATCTCAGGGGCTCACTTCAATCCGGCGGTAACGTGTGGACTGGTCGCCGCAGGCCGGTTCCCGACTGAAAAGGCACCAGGTTATATCGTTACCCAGTTGCTCGGCGGCGCTGCGGCAGCGGTTGTCTTCTATCTCGTGCTCAAAGGCGCTCCCGGCACGGCCAAGGTGAATTCATTCACGGCCATTTCCAACCTGTATGGCGGCAGCGGGTTTTCGATGGGTGCGGTCTTCCTGACCGAAACCGTCATCACGGCGCTGTTTCTCGTGGTGATCGTCGGCGCAACGTCGCCGCGGGCACCAGCGGGGTTCGCGCCGATCGCTATCGGTCTCGCGCTGACCATGTTTCATCTGGTCGCGATTCCGGTGTCGAATGCATCGCTCAATCCGGCTCGCTCGACAGCGACCGCGATTTTTGGCGGGCCCGACGCGATCGGCTCGCTGTGGCTGTTTTGGGTGGCCCCAATATTGGGCGGCGTAGTTGGCGGCGTTATTTGCCGCTGGCTGCAGGATGAGACGCCGAACAGGTGAGCGCGGCGCTAGTCGGATTTCTTCGGACAAATAAAAAGGGGCGGCCAGGCAGCCGCCCCTTTTTCGTTTCGTTGGCGACGTTGACTATTCGGCGCCGCCGGCGGCTTCGCGCGGCTGCTCGCCGCCTTCGGCCCGCTGTTTGCCCTCAATATCCTCGCCGGTGGCCTGATCGACTGCCTTCATGGACAGACGCACCTTGCCGCGTTCGTCCACGCCGAGCAGCTTCACCTTCACCTTGTCGCCTTCCTTGACGACATCGCTCACCTTGTTCACCCGCCGCGGGGCCAGCTGGCTGATGTGCACCAAACCATCCTTGGCGCCGAAGAAGTTCACGAAGGCGCCGAAGTCCATCACTTTCACCACGGTGCCTTCATAGATGTGACCGACTTCCGGATCGGAAGCGATCGACTTGATCCAGTTGATTGCGGCCTTGATCGACTCGCCATTGGCGGAGGCGACCTTCACCGAGCCGTCGTCCTCGATATTGATCTTGGCGCCGGTCTTTTCGACGATCTCGCGGATCACCTTGCCGCCGGTCCCGATCACTTCGCGGATCTTGTCAGTCGGGATCTTGAACGACTCGATACGCGGAGCATGCTCGCCGAGTTCGGCACGCGCAGCAGTGAGCGCCTTGCCCATTTCACCCAGGATGTGCATGCGGCCGTCCTTCGCCTGCGCAAGCGCGACCTTCATGATCTCCTCGGTGATGCCGGCGATCTTGATGTCCATTTGCAGGGAGGTGACGCCCTGGTCGGTGCCGGCCACCTTGAAGTCCATATCGCCGAGATGATCCTCGTCGCCGAGGATGTCGGAAAGCACGGCGAAGCGCTTGTCTTCCAGGATCAGGCCCATGGCGATGCCTGCGGTCGGCCGCTTGAGCGGCACGCCCGCGTCCATCAGCGCCAGCGAAGAGCCGCAGACGGATGCCATCGACGATGAGCCGTTCGATTCCGTGATCTCCGAGACCACGCGGATCGTGTAGGGGAACTCGGCCGGTGACGGCAGCATGGGATGGATCGCGCGCCAGGCGAGCTTGCCGTGGCCGATCTCGCGGCGGCCGGGAGCGCCCATGCGCCCGGTTTCGCCCACCGAATACGGCGGAAAGTTGTAGTGCAGCAGGAACGTCTCCTTGTAGGTGCCCTGCAGCGCGTCGATGAACTGCTCGTCCTCGGCAGTGCCGAGGGTCGCGACCACCAGCGCCTGCGTCTCGCCACGGGTGAACAGCGCCGAGCCGTGGGTACGCGGCAGCACGCCGACTTCCGCCACGATCGGCCGGACGGTTTTGACGTCACGGCCATCGATGCGCTGGCCGGTATCGAGAATGTTCCAGCGTACGATCTTGGCTTCGAGCTCCTTGAACACGCCGGCGACTGCGAGCTTGTCGTACTTCGGTTCGGCGCCTTCCGGGAAGAAGTGCGTCATCACCTTTTCCTTGACGGCGGCGACAGCGTCCTGACGATCCTGCTTGCGCACGATCGAATAGGCCGCGCGCAGATCCTTCTCGGCGAGACCGAGGATTTCCTTTTCCAGCGCCTTGTTGTCGGGAACGACGAGGTCGCGCGGTTCTTTCGCGGCCTTCTCGGCGAGCTTGATGATCGCCTCGATCACCGGCTGGAAATGCCGGTGGCCGAACATCACCGCGCCGAGCATGATTTCCTCGGACAACTCCTTGGCTTCCGACTCCACCATCATCACCGCATCTTGTGTGCCGGCGATGACGAGATCGAGTTGGCTTTCCGGCATCTCATCGAGAGCCGGATTGAGCACGTACTCATTGTTGATGAAGCCGACGCGGGCACCGCCGATCGGGCCCATGAACGGCGCGCCGGAGATGGTCAATGCCGCCGACGCGGCGACCATCGCGACGATGTCGGGGTCGTTTTCCATGTCGTGCGAGAGCACGGTGACGGTCACTTGCGTGTCGCAGCGCCAGCCTTCGGCGAACAGCGGACGAATCGGGCGGTCGATCAGGCGTGAGGTCAGCGTATCCTTTTCGGTGGGACCGCGTTCGCGCTTGAAATAGCCGCCGGGGATTCGGCCTGCCGCGTAATATTTTTCGGTGTAATTGACGGTCAGCGGAAGAAAATCGATTCCTTCCTTTGGCTGCTTGGCCGCCACCACGGCGGCAAGAACGGTGGTCTCGCCATACTTTGCGAGCACGGCTCCATCGGCCTGCCGCGCCATCCTGCCGGTTTCGAGGGTTAGCTTGCGCCCACCCCAATCGAGTTCAACTCGGTGAATATCGAACATTTTGCATTTCTCTCATGGTTTCTGGCGAGCCCCGAAAGCCATGAGCAAGACGGCGAGAAGCTGTCGCGCATCTCCGCGGTGCGGGAAGCAACAGCGTCTGGCGATCCTGCCATGGCGTTTCGAACCTTGCCTTGTTGCAAGAG
>DASSIJ010000084.1:0-4012 GCA_035692045.1 Pseudolabrys sp. | reverse complement strand
TGGCATGCAGCCAGATCCGGTGCGTGGTGAAGCTGCGAAAGAGGTGCGGCTGCAGGGCACCGATCGCGAGCATGATGACGAGCCCGCTGCCGGTCCGTAGCGCCAGAATTTCGAACGTGTCGAACGTGCCGGACAGGTTGCGAATGCCAAGCGCCATCGCCGAGAACGACAACAGCGCGCCCGACATCCAGAACACGACGCGGCCGAGGTGGCGGGCTTTCACGGTGGTTTCAGCGGTGCGGTCGCGCGGGGGCGGGAAGCGGAGCCCGGCCTACTCGGCATCAGGTTGATTTTCGGGGCGCGCTTTCTCGAAGGCGGCGAGCTTGGTGCAGGCTGCGTCCACCGCGACGATTTTAGGATAGCGCTCGAGCGGAATTTTGAACCGGCGCGCGTTATAGACCTGCGGCACCAGGCAGATGTCGGCGAGGCCGACGTCGGCGCCGAATGCGTACGGTCCCGGCGCCAGCAAGGCTTCCACGGCGTCAAAGCCGGAGACGACCCAATGCCCATACCAGGCATTGACCTCGGCCTCGTCGACCTTGAGGGTTCGGCGCAGATAGTTGAGTGGTGCGGTGTTGTTGAGTGGGTGGATATCGCAGGCGATGATCTGTGCCACCGCGCGCACGCGCGCGCGCTGCACGGCGTCCGCAGGAAGGAGCCGCGGCTGCGGGTGTAGCTCGTCGAGATATTCGATGATTGCCAGCGATTGCAGCAGGATTTCGCCGTCCGGCAACTTCATTGCGGGCACCCGCATCTGCGGGTTGATCGCGCGGAATGCCGGTGAGCTCTGCTGGCCGCCGTCCTTGGTCAAATGAATCGCGGTTGTTTGGTAGGGCAGGCCTTTGAGATTGAGTGCGATGCGGGCGCGGAACGCGGCCGACGAACGGAAATACGAATAGAGCGTCACGACGTTTCCTCGATTGCTTGGTTCTGATGACGCCGACAGGTCGGCGGTCGGCAAGCTTTACGGCGCGGGGTGCTGGTTGTCGAGCACGGCGCGGATCTTTCGCGCCAACAGTTCGTAGCTGTACGGCTTCATCAGGACGTCAACGCCCGGATCGAGGCGGCCGTGGTGGATGATTGCGTTGCGCGTGTAGCCGGTCGCAAACAGCACCTTGAGTCCCGGCTTCTTTTTGACGGCAACGTCGGCGAGTTCGCGGCCATTCATTCCGCCCGGCAGGACCACGTCCGTGAACAGCAGATCGACGTCGCGTTCGTCCAACAGCGTCAATGCACGCGAGGCCTCAACCGCCGAAATCACCACGTAACCGAGATCCTGCAGCACCTCGGCGGCAAATCGATTGACGGTCTCGTCGTCCTCGACCAGCAGGATCGACTCCTGACCGGTACCGCGCGGCGTCGTTTCGGTTCGCCCAATTGCCGGCGCCGCAGCACCGTCGCGCTGCTCGAGCACGCGCGGGAAATACATCTTGACCGTCGTGCCATGCCCCACCTCGCTGTAGATTTTGACGTGGCCGGCCGATTGCTTGACGAACCCGTAGACCATGCTCAGGCCGAGCCCGGTGCCAATGCCTTTGGGCTTGGTGGTGAAGAACGGTTCGAAGGCCTGCTCGATCACCTCGGGGCTCATGCCGCTGCCGGTGTCGGAGACTGCGATCAGCACGTACTGACCGGCCGGAGAATCGGCGCCTTCCTTGCTGATGTAGTCCTCGTCAAGATAGGCATTCGAGGTCTCGATGGTGAGGCGACCACCGTCGGCCATCGAGTCGCGGGAGTTGACCGCGAGATTGAGCAGCGCGGCTTCGAGCTCGTTGGGATCGAGCGCCACGCGCCACAGGCCCGCGCCAAGCACCGTCTCGATCGTGATCGCCTCGCCGATGGTGCTGCTCAGCAGTTCGGACATGTCGCGCACTAGCCGATTGACGTCAGTAAGTCTCACCTCGTGCGGCTGCTGCCGCGAAAATGCGAGCAGGCGTGAAATCAGCGCGGCCGCCCGCTGGGACGCATCCTTGGCGGCATTGAGCGAGCGTTCGACGCGCCCGTCATTGTTTCCGAGACGGCGGATCGCAAGGTCGGTGTTTCCGATGATTGCGGTCAGCAGGTTATTGAAATCGTGAGCGATGCCGCCGGTGAGGCGGCCAACGGCCTCCATCTTTTGCGCCTGGCGCAGCGCGTGCTCAGTGCTTTCGCGCAACTGCGTCTCCTCGCGCAGTTGAGCATAAGCAATCGACTCGCGCCTGGCCTGCAGCAAGGCAAGCCAGCACAGGCCAATCAGCGCGAGCGTCGCAGGCACTCCAAACAGAAGGTGATAGCTCATCGCCTGCGCCCATTGCCTGACAATGCCCGAGGTCGACGCACCGACGAGCACGTAGACCCCTTCGCGCGGAATACGGCTGAAAGCGAACAGCTCCTCGGAATCGTCCCCCGGGGATACGTCGGTCACGATACGCCGGCTGCCTTCGTGCATTGCGGTCACCAGTGGACCGTTTGGGGGCAGTTGCCGGACCGATGCTGGCAAGGGTGGGTACCAGGCCAGGATCGCGCCGTCCTTGCGCACGAGCCCAACGGTATAGTTCTGGGCGCCGGGAAGTCGCGCGTAGTAGTCGGAGAAATATTCCGGCGCGATTGCCGTGGTCACGACACCGCGGAACGGCATGCGTTCACCACGAAACAGCCGGCGCCTGGCGATCAGAAACAGGCTGCGATCGGCCGCGCGCGACTGGATGAGCGCGCTGAGATAGGGCGAAGCGTTCTCATTGTTCTTGATGGCTTGGTAAAAATCGCGGTCGGACAGATCGATTGCGTGGGGAAACGGGTAGATCGTCCCCGATACGATCGGGTGACCTTCCGGGTCGATGACAAAAATATCGCGCAGCTGCGGCAGCGTGTCGGTCAGGCGCTTGAGGCGTTGATGGTAACGCGGTTCCGCAAGCCGGATTTCCTCGTTGCTGACATCGCCGATCAGCTGATCGACATAAATCGATGTTATCTCGAATGTTTCGAACACCTTGGTCGCGTGCTCGACAACGGTGCCAAGCGTTCGCTCCAGGCGATCCTCTGCATCCAGAAAGTTCTGATGGTAGGAAATAGCCGAGCCGACCGCCAGGACGAGCAGCGGCAGGACGATTGAAGCGCCCAGCAGCCACCATAGCGGTCGCTCGGGGCTCCCGGATTTCCCCCGGCGTTCTCCCGGGTCTGGGGATTTCGTTTGCACGATCGATGTGTCGTCGGGCCGACCCCTTCGAATGGGCTTCATCAGTACTGGGAATGCGGCGCGCGTTCAACGGCGCGCAGCGCCAAGCCCGCTGGACGGCTTAACGGTAGGGAACGAAGGGCCTGATAATCGGCTAGCGAGAGCACTCGATGGCGACCAAGGCGTCGCACATGCCGTTCGGGCAATCGTGAGCCGCGACCGCCACTGCGGGGGTTGCGCGGTCGATCCGGCGGAACGACAGGACCTCAACGAACGCGCGGGCGCGACAGTACGCAGTCGCCGCTGCGGTTCCGCACGGTGCCCCGGCCGCTAGGCAACGGTCGATCCCATATCCGTCTGGATTGTTGGCGACCGTGAAGGTGCGCTTCTCTGCCTGGGCGGGCGCGGCGAGAAGGGATGCCGCAAGGGTCGCAGCCACGATGATACGCATGAACGCACTCACCCGAACCCAAAGTCGTCAGTGAGCAAAAACTAGGCCGGAAGCGTTAAAATCGAATGAAATACCGCGAAATGCTCTGGTCGGCCGCCCCGCGAAACCCTTGACGAACCAACCGCCCTTGCCCATTGTCCCGGCCCATGACCGGCCATTTCATGAACTGGGGCATCTGCCCGGAGATTATCGGCTAGCGACCATCGCTGGCCGCGGCCGTCTTTTCACTTCGCGCGATCGGACGCCCCGCCAGCATCGGCAGGATCGTCCATGTATTTGACGCTGCACGATACGTTGACACGCGCTAAGCGGCGGTTCGAGCCGCTCGATCCAGCGCGGGTGCGCTTGTATGTGTGCGGTCCCACCGTCTACGACTTTGCGCACATCGGCAACGCGCGGCCGGTCAT
>DASSIJ010000083.1:0-8134 GCA_035692045.1 Pseudolabrys sp. | reverse complement strand
CGCAACACTGCGCGGCCGGCTTTTTTATTGAATACTCAATGACCCTGGTGCCGTGTTAAGCTGTCCAGGACGAATTCGCCATTGAGGGGGTCGCAAATGGGCGTATTAGTCGTTGCCTTCGGCGCGCTAGCGGCAATATGGATTTTGGTCCTGTTGGGATCGCCGTTTTTCGGTCCCCGAGATCATTAGACCTCGCCGTTTATCTCAATGCTCTGCACGCCCTGAGAATGCGGTAAAGATCGAAGACGCCGCATGCGATTGGTCGTAGACGATGCGGCTCGCCACGACAAACAGGGTTGTCGCAAGCACCAGCCGGAGAGCACGTTCGGGCACACGTATTGCGAAATAGCTGCCAACAAAGATGCCGGGCAGCGAGCCGGCCAGCAACGAACCCATGATGTGCCAATCGACCGAGCCCATCATCCAGTGCCCGGTCCCGGCAATCAGCGTCAGTGGCACCGCATGGGCGATGTCTGACCCCACTATCCTCGCCATCGGAAGCTGCGGGTAGAGCATGATCAATGCAATCACGCCCATGGCGCCGGCGCCGACCGAAGAAATCGAGACGAGTACGCCAAGCACCAGGCCAACCAGGATCGTATTGACTGCGGTGCGGTGTGAATCGAGCTCGGCCACCCGTGCGCGGTAGGCTGCCACGATGGCTTCGCCAAACACGAGCACAAAGGCGGTTGCCAAAAGCGCAATGCTGAGAACGAGCGTGATCAGATTTCGTGCTGCGTCGCCGCTGAGATTGAAATGCGATAGAATGGCGAGCGTAACGAGCGTGGCCGGAACGCTCCCTGTCGCGAGCCGCCTGACGACCCGCCAGTCGATGCTGCGTGCGTACCCGTGAACCAGACTGCCCCCAGTCTTGGTGGCTGCGGCATAGAGCAAATCTGTGCCGACTGCGGTCGCGGGGTGAACGCCAAACAGGAGAATCAACATCGGGGTCATCAGCGAACCCCCGCCAACGCCGGTCATGCCGACCAGCGCGCCAACCGCGAACCCCGAAAGCGAGTACAGCGGATCAATCATGAGGAAACCGCCTTGTCCCCGGCCTTCAGGCCGCCATCAATCTAAGCATGGCTAGGTAGGCTAGTCATCGGGCGAAACCATGAAACTCCGATGGGCCCCGGCGGTTCCTTGCAATAATACGAAATGCGAGGCCTGTGATCGCTACCGGGAAATACCTATGTTTGCTCGATAGTGCGATTCGCTTGTGCGAAGCAGCCAAATATTGAATGGGACGCATCTTGTGCCCGATATCGTCACTCTTACGATCAATCCTGCGGTTGATATTTTTGTCAACGTTACCCAGGTCGAACCCACCCGAAAGATGCGCTGTTCGGCGCCAAAGCGCGATCCAGGCGGCGGCGGTATAAACGTAGCGCGTGCAGCGCATCGTCTCGGCGGCAATGTGGCCGCGATTTATCCAACCGGCGGCGCGCTCGGAAAATTGCTGCATCGGCTGGTGGAACGCGAGGGCATCGAAAGTCTGGTGACGCCGTCGCACGTCGAGACGCGGGAAAACTTCACGGCCTACGAAGAAACGACCGGAGAGCAATATCGCTTCGTGCTGCCAGGCTCAGCCCTTCACCGCGCCGAGTGGGAGGCCGTTCTCGACAGACTGGCGACATTGGCAGGGAAGCCGAAATTCGTGGTTGCGAGCGGCAGCGTGCCACCGGGCGTGCCGCAAGACTTCTTCGCGCGCGTTGCACGACAGGCCAAGCAGCTCGGCGCGAAATGCGTCGTCGATACCTCGGGGCCAGCACTGAAGATGGCTCTTGCGGAAGGCGTCACGCTGATCAAACCGAACCTGGTGGAGCTGTCGGACCTCATCGGTGCGCCGCTTGATACCGACACTGCCCGCATCGCTGCATGCCGGAGGCTCGCCATCGAAGGGCGCGCTGAGATCGTCGCTCTGACGCTGGGTGATCAGGGCGCTCTTCTGGTGACGGCCGACAAGGCTTTTCGCTCACAGCCATTGGCCATCGAACCCGTCAGCACGGTCGGCGCAGGTGACAGCTTTCTCGGTGGACTGGTGGCGGCGCTCGCCTCCGGTCACTCGCTCCACGAGGCTTTTCGTGTCGCGGTGGCAGCCGGATCAGCCGCCGTACTTTCCCCGGGAACCGAGCTGTGCAGTGAGGAAAACGTGCAGCGACTGCTGCGCGAGGTAAAGCTCAGCGACGTGTCTAACGCCGTGCCGGCGTTGGCGTCCGGACATTGACGGGAATGCGCATCTCGTCGTGCGCAATCTCCATCATACCCATCCAGATGATCAGCGGAAAATAGAATAACAGCGGCATTTTTTGTGCCTCGCGTTCCGGTTCGAGGAAGCAACGCGGTCGACTCGGCCAGAGTTCCAACGATCACGCGAGCGTGTCAGACACGGTATTAACGCGAGCCAATAGCCGCGGCCTGGGTGACATGCGACTTGAGCGCGGCCTCGCCGCAGTACCGGCTCGCATAGCTCTCG
Organism: Pseudolabrys sp.; assembly: GCA_035692045.1. Taxonomy (GTDB): domain Bacteria; phylum Pseudomonadota; class Alphaproteobacteria; order Rhizobiales; family Xanthobacteraceae; genus Pseudolabrys. The sequence continues at coordinate 5,658 of DASSIJ010000083.1, read as the reverse complement.
GCCATGCGCTGCATCTCGGCCCCATAGCGATTTTTATCCGTACCGGTCCATTCGCGCGCAAGATCAGAAAACGTCACGGGACGGTGCAGTCGACGCATGACGTCCTGCACATCATCCTGAACCTGGCGCGTACGTCTGGCCACCGGCTCAGGAACGTGCGTGGTCGAATACATCAAAATATGCTGAAGGTGCGCGAGCACGCCTGTATCGACATCCTTGAAACGCTCGCCCGGTTTGCCGGAAATTGCAGCGCCGACACCCGCAAAATTATTGTCGTCTGCCGTGACGCTCGCCGGCGTACCGCCTGGCCGGAGGAAGGTGAGATAATTGGTTTCAATCAACATCTGGAAGAAAGCATAATCCCAGCGAACGCCGACGCAATTTTGCGGTGGACGCGCGACGCATTGACCGACGCTCTGGTAGCGCGAAGCGATGCCCTCAAAGCGCGATGCGATTTTCAGCGGCGGCTGGTGTCGAGCATTGCGCTCGGCAACAAATTGCATGAGCGCAGCCGGTGTAACGCATTTCGGTACTGTATTGTCCGCGTCGGCAATGATTGGCGGCAACGCCGTTGCGCCGGCGCCAGCCGAAATCAGAAATAACAGTGATAGAAAAACCAGCTTTCCCCGCATCAACCCTGCCCCGTTGGGGGCAGCAATAGGCGATTCGCGTTAATTTTGTACGGTACCCCGACACGTCCGCAAGGTTCCCGCGGCACCTGTGGCTCGCGCGCTACAATATTGCTCCGTCCAACGGGGAATTCCGTACGTTTTCTGTCGATGTCGCTTGAGTCCTAAAGCGGCGAGAAACGGTCCCCCGATCGAATTCGCGTTGAGTGTGACCTCCGTCACAGTCGTGGTGAGGCCTACCATATATCTCTCAACGCTCAAATCTGGTTGCCCTTTGATCTGGATGGACCCCGACAATGTCGCACGAACATGATCTGGTCAGCATTGAGCAAGTTATTCGGCGCGCAAAAGCGCAGCAAGCAAAGGCTACGGCCAAAGTATGCCGGCACGGATTGAAGCGGCTCGGCGGGTTCGCTCTGCTTGCCGTACAGGTGCCATGGCAGCTGGTCCGCCGGGCACTATCCGGCGGGAGCGCGTTACGTTTGCGTGTCGAATCAGCTCCGCGGCGATCACACCGATATCAAACGTAACGCTGCCCGACCGTTCGGCCCGTAAGGATCGGCGAGTGCCTCGCACATCTCGAAGTGATTGTAGTTCGGCGCCTCGATCAGCTCTACAGGCTTGCCCGCAGCCTTCACCAGCGCAGCAAATTCGCGGCTCTGGCGCTGGAATTCCGGCGTCTCGAAGGTACCGTAAGTGACGATGATCGGCGCCCGCAGCTTCTCGATCTGCCGCTGCGTGCTCATCGCTGCTTCCATATCATCTGTGAACTTGATGTAGGAGCTGCGCTGCGACAAGCGTACCGGCTTCATGTCGTAAAGACCGCTCATGCACAGTCCGCCTTTGATGAAATCGGCGGGCAAGCCGAATTCCTTCGGCCAGTCTGTGACCAGCGCCTGGCCACAGAGATGACCGCCGGAGGAGTGACCCCCGACAAAAAATCGGCTCGGGTCGCCGCCGAAAGTGGCGGCGTTTTTGTAGGTCCATGCGATGGCGTTGCGCACCTGCTGCGCCATGACGCTGAGATCGCCTTGCGCCGCACCGACGGCGATGAAGTCGAGGACGACAAAATTGACTCCGGCATTCACAAAGAGTTCGGCCGGAAATGCGTAGTCCTTCGCTTCGCCGCTCCGCCAGGCGCCGCCGTGCACGAAGACAAATATGGGGGCGTTTGACGTCCTGGCCGGAAATACATCGAGAGCCTGGACAGGCGTTGGCCCGTAGCTGAAACGCTTGGGCTCGCCAAGACGTTGGCGGATTTCCGCGCTGCGCGAACCATAGCGCTTCAGAATCTGCCCGATCATCGGAGCATATTCCGACTGATCATATGCGGAATCGAGTTCGATCTGATCCAAGTCCAACCAGACCTTTGTGCCCTTATCGTGCGGTGCCGGTCCCACCTGGCAATTCGCGGCAAAGCCTGGTGTCGCCGCGAGCGCAGTTGCGGTGCCAACCGCGGCCTTGAGCATGGTCCTGCGATCAAATGCCATGGTCGTTTCCCCTGGGTGTAGAGCCGCTCTTTTAGCAGAGACGTTTCAGACAGGAATGATCGTTTTTGACAGCAGATCAGCCGAACGTGAAGCAAAAGGCTTCCACGCCCGGACCAAGAAACTCGATTTCAACCTGGCGATCGGCAATGGGGCCGGTTTGTCGGATCAACTGGTGCAGCCGCTGCTCGGTCACCGTGCCGACGCCTTGTTCGTCGACGTCGAGTCCGTGCGCCGCTCCTGGCGGCTGTCCGTCGATCGAAACGCGAAACTTCACCGACGTTCCCGGCGCCGCCGGACCCATGACGAGATGAAGATCGCGTGCGTGAAACCGATACGCGATGCGGCCGTTAGGTTTGTTCAATTCGGCGGCGTCGCGCTTTATGGTCCAGTCGCCGGACAGCGACCAATTGTTCGGTCTTAACTGTCCGGGCACTTCATACGTGTGAGACTTGTCGCGAACTGCGCCGCCCGGAGACACGAAGCCCTCGGTGCGTTCGTAGCCGACATAATTTTCCGGAGACTTGAGAGTGGCCCAATCGGCAGCCACTTCGAAGCCACGTGGCTCGACCGTCACCAGGCCATCGCCGATTCCATCGGCGCCGGCTTCCATCAGCAAGCGCTGAATGACCATTTCCGATTGGTCGTAGGAGCCCTCGCCGAAATGCGTGTGCCGGACGCGCCCCTGCGCATCAATGAAATACTGCGCCGGCCAGTAGTTACTGTTGAAGGCGCGCCAGATCACGTACTCGCTGTCGACGGCGACGGGATAGTCGACCCGCAGTGCTTTGACCTCCCGGCGGACGTTGTCGATGTTCTTTTCAAATCTGAATTCCGGGGTATGGACGCCGATGACGACCAATCCCTTGTCCTTGTACTTCTCCGCCCAGGCGCGGAGGTAGGACTGCGTGCGCAACCAGTTGATGCAGGTGTATGTCCAGAAATGGACAAGGATGACCTTTCCGCGCAAGGCCGATGCCGACAGCGGCGGCGAATTGAGCCACGCGTCCGCGCGTTCAAGAGACGCGAGCCCGGATTGATTGGCCGTTGGGCCGCTGCCAAGCCCGTGAAAAAATGCGATCGGTTCACCCGTGGGTATCGACGAGCGCGGCAATTTGATATCCCCCACAAAGCCTGCAATCGGCGCACCGATCGCAATGACAAGGACCGCGGCGAGTAGAAGTTTGCTCACTTTCATTGCACAGCTTCCTGGATTCGTTCTCGCGTCTCGCAGGGAAAATCATTTGGCGAGTTCAAGAAGCGTTTTGCCTTTTTCCACGACATACGTGGCGAGCTCCGCCGCATTGACGCTTCCCGGGTTCCTTGCCGAATGGACCGTTCCATACGGGATGAATAGAACGTCGCCAGCCTTGAGCGTCACCGGCGGCTTACCGTCGACCTCATATTCCAGCGTGCCTTCGAGGACATAGATGATCTCTTCGCCCGGATGTCTGTGCCTGGGGGCCACTTCTCCCGGCCCGATGTCGACGCGCACCTGGATGGCCTCGCGCCCAGGAATGCTGAGATCGTGCCGCTGGAGATCGGTGCGCTTCGTCCCCGGCTGCTGCGCTTGCACCATTTGCATCACCATTCCGCTTGCGGCCATCAGCACCGCTATCGCCATCATTTGAGCTGTTTTCATGTGCGCAAACTCCAATCCTATCCAGCGTCGAACCTCCAATGACTCTCACAGCTGAGCCGCGTGACTACCGAAGTGACTTAAAGGCGGCTCGCAGCTCGGCGCTGAAAAGCTCGGGCTGTTCCCACGCGGCGAAGTGTCCGCCCTTATCGACCTCGTGGAAGTAGATCAAATTGCGATAGGCGCGCCGGGCCCATGTCTCGGGGGCGCGATAGACGTCATCCGGAAACACCGTGATTGCGACCGGGAGCGATATCTCGCCGGTCTTCTGCGCGGCCGCAACAATGACGCTGCCTCGTGCGCCGTTCTCCCAGTACAGCCGCGCTGCCGAGGTCGCGGTGTTGGTCAGCCAGTACAAGGTGATGTTGTCCAGCACGTCGTCTTTCCCGGGCGATTTTCCGGTATCGTTGCCATACGCCCACTGCGCGAAGCCTGGATGCACAAGTATCCATGCCGCGAGGCCGGCCGGCGAGTCCGTCGCGCCATAGCCGACGGTTTGCGGTCGCGCGGTCATCATCGTGAAGTACGCTGAATTCCCGTTTTTCGCATTCGTCATGAGCGCTTCGAGCACCGCGCGTTCCTTTTCGGAAAGTCCTGCCGGCACGGGTCCGCCGCCGAGTGCTGCCGCCACCTCCGGCGGCACCGTCGCCGGCAAATTGATATGGATGCCGAGCAATCCTGCCGCAGCCTGACGCGCCATCGCGCTCGTGACCGGCGCACCCCAGTCTCCACCCTGCGCGACGTAGCGGGTGTAGTCGAGGCGCTTCATCAATTCGGCCCAGGCGCGCGCGATGCGGTCCGGATCCCAGCCGGTGCCTTTGGGTTTTCCGGAGAAGCCGTAGCCCGGCAAGGATGGGATCACGACATCGAATGCGTCCTCGGCGCGGCCTCCGTGCGCGGTCGGGTCCGTGAGCGGACCGATGATCTTAAGCTGCTCAATGACGGATCCGGGCCAGCCGTGCGTGATGATGATCGGGAGCGCATTCGGATGACGCGAGCGGACGTGGATGAAGTGAATGTCCACGTCATCGATCGTTGTTATGAATTGAGGAAAGGCATTGAGCCTGGCCTCGGCTTTACGCCAGTCGTAGTCCGTTCCCCAATACCGCACAATTTCCTTTAATTCTCCGAGTTGCACGCCTTGCGACCGGTCATTGACCGTCTCCCGATCGGGCCATCGCGTGGCAACGATGCGCCGGCGAAGATCGACGAGCTGATCCTCCGGAACGTTGATGCGGAACGGGCGGATTGCGCTATTTTCGGTTGCGGCAGCCGCATACTCGGGAAGCAAGCTCAAGGTAGCCGCAGCAGCAATACTGACAGCAGCAACTTCGACAAACCGGCGGCGACCATGGTCGATATCTCCCGATTCCATGGCAAAGCTCCTTCAATACCAAGATCGGACTATTTACCACCAACGGCTTGGATATTTGCCGATGAGGTGGCGAGCGGCAACGAAAGCCAAATTCACGTTTGCGTGTTTCACGACGCCAAATTTTTATGCAGCGCTAAGCACGGATGCGTCTCCTAGTTCTTTGCCCATCAATTTTCTGCCCCCCAATCGAGTCGCATCAGCGTCATGTCCATTTTGCGTCATTGACGGACATCAGTTCTTAGCAAAGCCGAATGGGAACGCACTTTCGCCTCGGCGACCCATTGTATGCTAAGTTGAAAAAATGCGGGATCTTGGTGAGTACTTGCGAGCCTATCGCGCCTATGTCTCAGCCAACCTTGGTTGGGGCAAGGCGCTGACGGTTGCGCTCGTGTGGCTGGCCGGAATGTTTGTCCCGCTCGCGGCAAAGGCGTTAGTCGAGCTGCCGAGTTGGGTCGCGATAACGTGGATGATTGTTTGGGCGCTGCTTGGCTATATTTTTGCGCCTTACGGAATGTGGAAACACCACCG
>DASSIJ010000082.1:0-4135 GCA_035692045.1 Pseudolabrys sp. | reverse complement strand
GATCGATCGTGAGCCAGTGAATATTCACGTCATTCTCGATCACGTTAAAAGGCTGGCGCAATCAGGTTTTGGACGGCACATCAAATTCGTCGAAGAGTACGATCCGTCGCTTCCGTCCGTGTTGGCCAACCGTGATCAGCTCGTTCAGGTCTTTCTGAACCTGCTGAAGAATGCCGCCGAGGCGATAGGGGAGACCACAACCGATGGCGAAATACAGCTCACTACCGCGTTTCGTCCAGGTGTGCGGCTCTCCATGCCGGGCAGTAAAGCGCGCGTCTCGTTACCGCTTGAATTCTGCGTCAAGGACAACGGGCCAGGCGTGCCCGAAGATTTGATGCCGCATCTGTTCGATCCTTTTGTAACTACGAAACAAAGCGGAAGTGGCCTTGGCCTTGCATTGGTCGCGAAGATCGTTGGCGACCACGGCGGCATCATCGAATGTGAGTCGCAGCCGCGGCGAACCATCTTCCGAGTGCTAATGCCGGTTTACAGCGGCGATGGCGAAGCCACTGACAACGCCCCGCCGGTTCAGAGCCCGTGAGACAAGATATGCCGACCGGAAGCATTCTAGTTGCCGACGACGATGCAGCGATCCGCACCGTCCTGAACCAGGCCCTATCGCGTGCGGGCTATGAAGTCCGCTCAACGGGCAATGCCGCGACGCTATGGCGCTGGATTACCCAGGGCGACGGCGACCTGGTGATCACGGATGTCGTCATGCCTGACGAGAATGCCTTCGATCTGATTCCACGGATCCGAAAGGCGCGACCCGATCTGCCAATCGTCGTGATGAGTGCGCAGAACACTTTCATGACGGCAATTCGCGCCTCCGAGCGTGGGGCCTACGAGTACTTGCCGAAACCGTTTGACCTCAAGGAGCTCATTGCAATCGTTGGCCGTGCTCTGTCGGAACCAAAGGAGCCGCGGCCGGCGAACACGAAAAACGACGAATTCGAAAGCATTCCGCTGGTTGGCCGTTCTCCCGCCATGCAGGAAATTTACCGGGTGCTGGCCCGCCTCATGCAGACCGACCTGACGGTGATGATTTCAGGCGAGTCAGGCACCGGCAAGGAATTGGTGGCTCGCGCTCTGCACGACTACGGCAAGCGGCGCTCCGGCACTTTTGTGGCCATCAATATGGCGGCAATTCCGCGCGACCTGATCGAATCCGAATTGTTCGGCCACGAGAAGGGTGCGTTCACCGGTGCAAATACGCGCAGCGCGGGCCGCTTCGAACAAGCTGAAGGCGGCACACTTTTTCTCGATGAGATTGGCGACATGCCGATGGAAGCCCAGACGCGACTGTTACGTGTGTTGCAGCAGGGCGAGTACACGACGGTCGGGGGACGTACACCAATCAAGAGTGATGTGCGCATTATCGCCGCAACCAACAAGGATCTGCGGCTTTTGATCCAGCAAGGTCTGTTCCGCGAGGATTTGTTCTTCCGATTGAATGTTGTGCCGCTACGGTTGCCGCCGTTGCGCGAACGCGCCGAGGATATTCCCGATCTTATTCGGCATTTCTTCGCGCAAGCCCAGCGTGAGGGCTTGCCGCCAAAGCAGATCGACCAGGCCGGCCTCGACCGTCTCAAGCGACATCGCTGGCCCGGTAATGTGCGCGAACTCGAGAATTTGGCGCGCCGGTTGGCGGCGCTCTATCCGCAGGAAACGATCACCGCTGCTGTAATGGACGCAGAGTTGGCTCAGCCGCTACTTCCGGCCGGCAGTGATGAGCCGCACGGCGAGGAAAACCTCGGGGGTGTCGTTGAGCGGCACCTCGCCACCTATTTTGCAGGATTTGAGGACGGGTTGCCGCCGGCCGGCCTCTACCACCGAATATTGCGCGAGATCGAATTTCCGTTGCTGACAGCTGCGTTGGCCGCTACGCGGGGCAATCAAATCCGCGCCGCCGACCTATTAGGGCTCAACCGCAATACGTTGCGGAAAAAAATCCGCGACCTCGACATCCAGGTTTTCCGCAGCGGCGGCTGAGCAACCCTCCTGATCTGAGGATTTTGCGCCGCGGAATTGTCGCAATTTAGCAACATTGTTGTATAAAAGCATCAGTGCACGGGAGGGCCTGCCTCTGGCGTGCATAGCCAGGGAGGCTGCTCCTCCAAATCTCCACGTGCCGGGGGCCAATGAGCGTCGACCAAGCCGCCTCTGCCGAGACACTTGCGGGCGCTCCCACGCGACGGGGCGAAACGCGCATTCTCGGTCCGATCGCAGTAGGGCTGGCCCTGCTTTCGGCTTTGCTCACCTTCATCGTTCTCGCCGACCTCACCCCAATCTCGCCCACCCACTATGTCGTGGTGACGTTGCTGCTTTCAAATGCAGCAACCGTACTGTTGCTGCTTGGCCTCATCGTACGCGAGGTGTGGCAGGTCGTGCAGGCGCGGCGCAGCGGCCGCGCGGCGGCTCGGCTGCATGTGCGCATTGTCGGGCTGTTCTCGATCATCGCTGCCGCTCCGGCGATCATGGTGGCGATCGTTGCGAGCGTCACACTGGATCGCGGGCTTGACCGGCTGTTCTCCACGCGCACCCGATCGGCAATCGAGAACTCCCTTATCGTGGCGGAAGCCTATCTGCGGGATCACGCCCAGATCGTACGGTCGGATATCATGCTCATGGCGTTCGACATCGCCCGCACAAAAACGGTTTTTGATCAGGATCCCGACAAGCTCCGGCAATATCTGACTTTCCAGGCTTCGGTTCGCGGTCTGGCGGCCGCGATCGTGATCGACAAAGAACTTAACGTCGTTGCGCGCGCGGACGCGAACGTCAATCAGACATTCGCGTTGCCGCCGCGCGACGCATTACCCCACATCACCAACAAAGAGCCGCAAATCGTCCTGTTGCCCGACACCAACTATGTCGCGGCGATCATAAGGCTCGAACAATACGAGGACCATTACCTCTATATAACGCGATTGCTCGATCCGCGTGTCGTGCCACAGCTGCAGGCAACGCGGGCGAGCGCCACGGAATATGCCGCGCTGGAGGCGCGACGCGTCGGTGTGCAGGTCGCCTTTGGGCTGATGTACACCGTGATCGCATTGATCGTACTTCTTTCAGCTGTCTGGATCGGTTTTAATTTTGCCAACCGTCTGGTCGCGCCCATCCGCCGCTTGATAGGCGCGGCCAATGCCGTCTCAACCGGAAACCTCTATGTCCGTGTCCCGGTGCGTCAGGGGGAGGGCGATCTCGCGCATCTCGGTGAGACGTTCAATCGCATGACGCAGGAATTGCGTACGCAACGCGACGACATCATGCACGCGCGCGATCTCATCGACAGCCGCAGGCGATTCACCGAGGCCGTGCTTGCCGGCGCCAGTGCGGGCGTTATCGGCGTGGACGGCAACGGGAACGTGAGCATTCTCAACAGGTCAGCGGAAAAATTGATTGGGCGTCAGGAAAAAGAAGCGCTCGGTCAGTCGCTGACCGAAGTGCTGCCCGAGCTTGCGGGCATTATGACTGCGGCGCAATCCGGCGCGCCTACGCAGGACCAGATCACCATCAGCCGCAACGGCCGCGAACGCAATTTGTCGGTGCGCGTCACGAGCGAGCAATCGGGCGATAGCGACCGCGGTTACGTCGTAACGCTTGATGACATTACCGAGCTGGTGGCTGCGCAGCGGACCTCAGCGTGGGCGGACGTGGCACGACGCATCGCGCATGAGATCAAGAATCCACTTACGCCGATTCAGCTTTCAGCCGAACGCCTGCGCCGCAAGTACGGGAAGATGATCACCGAAGACCGCGCCGTTTTTGAACAGTGCACGGACACCATTGTCCGACAGGTCGATGACATAAGACGGATGGTCGATGAATTCTCCCATTTTGCGCGCATGCCGAAGCCGGTGGTTGCTGCCGAGGATGTCGCGGACGTCGTGCGGCAAACGGTGTTTTTGATGCGTGTCGGCAATTCGGAAATCGATATCTCTGCCGATGTTTCCGAAGATCCGATGCCAGCTCGATTTGATCGCCGGCTGATCTCACAGGCCCTTACCAACATTATCAAGAATGCGACCGAAGCTATTGCGGCGGTGCCGCCGGGTGAGCTCGGTAAGGGCGTGATCCGCGTTTTCGCCGCGCGTGATGGCGACGATATTGTGATTGATGTGGTGGACAACGG
>DASSIJ010000081.1:0-5498 GCA_035692045.1 Pseudolabrys sp. | reverse complement strand
ATCTCAAGGCGCAGGGTATCGCTATCGAGCGCGGACCGATGCAGCGTTTTGGCGCGAGAGGTCCGGGCACGTCGGTCTATTTCCGCGATCCCGACGGCTCGCTCATGGAATTTATGAGCTATGGAGATCGGAAATGACCGAAGCGCCGGGCACGCATAATCCGCAATTTCTGCCGCCGGGAATTCCTGTGCCGGAGGATGACGGCGCGGCGCGCCATCTGGCGGGCGCGAAAATAACCGACGTGGCGCTGCCGGCGACCGAAGGCGCGCCGGTCAACCTGTCGAAGCTCAAGGGCCGTACCGTCGTCTATATCTATCCGCGAACGGGCGTGCCGGGTGTCGATCCGCCCGACGGCTGGGACCAGATCCCCGGCGCGCGAGGCTGTACGCCGCAGTCCTGCTCGTTCCGCGATCATTTCGGCGAGCTCAAGCGGCTGGGGGTGGCGCAACTCTATGGCCTCTCGACGCAAGACACCGCCTACCAACGCGAGGCGGCAACGCGTCTGCATCTGCCGTTTGCGATTTTATCGGATGAGAAGCTGGCGCTGACCAGGGCGCTCAAACTGCCAACATTCTCTGCCGCCGGAATGACGCTGCTCAAGCGCATGGCGCTTGTCATTGATGACGGCACGATCACCAAGGCGTTCTATCCGGTTTTCCCGCCCGACAAGAACGCCGAGGAAGTGATCGCCTGGCTTCAGGCGTCGAACGCATGATCCCGAAAAGTGGGGACCGGTTTTCGGGAAAGATCATGCGCTGTCGAACGCATGACCCCGAAAAGTGGGGACCGGTTTTCGGAAAGGATCATGCGCTATCTAAATGTCGCCGCACGTCCGCAAAGACGTCGCGAAACATTTCCGGCGTCAGCACCCCGGTATTCGTGTTGTAGCGGGAGCAGTGATAACTGCAGAACAGCGACATTGGCCCGAGCTGGTGACGGCTGCCGTGCCTGAAGGTGACATCGGATAGTTTGGCGCCGAGCGCGCGCACAGTGCTCTCATGCGCAATACGGCCGAGCACAACGACGGCGCGCAGTTTTTCCATCTCGGCGATCGTTGGCGTCAGAAAATCGCGGCAGGTTCTTATTTCTTCCGGAGTCGGCTTGTTCTCGGGCGGCACGCAGCGCACCGCGTTGGTGATCCGGCAGTCGATCAGTTCAAGTCCATCGTCGGGATGTGCGCCGTATTCACCGCGCGCAAAGCCGAACTTGTGAAGCGTCTCGTAAAGCAGGACACCGGCATAGTCGCCGGTGAACGGACGCCCGGTCCGATTGGCGCCTTGCAGGCCGGGTGCGAGGCCCACGATCAACAGACGCGCATCGAGGCGGCCGAACGAGGGGACCGGCGCGTTGAACCAGGTCGGCTCCTTGGCGCGCCACGTTTTGCGATACGTCGCAAGCCGCGAGCAGCGCGGGCAGTCGCGCCCAGGCTTGCCGTCGATCCCTGCCATAGCGCGTGATCCCGAAAAGTGGATACCGGTTTTCGGATAAGATCACGCGCAAACCAAAAACGCTATTCGAAGGACTCGTCGTCGTCATCGGCGCCGACAGGCACGCTGGCGCGCTGCGGCGTGGTTGGCGGTCGTTGCAGGAATTGAGGCGTGTGGCCCGCCGGCTCGCCGCGTTCGTCGCGCGGAGGACGCGCAGGGCGTTCGGACGGGTCGCGGCCAATCTTGCTTTGCAGCGTGACGATATCCGTGAAGACGTCGGCCTGCCGGCGCAACTCATCGGCGACCATTGGCGGTTGGGTGGTGACCGTTGAAATCACGGTAACGCGTACGCCTTTGCGCTGTACGGCCTCGACCAGCGAGCGGAAGTCGCCGTCACCGGAGAACAGCACCATGTGATCGATCGTGCCCGCGATTTCCATGGCATCGACCGCAAGCTCGATATCCATGTTTCCCTTGACCTTGCGCCGCCCGGTCTGGTCGACGAATTCCTTCGTCGCCTTGGTGACGACCGAATAGCCATTGTAGTCGAGCCAGTCGATCAGCGGGCGGATCGAGGAATACTCCTGATCCTCGATCACGGCGGTATAGTAGAATGCGCGCAGCAGGTAACCGCGCGACTGAAACTCGCGGAGCAGCCGCTTGTAGTCGATGTCGAAGCCGAGGGACTTTGCGGTAGCGTAAAGATTGGCACCATCAATGAATAAAGCGATTTTTTCCCCGGGTACGGTCATTGTTTTTTCTCACAAACCATGAGTGGCGACTTCCAGATCTTCCCGGCACGCTAACGCAGGGGTGCGTCGCGCGCGTTTTAGATCGGCGTTAACAGAGCATTGCAGCATCTCCAATCAATTGGGTGCCGCCGCGCAATCACGCGGTACCGATAAAATCCCGTGCAATCGGCTTGCCTGTGATCTCGCAAAGGTCGGGTAACAGACGGTTGCGGCTAAACCAAGACAAAATGCTTGAAATTCCGTGCCACAGAGGATACCTAGCGGGCAACTTCAGGACAAGTTCCACCAAATGGAGTGCCGAGCCGATGGCCCGTGTCACCGTAGAAGATTGCATCGATAAGGTCGAGAACCGCTTTGATCTCGTCCTGCTGGCGAGTCATCGGGCGCGCATGATTTCGTCCGGCTCGCAGATTACCCTCGAGCGCGACAACGATAAGAACCCTGTGGTGGCGTTGCGGGAGATTGCCGAAACCACCGTATCGCCTGGCGACCTCAAGGAAGACCTCATCCACAGCTTGCAGAAATACGTCGAGGTCGATGAGCCGGAGCCCGAAGTGCCGCTGATTGGTGCCGGCGCTGGCGCCAGTGTGGACTCAGACGACACAGAGGTAACGGCCGACCGCATGACCGAGGAAGAGCTGCTCAAGGGTCTTGAAGGCCTGGCGCCCCCGGAAGAACCGCCGGAAGAAGAAGCCGAGTGATCCCTGCGGTTTTGGCTTAATTTTGTGTAACGGCCCGGCCAAAAGCCGGGCCGTCGCTTTTTATCAATCAGTTAGGCATAGCCTTGCAGCCACGGCAAAACATCGTGATATCTTGAGGTAGTTTCTTCCGGCGTGGCTTCCGAGGCAGCAGATATGGCGCGTACGCGCTCTGATCTTCCGCGCATGCAGAAGCAGGCCCCGATCCGGGGCCCGCGCCCGCCGGCCGTTGCCGCTGCAGCGCAAACAATTGAAAAGCCTTCCCAAACACGAAAGCTGCCGATGATGCGGCAGTACGACCTTATCGAGCGCGTGCGCCGCTACAATCCCAACACCAACGAAGCGCTGCTCAATCGCGCCTACGTCTACGCCATGAAAGCGCATGGCGAACAGCGCCGCGCATCCGGCGATCCCTATTTCTCGCATCCGATCGAGGTCGCGGCCATTCTGACCGAGCTCAAGCTTGACGACGCGACGATTGCCGCGGCGTTGCTCCATGACACCATTGAGGATACCGAGGCCACCCGCGCCGAAATTGACAGCCTTTTCGGACACGACATCGGCAGATTGGTCGAAGGGCTCACCAAACTCAAAAAACTCGATCTGGTCACCAAGGAAGCGAAGCAGGCGGAAAATCTCCGCAAGCTTCTGCTGGCAATTGCCGATGACGTGCGCGTACTTCTGATCAAACTCGCCGATCGCCTGCACAATATGCGCACGCTCGAATACATGCCGCCCGAAGCGCGCCGGCGTGCCGCCGAAGAGACGCTTGAGATCTACGCTCCGCTTGCCGGCCGCATGGGCATGCATGCGATGCGCGAGGAGCTCGACGATCTTGCGTTTCGCGAAATCTATCCGGAAGCGTACGAGGTTGTGACGGCGCGTCTCAATTCGCTCAGCGAACGCAGCAAGCTGCTGATCTCGGAAATTGAGAAACAGCTCGCCAAAAAACTGGCTGACCGCGGCATCGAGGCGAAGGTGGTGGGACGCCGCAAGCGGGCTTACTCGATCTGGCGCAAGATGGAACGCAAGTCGGTCGGCTTCGAGCAGTTGTCCGATATTTTCGGATTCCGTGTTGTCGTAAAGTCATTGGCCGACTGCTACCAGGCGCTCGGCATTGTCCATAGCACCTGGCCGATGGTGCCTGGCCGCTTCAAGGACTACATCTCGACGCCCAAGGGCAACGACTACCGGTCGATCCACACGACGGTTATCGGCCCCAGCAAGCAGCGGGTGGAACTGCAGATCCGTACGGTGTCGATGCACGAGATCGCCGAGTACGGCATCGCGGCGCATGCTCTTTACAAGGACAATGCCGGATCCCCGACCGAGCTGCTGTCGCGGGAGTCGACCGCCTATGCCTGGCTGCGCCGCACCATCGAGCTGCTGGCCGAAGGTTCGAATCCTGAAGAGTTCCTCGAGCACACCAAGCTCGAATTGTTTCATGACCAGGTGTTCTGCTTTACCCCCAAGGGCAAGCTGATTGCATTGCCGCGCAAGGCGACGCCGATCGATTTTGCCTACGCGGTGCATACCGACGTTGGCAATACCGCCGTAGGCTGCAAGATCAACGGACAGATCGCGCCGCTTACGTCCGAACTCGTCAACGGTGACGAAGTCGAGATTGTCACCTCGAAAGCGCAAAGGGCGCCGCCGGCCGCCTGGGAATCGATAGTGGTGACCGGCAAGGCGCGCGCGGCAATCCGGCGCGCCACGCGCGTCGCGGTGCGCACGCAATATGCGGGGCTTGGGCGCCGCATCGTCGATCGCCTGTTCCAACGCGCCAAGATGAATTATTCGGACGAAAAATTGACCGGCGCATTGCCGCGCCTCGCTCGCGCCTCGATCGAGGACGTGATGGCAGCCGTCGGCCGAAGCGAGTTGAAGGCTTCCGACGTCGCCCGCGCGATGTATCCCGACTACAAGGAAGAACGCGCTGCAGCGATGGCTGCAAAGCCGAAATCGGACAGCGGGTGGTTCGGCTTGAAGAAGCTGACGTCGGTAAAATTCAAGGTGCCGGACAGCGCCGCCGGCCCGGCGATTCCGATCCGCGGCATCAACGGCGATTTGCCTGTGAGTTTCGCTCCAAACGGAGGCGCGGTGCCGGGTGACCGCATTGTCGGAATTCTTTCTCCCGGGGAGGGCATCACGATCTATCCGATCCAGTCGGCCGCTCTGAGCGAATTCGAGGACAAGCCCGAACGATGGCTCGACGTGCGCTGGGACGAGGAGGAGCAGGCGCCGCGGCGTTTTCCTGCGCGGATCGAGGTGCAATCCGTGAACGAGCCTGGTTCGCTTGCGCAGATCACACAAGTCATCGCCGAACATGACGGCAATATCGACAACATACGCATGACGCGGCGCGCGCCCGATTTTACCGACGTGACGATTGATCTCGAGGTCTATGACCTCAAACATCTCACCGCCATCCTGGCGCAGTTGCGCGCCAAGTCCGTGGTGGCGAAGGCCGAACGCGTCAATGGCTAGCGCATGAATCGTCTTCGCCTGGGCGTCAATGTCGACCACGTTGCCACCATTCGCAACGCACGTGGTGGCCGTCATCCGGATCCCGTGCGAGCGGCCAAGGTTGCGATCGCGGCCGGCTGCGACGGAATAACCGC
>DASSIJ010000080.1:0-4365 GCA_035692045.1 Pseudolabrys sp. | reverse complement strand
CGGCCAGCACGTCCGGCTTTTCCTTTTCGCTGGCAGGGGGCTTCATGGTCACGCCGGTCTTGCGCGGGATAACGTGGAGGTGCAGGTGGAACACCACCTGGCCGCCGGCGCCCTCATTGAACTGCTGGATAGTGATGCCGTCGGCTGAAAATGCCTTCATCGCCGCCTTTGCTATCTTTTGTGCGACGACGACCACATGCGTGAGGTCATCGGTGCCGATGTCGAGGATATTACGGGCGGGGGCTTTTGGCAGCACCAGGGTGTGCCCCGGCGATCGCGGCATGATGTCCAGAAAGGCTAGGACCTTGTCGTCCTCGTAGACCTTGTAGCAGGGCAGCTCGCCGCGCAGGATCTTGGCAAAAATATTGTTTGGATCGTAGCTCGCCATCGGCTCACTCCTGTTCCACCAAATCCTTACGGAATGGGGCGGCTGCCGCAAGCTCCTCGGCTGTCGCCTGTACATAAAGACGCTCGCGGGACAAATAGTCGGCAATGGCACGCCGCAGGCCCGGATTGGCGATGAAGTGGGCGGAATAGGTCGTGTGCGGCAAGTACCCACGCGCCAGCTTGTGCTCGCCCTGTGCGCCGGCTTCGACACTCTTGAGCCCGTGCGCAATCGCATAATCGATGGCCTGATAGTAACAAAGCTCGAAGTGCAGGAACGGGTGGTGCTCGGTTGCCCCCCAGTTGCGGCCATAGAGCGTGTCAGCGCCAATGAAATTGATCGCTCCGGCGATCCACCGCCCGGCACGGCGTGCCATCACAAGGAGAATGCGGTCGCGCATTCTCTGGCCAACGATGGAAAAGAAATCGCGGGTCAAGTAGGGCCGGCCCCATTTGCGTGAACCGGTCTCCATGTAGAAGGCGAAAAATGCGTCCCACACGGCTTCCGTCAGATCGCTGCCGGTGAGCCAGGATACCTCGATACCTGCGCGCAAAGCTTCCTTACGTTCGCGTTTGATGGTCTTGCGTTTGCGGGAAGCGAGGCGGTTCAGGAAATCGTCGAAATTCGCGTAATCAGCATTTTCCCAATGGAATTGCTGGTCGGTCCGTTGCAGAAAACCGAGTTTGCCAAGCGCGCGCCATTCGGGCTCTGTCAGGAACGTCACGTGAGCAGAAGAAAGTTCGCTTGCCGTCGTGATGTCGACGAGGGCATTTGCGAGTGCGCTGCGGACGGCGTCCGCCAGCGGGCCCGGCGCGGCGAGCAGACGAGGGCCGGTTACAGGCGTGAACGGGACGGCGATCTGGAGCTTGGGGTAATAGTCGCCACCGGCGCGCTCGAACGCTTCCGCCCAACCATGGTCAAACACATATTCCCCACGGGAGTGGCTCTTCACGTAGGAGGGGGCTGCGCCCAGAAGGGTGCCATCCAGGCGTTCCGCCAACAGGTAGCGAGGTTGCCATCCGGTCCGGCCGCCGACTGACCCTGACTCCTCCAAAGCCGACAGGAATTCATATGAAACGAATGGGTTATGCAGTTGTTCTCGCGTGGATAACTCCGGGGACGAATTATCCTCAGATGTTAGTTTAACTTCATGTTTTGCTTTAATTGAGCTCTGGCCCGATTGGGCGGCGCAGATGTTCCATCCCGCGGCCTCAACCTCGGCCAGGGACTGTGCAATGCGAATTCGAATTTCGACGTCGGTCATGTGGGGCAAGTTTTTCTGCCCCGACTTTACTCCGGAACTCGTCTGAGATTCACCTGAGACTTTAGGTGCCGCCCCCGTGGAGGCGGGCAGACCGGTTCCTGCCCGGCGTGCGGAATTCAAGGCCGCCAGCCTTCGAAAATGATCTGGTCCGCCCAGCGTGCCGCCGCGTTACGGTCGTCCACGCTGCGCACAGTCCACGTCAACAATGGCAGACCCATCATGCGCGCCACCAATGGTGGCATCGCTGGAAGATCCTTGACCGAATAGGCCAGGAATTGCGGACGGCTGCGCGGGGCGTGCAGCAGCCAGGACAGGCTTCGCTTTTGCAAGCCCGGCAGCCCATCCCATTCCGGGTGCGAATAATACCGTTCGGCGACGATGCCTCGCGGCAGGTCCGATCCAACGTGGCGCACGAACTCGATCAAAGCGGGATCGAATGACATCAACGCGACGGGTCCCCTGTAGCGTGCGAGCACATCAATTGCGCGTCTGGCCAGTCGCGTATCGCCGTCAAAACGGCTTTTGAGCTCAAGCAGCAAGGCGACCCGTCCGGCAACGAGATCGCACAATTCCTCGAGCGTAAGGATGCGCCCGGTGCTGCCTTTGAAGCGAACCGCCTGGATCTGAGCGGCGTTCATCTCGGCGAGAAGCCCGCTGCCTTCCGTCAGGCGGCCGAGTGCATCGTCGTGGTGCACCATGGCTTCCCCGTCCGCGCTGATCTGGAGATCGGTCTCAATTCCGTAGCCGGAGGCGATTGCCGCCGAAAAGGCGGCGGCAGTGTTTTCGACAGCCCCGACCGATGAGTCGTGCAGACCGCGGTGAGCGATTGGGCGCGCCGTAAGCCAATTGAACTTCGCCATCGGAAATCAGGAGACTTCGAAAAGGCCTTCGACTTCGACTGCGGCGTCCGCTGGAAGCGCTGAGACGCCAACCGTCGTGCGCGCGTGGCGGCCCTTGTCGCCGAAAACTTCGACCATCAGATCCGAGGCACCATTCATGACCTTCGGGCCGTCGGCAAATCCGGGTGACGAGTTGATGAACCCACCCAACCGCATCACGCGCACCACTTTGTCGAGGTCGCCAAGTGCAGCCTTGAGATGCGCAAGCAGGTTGATCGCGCATGCGCGTGCGGCTTTCTGGCCGTCCTCAACCGAGACGCCGGCACCCAGCTGGCCCTTTGCGACCAACTTGCCGTCAATGCCGAAGCAAACTTGTCCGGAAACGACAAGTATATTGCCGCTACGGACGAAGGGCACATAGTTGGCGATGGGGCTGGCAGGGGTCGGCAAAGTAACGCCGAGGCCTGAAAGTTTCTTTTCAATCAATCCGGCCATAATTGTCCTCCGCAGCGTGGGAACGGGCGATCCTTGGCCATTGCATGCCGCGGCGCAAGCTGCGGCTTCTGTAGTTGCCGGAATCTCCCGCGGCCTCTATCTTGCCCAGATCTTGCATCTTTGTGCTCCAGCGGGCGGTACCATGCCGCGGTGGAGAGGTCCCAACCGATGAAACTTGTGACTGGCGCGCGACGCTGGGTTCCTCCGGTCCTGGCCATTGCCCTTGCAGGCCTGGCGACCGATGGGCTTGACGCTGCGACCGCGGCCGGCAACCAGATGGCGCTCGCGCCGCATCGGGCAGTTTACGATCTCAAGCTTTCGAAGTCGCAAGGCAGCCGCGGAATTGAGGCAGTGCGCGGGCGCATCCTGTACGATTTCTCCGGCAATGCCTGCGAGGGTTACCAGCTGCAGTTCCGCCAGGTGTCTGAACTCGATTCCGGGGAGGGGCAGCCGGCTTTGAGCGATTTGCGATCCAACACCTGGGAAGACGGCAACGCCAGGAAATTCCGCTTCAGTTCGGAGAACCTGTTCAACGAGCGCCGCACCGATATCGTCGATGGCCACGCCGAGCGCAATGCCAAGGCGGTTGCAGTGAGCCTGAGCAAACCGAAAGAAATGAATTTCAATGTGACCGAGGGAGCGGTATTCCCGACCGAGCACATGCGCCGGATTATCGCCGCGGCGCGTGAAGGTAAATCGGTTCTTGAATTTCCGGTCTATGACGGCTCGGAATCCGGCGAAAAATTATTCAATACGCTGACTGTCATCGGCCGACCGATCAGCCCCGGCGAAAAACCGCCAAACGATGCGGTTGCCAAAACTCCGGCCCTGGCGAAGCTCACGCGCTGGCCCGTCACGATCAGCTATTTTGACAAGAAAGACGACAAGGCGGAGCAGGGCGGCGAGCAGACGCCGGTCTATTCGATCGGCTTCGAGCTCTACGAGAATGGCATTTCGCGCGCCCTGGTCCTCGACTACACCGATTTCACGATCACCGGCGAGATGACGTCGTTGGAACTGAAAAACGCGAAGCCGTGCCCTTGAGGGCCAGCTTAGTCGTCGTCCAGAGCCAGACCTTTCACCACCGCGTTGCGGCCGAACCTCGAACGCAGCCTGTCGACCGCGTGTTCGGCTTCCGCTGCGCGGCGATCTAGGAGATCGGCAAGTTCGTTGCCTTCGACCTCTTCAAGGTTGCTGACACCGATCCCGATTAGGCGATAGCGCGTGGCTCCGACCTCATGGGCCAGCAGGTCGCGGCCGGCAGCGAAAATGCGGGACGCAAGTTGCGTGGGGGCGCCCAGAGCGCGTGCCCTCGTGCGGATCTTGAAATCCGCGCTCTTGAGCTTGAGGGTCACGGTCGAACCGGCGAGTGCGTTGGCCTT
>DASSIJ010000079.1:0-6679 GCA_035692045.1 Pseudolabrys sp. | reverse complement strand
GTCCACCGCCACTTCGATTTTTATCTTCGGCAGGAAGCTCACCGCATATTCCGCCCCACGGTAGATTTCCGTGTGGCCCTTTTGACGCCCGTATCCTTTGACCTCGGTAACTGTCAGTCCTTGCACGCCGATTGAGGTCAGGGCGTCACGGACCTCGTCGAGCTTGAAAGGTTTGATAATGGCCATGACGATTTTCATGGATTCGATCCCCGCTTGGGCCCGTTTTGTACATTCACGCAGTGCGGGCGGGTCACTGAGCCGGACCCACGAAGCTTGCTTCGCAGGCATGGCCGGGGAGATAGAATCAAACGCCGTGCCAGATGCCCGGCGGCGAGCTAAATCGTTGATCGTGCATGTGTATTAAGGTGGATAACTGATCGGTCGAAAGGTGGAGAAATCGTGCCGATTAAAGACGCGCCAGTGGCGAACGGGCCTGCTTAAAAATTAGTCAGATGCCTTGGGGCAAAATTTCCGCGCCGGCCGGACAACCAGCGCGGAAACCGCCGTTCCTTATTGAATCGCCTCGCCATGCAAGCTCACGTCGAGGCCTATGACTTCGTCCTCGTGGCGGACGCGCAACGGCACGAGCGCGCTGATCACTTTCAGAATGATGAAGGTCAGGCCACCCGACCACACCAGCGTAACGACAATGCCGTAGAGCTGCGCGAGCACCTGCTGCGGATTGCCCTCAAGCAGGCCGGGAATTCCGCCGGGCAGTTCCGGACTCGCAGAGAGCGCGCCAACCGCAAACACACCTGCGAGCAAGGTGCCGGTAAACCCGCCGATGCCATGCACGCCGAACACGTCGAGCGAGTCGTCATAGCCGATTTTGAGTTTGAGCCAGGTGCAAGCCCAGAAACAAACTGAACCGGCGACGATTCCGATGAGCACGCCTTGCATCGGCAACACGAAGCCCGACGCCGGAGTGATCGTGCCGAGCCCGGCCACGGCGCCCGAGATCATTCCAAGAACCGACGGTTTCCCGCGCGTCCACCATTCCAGCGTCATCCAGGTGAAGGCGCCGGCGCTCGCAGCGAGGTGCGTTGAGACAATCGCCATGGCCGCGCGCGAGTTGGCGCCGAGCGCCGAGCCACCGTTGAAACCGAACCATCCGACCCACAACAAACCGGTGCCGATCACCGCGAGCGTGAGATCATGTGGGGCGAGATTCTCGCTACCATAACCTCGCCGGGCACCTAACACGTAGGCTGCAACAAGGCCCGCGACTCCGGCATTCAGGTGCACCACTGTGCCGCCCGCAAAATCAATCAAGCCATAGGTGCCGAGGAAGCCGCCGCCCCAGACCCAATGCGCGATCGGCACATAGACCAGCAGAAGCCAGAAAACGCAGAAAAGCAGAAACGCGGAGAAGCGCAGACGATCGGCAACCGACCCGGCGACAAGCGCAACGGTGATGATGGCGAATGTCATCTGGTAGATCATGAACAGACTCTCGGGGATCGTTTTCGCCAATGGCGAAATCGCATCGAGCGTCACATCTTTGAGAAAGATGCGGTCGAGCGTCCCGATGAACGCGCCCTCGCCGGTGAAGGCGAGGCTGTAGCCGACGACGGCCCAAAGGATAGAAATCAGAAAAGTCGCGGCAAGACTCTGCGCCATCGTGGCGAGCACGTTTTTCTTGCGCACCATGCCGGCATAGAACAGTGCGAGGCCCGGTATCGTCATCATCAGCACCAGGCCGGTCGCCCCGATCATCCAGGCGGTGTCGCCCGCGTCGATCTTGGAGCTTTGCGCAAAAGCTGGCGACGTCACCACCAGCATCGCCATCACCGGAGCAAGACGCAGGTATGCCCGTGTCATGTCATCATCTCCAATTTGATCTGGATTTTTCTACAGCGCGTCGACGTCGGTCTCGCCGGTGCGAATGCGCAGGGCTTGTTCAATCGGGGTGACGAAGATTTTCCCGTCGCCGATTTGTCCGGTGCGCGCGGCGACAGTGAGCGCTTCCATGACCTTGTCGACTTGCTCGCTGGCGACTGCCACCTCAAGGCGCAGTTTGGGAAGAAAATTCACGGCATATTCGGCGCCACGATAGATCTCCGTGTGGCCCTTCTGCCGCCCGTAGCCTTTGACCTCGGCCACGGTCATGCCGTGGATGCCGATGCGGGTCAGCGCCTCGCGCACCTCGTCGAGTTTGAAGGGCTTAATGACAGCGATGACCAGCTTCATGGCTTCCTCCCCCTGGTGCGCTTGCGTCACGCAGCTCTGGTTTGCGCGTCATCAGCCGGACACCGCATCGCGCTTTCGGTGGCGTACGCATTGAAAAGCCGTCCCGGGTTCGCCCGGCACCGTGATTGGTTTCGCAAGCTAGCGGCAGCGAGCCTAAAAAATAAGCTGGTTTCGTGCTGTGCCCACAGGCAGGACGCCGCATTTTCGGGCAAACTAGGTCAGTGATACTGACTCATCGACCTTGATTTAGTACTGCCAGCCCGAGGTCGGCGATTGCGGCGGGCAGGACGGCGCGCGCCTGTCGCATTGTCATGCCGGGCCTGACACGAGGGTCATAGAGGAGTGTCAGCAAGGACCGGTCATAGACCGAGAGATAACCGACCATGCGTTTCTGATTGAGCGTGGTCCACGGATTGTGCTGATCGTGGTTCGAAAGACCGAATGCGTGCAGCAGCTCATGATAGGCGCAGTCGAGGAATACATCGTCGCCTTTGTCGACGATGATGAAAGAAACCGAATGCACGATTCTTCCGTCTGCGGTCGACTTGACGCTGGTCATGCATTGCGGATCAGTGCGCGCGACAAAGGCTCTCGCGATCTTGTCGCCGAAGGCGGCCTGCAGCGCCGATTGAAAATCCTTCTCGTCAATCAAACGCAATTCAATTTCCGCCGGGCCAGTTGATGGTGCGAGGCTGAGCGCCAGGCTTGGAACTGCGCGCGCATATTCTCCAATGACGCGTGACATGGCATCGCTGCGGTCGACGGTGCCGCCACCGATCACCCGTGCCTTGATCGGTTGGTCGAATCGCCGAATGCCGAGCGGACGGGCGCCGATGCGGAGATCGGAGCCGAAGGCAAGCGCGAGAAAACCGCGCTCGAGTTCTGTGACACTAAAGCGGGTGTATTGCGGCGGCGCGCCTTCGAAAGAACCAGATGGCGCAGACTGCTTGGCCGATGCGCCGAGCGCGGCCGCCGTGATTGAAAGCAGAACAAGATAAGCCGCGAGCAATCGCTTCATTGTAGCTTCAGGTCTCTTGTCGCTGCCGCACCAGGCCTTCTTGGGCAACCGAGGCAACAAGCGTTCCGTCGCGTTTAAATATAAGTCCGCGCGCATAGCCGCGCGAGCCGTGCAAACTCGGCGAATCCTGCGCGTAAAGCAGCCAATCATCGGCGCGGAACGGCCTGTGAAACCACAGCGCGTGATCCAGGCTGGCAGCCATGAAATCCTTTTCAAATAGCGTGCGTCCGTGCGGGGCGAGCGCCGTGTCGAGCAGCATCATATCGGAGGCGTAGGCCAGGACGCATTGATGGATCGCAGGGAGATCGGGCAGTTTTCCGGTGGTGCGAATCCAGATGTTGAATTGTCCGCCGGGAATCTTCTTGCCGAGATAACGCTCGAATTCCACCGGTCGCAGCTCGATCGGGCGCTCGCGCTCGTAATAACGCCGGACCGGATCCGGCATCATCGGCAATAATTTCTCACGCATATCGGCGTCGCTCGGAAGGTTTTCCGGCGGCGGTACGTCCGGCATTTTGGCCTGATGGTCGAGGCCGGGTTCGTCAGTGTGGAACGACACGAGCATTGAAAAAATAGGATGTCCGTGCTGACGGGCGGTAACGCGCCGCGTGGTAAAGCTCTTGCCATCGCGCATGCGGTCGACGTCGTAGATGATCGGTACTTTGGGGTCGCCCGGCAGAAGGAAATAGGCGTGCAAAGAATGTGGCGGGCGGACCTCGACGGTGCGCACCGCAGCCACCAAAGCCTGCCCGATGACCTGGCCGCCAAAGACGCGCTGCCAGCCAACTTGGGGCGAACGGCCGCGGAAAAGGTTCACTTCCAGCGGTTCGAGATCGAGGACGTTGAGCAGATCCTGGACTGCAGAAGACATGAGGGACGCCCGCAATAGGTCAAAGTCTGACCTCAACCTGCTATGCTGCGCCGGGATTTACAAGGAATGTCCATGAACAAGGCCCGATCCTCACGTCAGCGAACCGAGGTCGCCGTCGGCGGAGCCGGCTTTGCCGGTCTCGCCCTCGCGATCGCGCTGCGCCAGGCGCTGGGCGACCCGTTCGCGGTGACCGTTATCGATCCCACGCTGGCGCACGCCAAGTCGAAGGACCCGCGCGCCTCGGCAATCGCTGCGGCCGCGCGCCGGCTCTTTGAGGCGATCGACGTGTGGGATGCGGTTGCGCCCAACGCCCAGCCAATCCTCGACATGGTGGTCACCGATTCAAAGCTCGACGATGCGGTGCGGCCGACGTTTCTGACCTTCGGCGGCGACGTGGAGGAAGGCGAACCATTTGCCCATATGGTTGAAAACCGGCATCTCGTGGATGCATTGGCGGCAAAGGCAAGAGACCTCGGCGTCGATCTGCGTGCCGGCGCGGTGGCCGGCTTTGAAAATGCGGGCAACGTCGTCGATGTTTCACTCGCGGATGGGGAGGTGATTTCGGCCCGGTTGCTGGTGGGAGCCGACGGTGCGCATTCCCTGATCCGCGAGCGGGCGGGCATCGCCAACCACGGGTGGAGCTACGATCAGTCTGCGATCGTTACGACGGTAGCGCACGAGCGTGAGCATAACGGCCGCGCAGACGAGCATTTTCTTCCCGCCGGTCCGTTTGCGATCCTGCCGCTGACCGGAAAACGTTGTTCGATCGTGTGGACCGAAAATACACGCGAAGCCCAGCGCATCGTCGCGCTTCCCGATGATGAGTTTCACACAGAACTCGAAAAACGTTTCGGCTTACAGCTTGGTGAGCTGAAGGTCATCGGCCCGCGGCGCGCCTTCCCGCTCGGCTTGTTTACGGCACGCACGTTTATCGGCGAACGGCTGGCCTTGATCGGCGACGCGGCGCACATCATCCATCCGATTGCCGGACAGGGCCTCAATATGGGTCTGCGCGACGTCGCCGCGCTGGCCGAAGCGATCGCCGATGCGGCACGGCTTGGCCTCGATCCCGGGGGACCGGACGTCCTTGAGCGCTATCAGCGCTGGCGCCGTTTCGACACCATGACCATGGGCATCGCCACCGACGGCCTGAACCGCCTGTTCTCAAATCACTCTGATGTGCTGCGGCTTGCGCGTGACATTGGCCTTGGACTGGTCGAGCGAATGCCCGCGCTCAAGCGCATGTTCATTCGCGAGGCAGCCGGGTTCACAGGTGACGTGCCGAAGCTGCTGAAGGGCGAGGCCCTCTAGTTTCTTCCGAAAATACTCAAGTTAGCAATCGCCGTACGATCGCGTCGATGTGGACGCGCGCGCAATCGATCATCGGGAAGCCGGCATTGTTCTCCGTGAATACCATTGCGAGATCGGTCCCGGCGATCAACACAGCCTCGGCGCGATCGCGCGCAACGAATGTTTGCGCGAGCTTCCGCAACTCTTCCCTTTGCGCGTCGGATGCACGACCCGTAACAAAATCCGTATAGAGCCGGTGGATCGTGTCGATCTCGCCCGTGTCGGGCATGACAGTGTCGATGCCATCGAGGCAGCCGAACATGCGCGTTTCGATCGTGAAGCGGGTGCCGAGCAGCGCCACCCGCTTCAGGCCTCGCGCCCGCACGGCCTGCGGCACTTCGGTGAGCATGTTGACAAACGGCAGCGGCGATATGGCGGTGAGCTGCGCGGCGCAAATGTGCGGCGTTGCGGCGACAATGGCGCTGAGTTCAGCGCCGCCCGCCGCCATGCTCGCAATCAGGCCGGCGAAATAGCGCGCAAGGCCGTCGAAATTCTTCGCGGTCACAGTGGCGTAGACGTGCTGATAGTCGGCATGAGCAATAAGCATGCGCGGCACGCGGTCATGCTTTTCGATCCCGGCGATCAGCTCACGGTAATAATGGACGGTTGCACCTGGCCCAAGTCCGCCGATCAGACCGAGACAGCGCGCTTCATTGCCCATCGATAGCTCACGACAGTGGAACGCTGGCGACGTGATCCTGGAACGCCTTGCGTTTGGAGATCAGTTCATGCCAGCGATCGAGGTTCGGCATCGACGGGCGCTCGGGTACGAGCTGCACAAAGCGATAGCACATGATGCCGACCGGAATGTCCCCATACGAAAATGACGGGCCCGCGACGTATTGCGTCCTGCTCAGTTGCGCGTCGAGCATTTTCATCGCGTCGGTGGTTTTCTCCTTCGAGGTCGTGATGGCCGTCATGTCGCGCTTTTCTGGCGGCGTACGGATCAGGCCCCAAAATGCGTGAAAGATCGCAGGTCCCACCACCGACAATTGCCAATCCATCCACTGGCTGGCGAGCGCACGCTGTTTTGGATCCTTCGGTTCAAGCGCGCCGCTTCTGTCGTGCTTGCCGGCGAGATAGCGCACGACCGAATTCGATTCCCACAAGAGGAAACCGTCTTCTTCCTCGAGCGTCGGCACGAGGCCGTTTGGGTTCATGGCGAGATACGCCGGTTCTTTGTTCTTGCCGAACGCGCCGCCGACATCAATGCGTTGATGCTCAAGATTGAGCTCGCCGACCGCCCACAT
>DASSIJ010000078.1:0-9905 GCA_035692045.1 Pseudolabrys sp. | reverse complement strand
CGGTAACGAATGCGTCGGCAGTAGGGGTTCTTATCCCCTATCAAAGCACTCATTAGCGTTGCTACCTTGCCGCCGTCGCTGATCGCCCGGCCGGCGAGATCATTGAGCAGGCGGACTGCTAACCTGTCCGCCGCGCCAACGACAGCCATAGGCCGCCGCCGATCAGCACGACGCCAGAAAGTCGGCCGAGCAACGTGTTGTACCGCGGCTTCATGAACCAGGCACGACCGAAGCCCGCCGCAACGGCCCAGGCCGCGTCGGTGAGGCCGGCGAGCACCACCGTCACCGCGCACATCACGAACAGTTGCGAGCCCACCGGCAGCGCCGGATCGACGAATTGCGGCAGGAAGGCCGTGAAGAAGGCGATCGTCTTCGGATTGGTGATGGCCACGAGAAACCCGCGCGATATGTGCACGCGGTGACGTGGCGGAGCGGCCTCCGCGGTCTGGCCGGCGGTCCGCCAGTTCTGGATTCCGAGCCAGATCAGGTAGGCCGCCCCAACCCAGCGCAGGACCTCAAATACTTCGGCGGATGTCTTCAGGATCCAGTTCAGGCCGAGCGCGATGCATGCGAGCAGCGCCGCATTGCCAAGCGTAGTCCCAATGACCGTGACAAGCGCGGCGCGGGTGCCGCGCGTAGCTGCAGTTGCGATCACCAGAGTGACAATCGGACCCGGCACGATCACCAGGACGAATGTGATGAGCAGGAAGGCCGAGAACAGATGGTAATTCATGGCAGCTCCGGTGGCCGGCAGGACTTCAAGCGATTGTTAGTTTACTAGCGAAATGTCCCTGAGTTATCTGGAAAAATATGACAATCGACACGAGCAATCGACTCTTGAACCGGCGCGAATTCACCGGGCTCTGCGCAGCCGCGATGCTGACAATGCCTCTTGAGGCAGTGGCGCAAGCGCCACCCGCGGCACGAACCGTCAAATTCCGTGACGGCAGGACCGTGCCGGCTTTGGGCCAGGGCTCTGCCCGCCTCACAAAAGGCAAGTACCCCGAGGGTGCCATCATAGATGCATTGCGCACCGGCATCTCCGCCGGGATGACGCTGATCGACACGGCGGAACTCTACGGTTCCGAGGAACTCATCGGCCGCGCGATTGCCGGTCAGCGCGACAAGGTCTTCTTGGTCTCGAAGGTGTGGCCGACGCACGTTGCCGGCGATGGCATCGCGCGCGCATGCGAGGCAAGCCTCAAGCGTCTCGGCACGGACTATCTCGACCTTTACCTATTGCACTGGCCGCAAAAAGACGTCGGCATTTCCCGTGTTGTGGCGGCGTTTGAAGACCTGGTCACGAAGAAAAAGATCCGTTCGTGGGGCGTCTCCAATTTCGGCGTGCGCGAAATGGAAGAACTCTTCCGTGTGCCGCGTGGCGATCATTGCGCGACCAATCAGGTCCCCTACAGTCTCGGCGACAGGGGTATTGAACGCGGCGTCCTGCCGTGGTGCACGCGCCGCGGGATGCCGGTGATGGCCTATTCGCCGCTCGGCGGCGAAGGCGCCAAGCTGCTGCGCGAGCCGACGCTTGCGAAAATTGGCAGTGAGCACGGCTGCACCGCGGCCGCCGTTGCACTGGCCTGGGCGATCGGCGACGGGAACGTCATCGCAATTCCTGAATCCGGTTCAACGGCCCACGTCAAAGAAAACGCGATCGCCCTCACGCTCAAGCTGACACCGCAGGATTTGCAGACTTTGGACGCAGCGTTTCCGCCGCGGCGCTAGTTTACTCTTCCTCTTCCCCGCCTTCTTCGCTCAACCGCTCGAGCGACACGACCTTCTCGTCCTCGGCGGTGTTGAGCACGATCACGCCTTGCGTCGAGCGGCCCGCTATGCGGATACCGGATACGGGCGTACGGATAAGTTTGCCGGCATCGGTCACGAGCATCACCTGGTCGGCTTCTTCCACGGGGAAGGATCCGACGATCCGCCCCGTTTTTCTGGTGAGCGCCATCGCCACGATGCCTTTGCCGCCGCGGCCGGTGGTGCGGTACTCGTAGGATGACGAACGCTTGCCGAAGCCGCGATCGGATACCGTGAGCACGAATTGCTCGGCGGCCGACAAGTCGACGTAGCGCTTCTCGCCCAGTTCGATCGCGCCGACCCCTTCCTCGGTGTCGGTACCGTTGCCTGCCTCTTCCTCACCCCGGCCGCGCCGCACGGCGCTGGCGCGCTTGAGATAGGCGGCGCGTTCTTCCGCCGTCACATCGATGTGACGCAGGATCGACAGCGAAATCACGCGGTCATTGGCCGCAAGCGTGATGCCGCGCACGCCCCGCGACGTGCGACCCTGAAACACGCGGACTTCCGGCACCGCGAAACGGATGCACTGGCCGCCATTGGCGGTCAGGAGCACATCGTCCTTTTCAGTGCAGATCTGCACATCGACGATCGCTTCGCCGTCCTCGAGCTTCATGGCAATGATGCCCGACGGGCGCACGTCGGCGAAATCCGACAATTTGTTGCGGCGAATAGTGCCGCTGGTGGTGGCAAACATCACGTCGAGCGCGGCCCAGTCGGCCTCGTTCTCCGGCAGCGGCATGATCGTGGTGATGGTTTCGCCCTGCTGCAGCGGAAGGATGTTGATGAGCGCCTTGCCGCGCGCCTGCGGCGCTGCAATCGGCAGCCGCCAGACTTTTTCCTTGTAGACCTTGCCGCGCGACGAGAAATAGAGGACCGGCGCGTGCGTTGAGGCGACAAACAGCCGCGACACGAAATCTTCCTCGCGCACCTGCATGCCGCCGCGGCCCTTGCCTCCGCGCCGCTGCGCGCGATAGGTCGAAAGCGGTACACGCTTGATGTAGCCCTGGTGCGACACGGTCACCACCATGTCCTCGCGTGTGATCAGGTCTTCTTCCTCGACCTGCCCTGTCGCCTCCGCGAACACAGTGCGGCGCGGCGTGGCGAACTGCTTCTTCACCTCCGCCAGCTCGGTCTTGATGATCGTCTGGATGCGCGAGCGAGAGCGCAGGATGTCGAGATAATCGGCAATTTCTGCGGCAAGCTTGTCGAGCTCTTCCTTGATCTCCTCGCGGCCGAGCGCGGTCAGCCGCTGCAGACGCAGATCGAGGATCGCCTTCGCCTGTTCGGCGGAAAGCCTGGTGGTGCCCCTGGGGCTGACCTTGTGGCGCGGATCGTCGATCAGCGTCACCATGGAGGCCACATCCCTGGCCAGCCAGTCGCGCTTCATGAGGGCCTCGCGCGCCTCCTCGGGATTTTTGGCGGCGCGGATCAGCTTGATCACCTCGTCGATATTAGCAACCGCAATGGCGAGGCCGACAAGGACATGGGCGCGGTCGCGGGCCTTGCCGAGCAGGAACTTCGTGCGCCGCGAGACGACCTCTTCGCGGAAAGCGATGAAGGCGCTGAGCAGGTCCTTCAGCGTCATAACCAGCGGCCGGCCACCGTCGAGTGCCACGATGTTGGCGCTGAACGAAGACTGCAGCGGCGTGAAGCGGTAGAGCTGGTTGAGCACAACGTCCGGCACCGCCTCGCGCTTGAGCTCGATGACGACGCGGTAGCCCTGCCGGTCGCTCTCGTCGCGGAGGTCGGCAACGCCGTCGATCTTCTTCTCGCGCACAAGCTCGGCGATGCGCTCTACCATCGTCGCCTTGTTCACCTGGTACGGGATTTCCGTGATGATGAAGGCTTCGCGCTCCTTGCGGACGGTCTCGATTTCGACCTTTCCGCGCATGACAATCGAGCCGCGGCCATCCTTGTACGCCGAGCGGATTCCATCGCGGCCGAGGATGATGCCGCCGGTCGGAAAATCCGGCCCGGGCACGATCTTGATCAAGTCGTCGATGGTGAGGGCCGGATTGTCGATCAGCGCAATGGCCGCATCGATGACTTCGCCGAGATTGTGCGGCGGAATATTCGTGGCCATGCCGACTGCGATGCCACCGGCGCCGTTGACCAGCAAATTCGGGAAACGTGCAGGCAACACCACCGGCTCGCGCTCGTTTCCGTCGTAGTTTTCCTGAAAGTCGACGGTGTCCTTGTCGATGTCGTCGAGCAGCGCCATCGCCGGGCGCGCCAGCCGGCATTCGGTGTAACGCATGGCTGCCGGCGGATCGCCGTCGACCGAGCCGAAATTGCCCTGCCCGTCGATCAGCATCAGGCGCATGGAAAAATCCTGCGCCATGCGGACCAGCGCGTCGTAGATCGCCTGGTCGCCGTGCGGGTGATACTTGCCCATCACGTCGCCGACCACGCGCGCCGATTTCACGTATTTCTTGTCGGGCGTGTGGCCCTGCTCGTTCATCGAATGGAGAATGCGCCGATGCACAGGCTTGAGGCCGTCACGCGCATCCGGCAGCGCACGCGACACGATCACGCTCATGGCGTAATCGAGATAGCTGCGCTTCATTTCCTCGGTGATCGAAATCGGGCGCACATCGGAAGGCGGTGCGTCCCCCGATTTCGGGGGTTCGGTATCGGCCAAGACAACGTCCTGCGTGGATTTTTGGTTGGGGATTTTCTAACTGATTCAGGGCCGCTTTGCCAACCGAAATAAAGACCCATACAGGCTAATATATACCGTTAATTCAATGGGTTACGGATAGCATACAGGTTCCGTGGCCCGGCCGTTTTCGCGCGCAAAAAACGCCGCAAAAGAGTACCTTCAACGCCACGCATGCCGCTGGAATTTCTCATCTCGGCGCTGGTCACTCTGGTCGTCGTTGTCGATCCGATCGGCCTGGTGCCGTCGTATCTGGCAATCACCCACGGCCTGCCCCAACGCGCCCGGCGCAACGTCGCGCTCCGTGCAGCGCTGATCGCCGCCGGCATTCTGGCCGGCAGCGCACTGGTCGGCGCCTGGCTGTTGCATACGCTGTCGATCGGTTTGCCGGCCTTCCGGATTGCCGGCGGCTTGCTGCTGTTCTCGATTGCTTCGGAAATGGTGTTCGGCGTGCGGATCGAGCGTCAGGCGCAGCAGGCCGAGCAGGCCCTCGAAGAGCATGTGCGCAACATCGCTGCTTTCCCGCTCGCTATACCCCTGATGGCGGGTCCCGGTGCGATCACCGCCACGATCCTGCTTGCCGCCCGCAGCGATCACGATCCCATGCGGCTCGGTATCCTGCTCGCGGTGATCATGACGGTGCTCGCGATCTGCTTTGTCGTCTTTGCGCTTGCTGCACGTATCGCCAAATGGCTTGGCGTGACCGCCAATGTCGTGGCCTCACGCCTGCTCGGCGTGTTACTTGCAGCGCTGGCCGTGCAGTACGTGATCGACGGCGTGCGCACCGCGCTTGCGGGATGATGATCCCCTCTCAAATAAAAAGCGCATAACATTTGCGCCTCGGCCACCTGCAAACCACTTGCATTTACAAGTCGGTAAGCGCGAATCGTTAAACAGGCTGCGGGGCGACTCTCATTCACGGGATGCATTTCCCGTCGGGAGCGAGAGTCATGACTATCTCTGCTATTTCATCGTTCAGTGCGTCCCAGACGTCCAGTTATCAAACCTACCGGCAGGCTTTCAGCCAGCTCACCAACGCCTTGCAATCGGGCAATCTGAGCGCCGCGCAAGACGCCTACAGCACGCTGGCATCGTCACCCGCAGCTCAGGGCAATGGGCCTTTTGCACAGGCGCTCCAGCAGATCGGCCAGGATCTGCAATCGGGCGATCTGAAAGATGCGCAACAGGCGCTGGCCTCGTTGCAACAGCAGCAACAGGCGCGCGGCCATCACCACCACCATGGCGGCGGGGGCATTTCCGGCACGTCGGGTCCCTCGCAAACGCAGAACAGCGCAAATGCCGACCCTGACAACAATGACGATACCGACAGCATCAGTATCGACATCCAGGTCACCGAAACTTTCAGTTCAAGCAGCAAGGTCGACATCAAGGCTTGATCGGGAACGATCGGCCCACGCTAGTCGCTGACGCCGGACCTCCGCGTTTCATGAATGCGGTGGTTACATTCGTTGCGTTTTGTTCGCTGACGATCTCGCTGCTGGAGATGAAGGAGCGAGCACCTCGCTCCGCTCATTCCCGCGTAAGCAGGAATCCAGTTCTTGCTCTACTGTTTTAAGGTGCCGAGAGTTCGGTCCAAAGATCTCGCCAGCTCGGATTTTCCTGTTCGATTAGCGCAAGCTTCCAGGCTCTATTCCATTTCTTGAGCCGGCGCTCTCGCATGAATGCCGACTCCCGCGACTCGTACGGCTCGTACCAAACAAGCATCTTTAGGCCATATCGCTGAGTAAAGCCGGGGATGTAGTCATTTGCGGTGTTACCAGACGCGCTTCACCAGATCGTCAGTCATGCCAATGTAGAGCGTACCGTTCGGCTCACTCGCAAGAATATGAACAAAGAAAGCGATGAACTATGACACTGGACCCCCGCTTGTGCGGGGGTGAGCGGAGTCTGTGGACGTCGCATCCACCACTCACCAAGAGCGACAATTACAAGGTCAGAAATTTCTGCCCTGGACCCCCGCTTGCGCGGGGGTGTGCGGAGTCTGTGGACGTCGCATCCACCACTCACCAAGAGCGACAATGACGAGGTCAGAAATTTCTGCCCTGGGTCCCCGCTTGCGCGGGGGTGAACCGGATGAGGCCGCGACAGATCAAAACGGAATCTCGTCATCCATGTCGTCGTTCTTGCCGCCCGCGGCCGACAGTGCAGGCTTGCGCTCACGCGATGCCGTCGGGCCGGGCGAGCCGAAATCGCCGTTGTCAGAGCCCGCACCGCCGCCGGCGCGATCGAGCATCGTTAGCGCCGAATTGAAGCCCTGCAGCACCACCTCGGTCGAATACCGGTCCTGCCCGTCTTTATCCTGCCATTTGCGTGTCTGCAGAGCGCCTTCGAGATAAACCTTCGAGCCCTTCTTCAGGTATTGCTCCGCGATCTTGGCAAGGCCTTCGCTGAAGATGACGACGCGATGCCATTCGGTTTTCTCGCGCCGCTCGCCGGTATTCTTGTCGCGCCAGGTATCCGAGGTCGCCACCCGTAGATTGACGATCGGGCGCCCGTCCTGGGTGCGGCGTACTTCCGGATCGGCGCCCAGATTTCCCACGAGAATGACCTTGTTGACGCTACCTGCCATGATGCTCTCCGTGGCGATGGTCGCGTGCCGCTTCGCCAGAAGCCGCAAACGCCCGCCGTTTGAGGGCCGCATGCCGGGCGGGCCCTGTAAAAAAACCGAAACTCACCCTAGTCCTCACCAAATGGCCTGACCACGGGCGCGGCAACGACGTTCGCCCTAATCCACAGGGCATCCGCCGCCGGCAAGCCTGCCGTGAACCTCTCCAATATAATCATGTTCTTGTTATGTTCTAGTGCCTTTTCGTATGCGATGCAATGTGGCGGCCAAGCCGCAAACCCTGGCCGCACACCCCACCGCAATACCTTGTTAAATGTTTTCTTCGATCCTATGGACCTGATTCGCTTGGTGAATTTCAAAAATCCTGTGGCGTAAAGCGCAGCGTTCGAGTCACCCACTCCGCCGCCAATACCGGCCTGATCGGCCGTAACGTCCAGGAGATCACACGATGAATCGTTTCATCTGCCGTGCGTTTGCGTTCGCTTTGCTCGTGGCATCACCCTCTTTCGCGGCCGACATGCCCGGCGGCCGGTATCAGGAACCCGCGTTGGCACCTGCTTACAACTGGGGTGGGGCCTACGTCGGTATCAACGGCGGATATGGCTGGGGCTCGTCCGACTGGAGCGGCAGCTTCGCGACCGGTTCCGCAGACTCAGGCGGAGGCCTGGTGGGCGGAACAATCGGGTTCAACATGCAAAACGGCCCATTCGTCTTCGGCCTTGAAGGCGACGCCGCCGGCAGCTGGATCAGAAGTTCGACCAGTACCGGGACCGGCTTTTGCAGTTCGCCCGGCTGTCAGATTCAAACCAGCTGGTTTGCCACCGCGCGTGGCCGGATCGGTTATGCCTTTGATCGCACATTGCCCTACCTCACCGCGGGCGGCGCGTTCGGCGATGTCCAGATGCTCATCAATGGTGGGACCGCAACATCAAACCGGGCCGGCTGGACCGCCGGCCTCGGCGTCGAATACGCAATTCTCGGACCCTGGACGGCGAAGGTTGAATACCTTTACGCCAATCTTGGCGACGCTACCTGTGGCGCCGCAGTCTGCGGAGCGAGCACGACAGCAAGCTACAAGGTCAACATCATCCGGTTCGGCGTGAACTATAAGTTCTGGTGAAGGCGCGAAACCTCAGCAAAGTCTGAGCAAAAGGGCCGGCCTCGCGCCGGCCTTTTTTGCTGGCAGTTTTCAACTGCTATCGCCGTCGCGCACTGGCAAAACCGCATCGTTCTTACTACGTTCCGACTTGCAGGCCCAAGCGGCCCCGCGTTCCGCGGCGCCGGGAGGGCATTTTTGCCTTACAGATCCGATGACCGGGTCCCATTACTACAGGTCCGATGGCTGAACGTAACAACAAGCCCGCCCGCAGCGACGCCCGCCAGATCACGATCCGCGGCGCGCGCGAACATAATCTCAAGAATATCGACGTCGCCATTCCGCGCGACCAGCTGGTCGTGTTCACCGGCCTGTCCGGCTCGGGGAAATCCTCGCTCGCCTTCGACACCATCTATGCCGAAGGCCAACGCCGCTACGTGGAATCCCTCTCCGCCTATGCGCGGCAATTCCTTGAAATGATGCAAAAGCCGGACGTCGACCAGATCGACGGCCTCTCACCTGCAATTTCGATTGAACAGAAAACGACGTCGAAAAACCCGCGCTCGACCGTCGGCACCGTGACCGAAATCTACGATTACATGCGGCTTCTCTGGGCGCGCATCGGCGTGCCGTACTCGCCTGCGACCGGATTGCCGATCGAGAGCCAGACCATTTCACAGATGGTCGATCGCGTGCTGGCGCTGCCGGAAGGCACGCGGATCTACGTGCTGGCGCCGGTCGTGCGCGGCCGCAAGGGCGAATACAGGAAGGAGCTCGCCGATTTCCTGCGCAAAGGCTACCAGCGCGTGAAACTCGACGGCGCCTTTTACGAAATCGGCGACGTCAAGCCGCTCGACAAGAAATTCACCCACGACATCGACGTGGTGGTTGACCGTCTGGTCGTGCGCAACGATATCGGCACGCGGCTGGCGGATTCACTCGAGCAATGCCTGAAGCTGGCGGAGGGCCTGGCGGTGGTCGAGCTTGCCGACACGAAGGCGAGCGGCGCGGCCGCCAACCGCGGGCGTAATGCAAATGCGGAGCGTCTGATTTTCTCCGAAAAATTCGCCTGCCCGGTCTCCGGCTTCACCATTTCCGAAATCGAGCCGCGGCTGTTCTCATTCAATAATCCGTTTGGCGCCTGCCCGGAATGCGGCGGCCTCGGCGTCGAGCAGCACATCGATGCCGACCTGGTGATCCCCGACCGTGACGCGACGCTGCGCAAGGGTGCCATCGCGCCCTGGGCGAAATCGTCCTCGCCCTATTACATCCAGACGCTCGATGCGCTCGCCAGGCATTACCGCTTCACGCTCGACACCAAATGGAAGGACCTGCCGAAGAAAACGCAGGATGCGATCCTCTACGGCTCCGGCGAGGATGACATCAAGTTCGTCTATGACGATGGCCTGCGCGGCTATACGACGAAAAAGCCGTTCGAGGGCGTGATCACCAACCTCGAGCGCCGCTTCAAGGAAACCGAGAGCGAATGGGCGCGCGAGGATCTGCAGAAATATTTCACCGACGTGCCCTGCGCGGCCTGCCACGGGGCGCGCCTCAAGCCGGAAGCGCTCTGCGTCAAGATCGCGACCAAAAACATTTCCGAAGTCGCCGAACTCAGCGTCAAGCGTGCCGGCGAATGGTTCACAAATCTCCCGAAGGATCTCACGCCCAAGCAAAACGAAATCGGCGTGCGCGTGCTCAAGGAAATCCGCGAGCGGCTCAAGTTTCTGGTGGATGTCGGGCTCGACTATCTC
>DASSIJ010000077.1:0-32136 GCA_035692045.1 Pseudolabrys sp. | reverse complement strand
ACAAAACTGCCGAGCGCGCCGGCACCCGGCAACGATACGGTCTATCTCACGATCGTCGACCGCGACCGCAGGGCGGTGTCCTTCATCAATTCGCTCTATTCCAGCTTCGGCCTCGGCATCTGCACCGAGAAGACCGGAATCATGCTCACCAATCGCGGCGCCTGCTTTACGCTTGAACAGGGTCATCCGAATGCGTTCGGCCCCAACAAGCGGCCGATGCACACCATCATTCCGGCTCTCGCCATGCGCAACGGCCGCTGCGACATGAGCTTCGGCGTCATGGGCGCGCACTATCAGCCGATGGGCCACGCGCAAATCATCCTCAATATGCTCGACTATGGCATGGACGTTCAGCAGGCCATCGATGCTCCGCGCTTCTTCTTTGAGGGAGAAAAGACCGACGTCGAGCACGGAACGCCGGCCGCGACGATCGCGGGGCTCAAGGCGCGGGGGCACGATGTTGTAATGGCGAGTTCGCCCTGGGGCGGCGCGCAGACCATCAAGATCGATTGGGACCGCGGCGTGCTGATCGGCGGCTCGGAGCCGCGCAAGGACGGCTGCGCCCTCGGATATTAAGCTGCGGTCAGCGCGGCGGCGGCCCGATAGGCAGCAGATGCCATTTCTGGTTCGGCGCGGCGGCGTTCGCGGGTCTGCGGGTGCTGATCTTTTGTCGCGACGAGCTGAGCGAGGAACGGCGCGCTGTGAAAGCCACCCGCCCGCTGAGGCGATTGGTCGACCGACGAAAGCGTGACCACTGCACGGCCTTCGGAGCCGCAGTGCTCCGGTGGATCGTGCTGGGTTGAGGGTGTGTCGAATTCCTCCGGCGGCATCGCAATGTCTCAATGCTGAGCAGCCGTTCCTTCTACCTCATCCGATGCGCACGCCGTGGGCCATGCGTCGTTAACGTTGACGGCCGCGCCGGTTGCGAAAGGCAAATTCGCCTGGGGGGTCAAAAAAAGATGATCGTGAGCCGCGTCGATCAATAAGGTTATCAGCGGGACCCGCGTTTCACGCAGCCGATGACAAGGATGCAATTATTCCTTGCCGAGCCTGTCCAGCCGTTTCTGCATTTCGTCGAGCTGACGCTTGAGGTCGTCCATTTCGCCGCCGGAACCTTGCGGTTTTTCTGCCGGTTTCGATTGCCCGCGCGCAAACGGTGCAAACATGGCGAATGTTTTTTCGAACATTTCCATATTCCGCCGCACCTGGTCCTCGAGGGGACCAAAAGCCCCGACACCGAAGGCCTGCGTTATCTGTTCGCGAAATTTTCCCTGTTCTTTCGTCAGCGAATCGATCGAAGCTTCCAGGAAACGAGGCACCAGCATCTGCATGCTGTCGCCGTAAAAACGGATCAGCTGCCGCAGGAAAGCGATTGGCAGCAGACTTTGGCCTTCCTTGTTTTCCTGTTCGAAAATGATCTGGGCGAGCACCGAGCGCGTGATTTCCTCGCCGGTCTTTGCATCGAAGACGATGAAGTCCTCGCCGGATTTGACCATGGCGGCGAGATCCTCGAGCGTCACGTACGTACTGGTTCCGGTATTATAGAGCCGCCGATTGGCGTATTTTTTGATTGTTACCGGCTCTTTTTTTTCTTCTGACATGTCTGACTACGTTTCCCCTGCCAAGGCTTTGAGCATAGCCAATTTCCGCTTCAATGGGCCACCGTTTTGTGGCACCGCGGCAGTATCGCAGAGGGCGCGGCGTCCCTTGCGGAAGGGACAGAAAAGCGCCAATTGTCCGGGATATTCGCGCGACAGGTCTTGTTGACAGACCCGGAGGGCCTGCCGAGGATGCGGCAGTGCCAAAATGGCAGGCCCCGCCGCCCCCGACCCTAACAGGAGCATCGAATGAAAGACGATATCGTCATTGTGAGCGCTGTCCGGACACCCGTCGGCGCTTTTAACGGGGCATTTGCGAATTTGCCGGCTCACGAACTCGGCAGGGTCGCAATCAAGGCTGCACTGGACCGGGCGGGCGTCGAAGGCGGGCGAGTGAGCGAAGTGATCATGGGCCAGATCTTGACCGCCGGCCAGGGTCAGAACCCGGCGCGGCAGGCGTCGATTGCGGCGGCCATTCCGGTTGAGACGCCTGCATGGGGAGTAAACCAGCTATGCGGTTCTGGCTTGCGCGCGGTTGCGCTCGGCTATCAGGCGATCGTCAACGGAGATAGCGACATCGTGGTCGCCGGCGGCCAGGAGTCCATGAGCATGGCGCCGCACTGCCAGCATTTGCGTTCGGGCGTAAAGATGGGCTCGTTCGAAATGATCGACACCATGATCAAAGATGGCTTGTGGGATGCGTTCAACGGCTACCACATGGGCACTACCGCCGAGAACGTCGCCAAGCAATGGCAGATTACCCGCCAACAGCAGGACGAATTCGCGGTCGCCTCGCAAAACAAAGCCGAAGCCGCGCAGAAAGCCGGCAAGTTCAAGGACGAAATCATCCCGGTCACCATCAAGTCGCGCAAAGGCGATGTGGTGGTCGATACCGACGAGTATCCGAAAGCCGGCGTGACCTTGGATTCGATTGCCAAGCTTCGTCCGGCCTTCGACAAAGAGGGCTCTGTGACGGCGGCCAATGCTTCCGGCATCAATGACGGTGCTGCTGCGCTTGTGCTGATGAAGGCGAGTGAGGCCGCCAAGCTCGGCAAGACGCCGCTTGCACGTATCGTGTCCTGGGCACAAGCCGGTGTCGACCCTTCCATCATGGGCACCGGGCCGATCCCGGCCTCGCGCGCCGCGCTCAAGAAAGCCGGCTGGAAGAAAGAGGATCTCGATCTGGTGGAAGCCAACGAGGCCTTCGCCGCGCAGGCCTGTGCGGTCAACAAGGACCTCGGGTGGGACACAGCAAGGGTCAACGTCAATGGCGGTGCCATTGCCATCGGCCACCCCATCGGCGCTTCCGGCGCCCGCGTGCTGACGACGCTGCTTTACGAAATGCAGAAGCGCAACTCCAAGAAGGGCCTCGCCACCCTCTGCATCGGCGGCGGAATGGGCATTGCAATGTGCGTGGAGCGTGGCTAGCCGCGCCAACGGTAGCCCGTTCGGCAATGAAATTCGCGTCATGGCCGGGCTTGTCCCGGCCATGATGTTTTAAGAAGATGGCGCGGAGGGGTCGACCATGGCACGCGTTGCGTTGGTAACAGGTGGAACTCGCGGCATCGGGGCAGCAATCAGCAAAGCCCTGAAAGCCGGCGGCTACAAGGTTGCGGCCAATTACGGCGGCAACGACACGGCCGCGCAGAAGTTCAAGGAGGAAACCGGCATCCCGGTGTTCAAGTGGGACGTCTCGTCCTACGAGGCCTGCGCGGATGGCATTAAAAAAGTCGAAGCCGAGGTCGGTCCGGTGGAAGTGCTCGTCAACAACGCCGGCATCACGCGCGATGCGATGTTCCATCGCATGAAGCCGGACCAGTGGTCGGCCGTCATCAACACAAATCTCGGCTCGCTGTTCAACATGTGCCGGCCGGTGATCGAAGGCATGCGCGAACGCAAGTTTGGTCGTATCGTCAACATCTCGTCGATCAACGGACAGAAGGGCCAGGCGGGACAGACCAACTATTCTGCCGCCAAGGCCGGTGAGCTCGGGTTTACGAAGGCGCTCGCGCAGGAAGGCGCCCGCTCCGGGATTACAGTCAATGCAATTTGCCCGGGCTACATCAACACCGAAATGGTGCAAGCGGTGCCGAAGGACGTCCTGGAGAAATCGATTCTGCCTCTGATCCCGATCGGTCGCCTCGGCGAGCCTGAGGAAATCGCACGCTGCGTCGCGTTCCTCGCCTCGGACGAAGCCGGGCTGATCACCGGCGCGACGCTTTCCGCCAATGGCGGGCAATTTTTTGTCTAGAAGTCATTGCATCCGATGAAGGCATTTCTGGTTGGAACAACGATCGCCGGCCTTTTGCTGCCGTTGATCGTCCGATCCGTGTCGGCGCAGGACACCGATCCGCAATGCAAGGACGTTTACGACAAGGTTGCCTGCGAATGCGCCGTGCAGAACGGCGGCCGCATCCTTCCCCCTCCCAGCGGCGTCAAGCGCGAAGGCATGAAATTGCGCCCGCGCGAAGGACAGGAAGCGACCCAAACGCTTGATGGCGGGCGCGTTGCTTTTCCGAAGTATTTCAGGAGAGACGGTCTCAAGGTGCACAAAAGCCGTGCGCTAGAAGGTTATTTGGCGTGCATGGGCCGCAATGGCCGCAAGTAGCGCGCGAAACCGGGTCATCCTCGGCGGTGACGTTTCGTCTTTCGCTTCGGCGGTGATTTTTTCTTCGGGCGAGGATTTGCCTTTTTCGGGCGCCAGGTGCCTTCCGCCTTGTCCAGCCGCACGTTCCAGTATTCCCAGGCACGCGCGACAGGACCCGGCCGCAAATTATATTCGCCGGCAAGTTCTGTCTCCGCTGGATTGAGCGGCGAGACATGGCCGAGTGCATGGGCCTGAATCTGCAGCGCCGCATTGCGCGCTGTGTAAATGGTACGAAATGTGAGCTCTTCCAGCGTCCTGCCCGCGACCGTCGCGCCGTGACGGCGCATCAGCACGATCCAGCCGGCCCCGAGGGCGCGCGCAAGCGAAGCGCCTTCCTCCGGCTTGGCCACAATCAGAGTGGTGTCACCAAAATCGTCGCGCGCATCCCAGAACGGCACTTTCTCGCCCAGCGTGGCGCCGAGATGATAGACCGGCTTGAGCTCTGCGCCGGAAATGCAGAACGGCAAGATCGACGGGGCGTGATGGTGGCACACTGCATTCACATCGGGCCGGGTCTGATAAATTGAACCGTGTATCACTCGCTCACCGTAGAGGCGCACGTCCGTCGGCTTCACCGACTGCGAGTCGAGTGTAAATTCGAGAATGTCGTCCGGTTGCACCAGCTCCGGTGCGCGCGATCGTGACATCAGATAG
This sequence comes from Pseudolabrys sp., assembly GCA_035692045.1. GTDB lineage: Bacteria > Pseudomonadota > Alphaproteobacteria > Rhizobiales > Xanthobacteraceae > Pseudolabrys. The sequence continues at coordinate 27,237 of DASSIJ010000077.1, read as the reverse complement.
CGCCCGGGGTCGGTTGGATGACGCATTGTGACATGGCCGAAAGCGTCGAGAACGCCTTCATGCGCAATCATTCGGTTTGCGCGCGCGAGTACGTCGCGTGCGTGATCGAGCTTCATGGTCACGGGATTTTCCTTCAGTTCGTCTTGGTCGGAACAAGTCCGGTTATGACCGCATCATAGCGGCGACCAGTCTTTGGCCGCCAGTTCAAAACCTTCGAAGGAAAAACCCGGTGCAACGGTGCAGCCTGTGAGCGTCCACGGCCCGAGGCTTTCCGCGGCCTGCCAGGCGCGGGCCGGCACCGTCACTTGCGGGACCTCACCAGCATGGATGTCAGCCCCCAGGCGGAAGATTTCCTCCTTGGAGCCGTCGACCAGCGACAGCTTCAGCGGTGCGCCCGCGTAGTAATGCCAGATCTCCACCGCATCGATGCGGTGCCAGTGCGAGCGTTCGCCGCGCGCCAGCAGAAACAGAATCGCGGTCGAGGCGGGACGTCCTTCCACCAACTTTGGATCGCGAAAGGTTTCGCGATAGTGGCCGCCCTCCGGATGCGGCTTGAGGTCAAGCGCACGGATCATCTCGGCGGCGGTCGGTGTACGCATGCGGGCAAGCTAGAACTTGTTCTTGCGCGCACGGATTTCGGCGAACACTTCGGCGGCCGGCTTGCCCTTCATTCCGATGCCGGATGCCACTTCCGGCACATCGGCACGCAGGAACGGATTGGCCAGTTTCTCCTCGCCGATTGTTACCGGAATGGTGGGCCTGCCTGCGGCGACCTCCTGCCTGGCTTCCGCCTCACGCGCGGCAAGCGCCTTGTTGTCGGGCTCGACAGTGCGCGCGAATTTGATGTTGGCGGCAGTGTATTCGTGCCCGCAATAGAACTCGGTATCGTCCGGCAGGTCGCGCAGCTTCACCAGCGATCGCCACATTTGTTCGGGCGTACCTTCAATCACGCGGCCGCAGCCGATGGAGAACAGCGTGTCGCCGACAAATGCCAGCCTGTCGGCGGGAAACCAATACGCGATGTGGCCAAGCGTATGGCCCGGCGTCTCGATCACATTGCCCGAAAGCGTACCGACCTTGACCTTGTCGCCTTCGCGCACGGTCTCGTCGACCGCCGGAATCTTCGAGGCTTCAGCGGCGGGGGCCACCACGCGGCATTTGTATTTGTCCTTCAGCGCCTGGATACCGTCGGTATGGTCGGCATGGTGGTGGGTGACCAGGATGTCCGTCAGTTTCCAGCCGGTCGCTTTGAGCGCTGCCTCGATCGGCGCCACCTCGGGCGCGTCGATCGCGGCGGTGGCGCCGCTGTCGGGGTCACGCAGCAGCACCCCGTAGTTATCGGATCGGCAGAGAAACAGACGAGTTTCGGCGGGCATGGTCCTGGTCCTCTTGGTCCTCTTGGCACTCTGGAACAAGGTTAACCGTATCACGCGGGTGAATGATCGTGCACCTCCGCGCGTTCCGCAGGTTAGCGGTTTGCTACGGCATTTCATGGTAGTTTGGCGCCATGTCGATTGACGTCGTGGACCTGCGCAATTTCTACGGCCAGCGGCTTGGCGTCGTGGCCCGCCGCTTCATTGGACGCGGCATTCGCTCATTGTGGGGGAATACCGCCGGACAGCGTGTGCTCGGCATCGGCTATGCGACGCCCTATCTCGGCCTGTTTCGCGAAGAGGCCGAACGGTGCCTCGCGCTCATGCCGGCCGGGCAGGGCGTGGTGAAATGGCCGACCACGCGCCCGGCGCTTTCCGCGTTGGTCGATGAAAACGAACTTCCGCTAGCAGATTCTGCCATCGACCGTGTGATGCTGGTCCATGCACTGGAAATGACGAACGATCCCGGCGCGCTTTTGCGCGAAGTCTGGCGGGTGCTGGCATCGGGCGGGCGCCTGTTGGCAGTTGTGCCAAACCGGCGCGGTCTGTGGGCGCGCATGGATACGACGCCGTTCGGCTCTGGTCGACCTTATTCGCGCAGCCAGATCAATCAACTCCTGCGCGAAACCTGGTTCACGCCAACCGGCTGGAGCGAGGCCCTTTACGTACCGCCCGTGAGCGGCTGGTTCTTGCGGACGGCGGTCGCGTGGGAGCGTACGGGAGCGACGCTGTCGGCGCCGTTCGCTGGCGTGCATCTGGTGGAAGCCACCAAGCAGGTCTACCGCGCGATCCCGGCACGACGCGAGAAGCGGCGGCTGGTACCCGCGCTGGAACCGGCATTGGCGCCGTCACCCGGCGGCTGATTGTCCGCGCGTCGGTGCAGGCTTGCGTTTACTCCGGCTGTCGGGGCTCGTCGCCACCGCCTTCGTCGTGAGCCGGCTGGGGCGCTGCGCCTTGCTGTTGACCACCGCCAAAGTCGGGGCGATCAGGACGGTATCCACCGCCGCGATGACGTCGGCGCCGGCGATGCATGCCGAAACGATCCTGGCCACGGTCGCCCTGGTCGTGACCGTTCTGGTTCTGGCCGGGATTCTGTTGCGGCTGGCCACCGCCGGTGATGAATGCCGGCAAGCCGCCGACCTCCTGTCCGCCTTCTTGGCCACCCTGATTTGGTTGCTGTTGATACTGCTGCGGCTGATGTTGCGGGCGGTTATGCACCTGCTGATCGCGCGGCGGGAACGGCTGGGCATCGCGCGGCAGATAAGGCTGCTGCTGAGGTTCACGCGGTCCGTAGCTCGGCTCGTTCTGGCCCATGAACGGTTGGCCGTCGTCATCATCGCCGTCAAATCCCTCGTCGGCGGTCTGCTGGCCGGTGGCGCCCTGCTGCTGCTGCTGCGGTTGCTGGTTGTAGTATGGATTTTGCTGACGGAACTGTTCCTGCGCGGCGGCAATCAGGCGGAAATAGTGCTCGGCATGTTGGTAGTAGTTCTCGGCCGCAACCGGATCGCCCGAACTCTGCGCGTCGCGCGCGAGCTGGATATATTTTTCCGCTACGTGCGAAGCGGTGCCGCGAATTTTGACGTCGGGACCGTTTGACTCGTAAACGCGCGTCAGTGGATTTTGGCTTTTGCGATGATTATTGCCACCGCGTCCGCGCATGCGCTTCTGTCCGTTTCTCATGATGTGCCTGTTTATCGCCTTTCGCCTGTCTCGGCGTTCGCCGAACGCTCAACCAACTTGCAAGTCCAAACAAACCTCATTGCGCGGACGGACCTGCACTCCTTGTCCGCGCCAATGATTGAGCCGTTGTGCTCTTTATCGCGATAGTCGCAGCAACCCCATAGCCACGGTCCTGCCGCAGCGTTGCCAACCTCTAGTTACGCGCATCGTCCCAGGTTTCGAAAAATGATGCGCCTAACCGGTAAAGCATTCAGACCCGTATCTGGCGATTTCGTCTGCCGTCTTTTCGATGCCGGCTCTTCGTCATCCGCCTTGCGCCGCACCTCACAGAGCCGCTGCTCCAGGGTTCACGGCGATGCAACCGTCTCGGGTCGATTCCGTGACCGGAAGCTAGTCGTTTCCGAGCCATAATCCAAGCGCTTTTTTCGTCGATAAACGAGCTCTGCGCTTTTCATCAGGCGGGAATGCGACACACTCATGGCACGAAACCTGCGCCGAGCACGCGCGGGATTCCGGCCAAATCCGTACGCGCAATCCCGGCGATTAATCCCACGTTGGTAAATAGATCCCTCACGGCCGCCTCCTGGCCAGCACCTAGTTCCACGAACATCCGGGAGCCGGGCGCCAGGAGTCGCCTGGCGTCAGCTGCGATGCCGCGATAGGCGGCAAGCCCATCATCGCCGCCGTCAAGCGCGACCGTCGGATCATAATTTTTTACCTCGGGCGCAAGTGACGTGATTTCGTCATGTGCGATATAGGGCGGGTTTGAAACGATCAGATCAAACGGGCCTTCAACGACCGAGGCGATGTCGCAGACGACGAAGGTGCAGCGGCCTTCAACGCCGCAACGGGCAGCATTCTCGCGCGCGACTTTCAAAGCGCCGGTACTGATGTCGGTGCCTGTGCCGGTTGCGTTCGGCAGTTCTCGCAGCAGGGCGAGCAACAAGGCGCCGGAGCCGGTGCCAATATCGAGAATTCGCAGCTTTTCCATACGCAGGCCGCCACGCACGACGAAATCGAGCGCGCCTTCAACAATCGTTTCCGTTTCCGGACGCGGCACCAGAACATCGGGAGTGATCGCGAGTGCGATGCTCCAGAATTCCTTCTGTCCAAGAATTCGCGATACCGGCTCGCGCTTCAGTCTGCGCGCTGCGAGCGCGTTTATCACGTTGATTTCGCGAGCCTCCAAAATACGATCCGACTGGGCGATCAGACGCGCGCGGTCGAGGTGAAGCGCGTATCCGACAAGCAGGCGCGCATCCACATCCGCGTCTTCGATGCCGGCCATACGGAATGCCTGCGCGAGGAGATTGAGCGCCTCGGACACCGAAGCGCCGTCCTTCAACCCGGGAATTGTTCTCACGCCGCGCCTTCGGCCGCCAGCAATTCGGCCTGATGTTCCGTCACCAGCGCGTCGATGACGTCGTTGAGGGCTTCGCCTTCGATGATCTGCGGCAGTTTGTGCAGCGTCAGGTTGATGCGGTGATCGGTGACGCGGCCCTGCGGGAAATTGTAAGTGCGGATGCGCTCGGACCGGTCGCCCGAACCGATCTGTCCGCGCCGCTCCGCCGCTCTCTCGGCATCGCGTTTGGTGCGCTCGGCATCATAGAGCTTGCTGCGCAGATAATTCATCGCCTTGGCCTTGTTCTTGTGCTGCGACCTTTCCTCCTGCACGAACACCACGATTCCACTGGGGATGTGCGTAATGCGGATGGCGGATTCGGTCTTGTTGACGTGCTGACCTCCGGCGCCCTGCGCACGCATTGTATCGATCTTCAGGTCGGCATCGTTGATATCGATATCCACGTCTTCGACCTCGGGAAGCACGGCGACGGTGGCGGCGGAGGTATGAATGCGGCCCGATGCTTCGGTATCGGGCACGCGTTGCACGCGGTGCACACCGGATTCAAATTTGAGCTTGGCGAACACGCCACGGCCGCGCACCGAGGCAACGATTTCCTTGAAGCCGCCCTTGGTGCCCTCGCTGGCGGAGAGGATTTCCGTCTTCCAACCCTGCTTGGCAGCGTAGCGCTCATACATGCGAAAGAGATCGCCGGCAAAAAGCGAGGCTTCGTCGCCGCCGGTGCCGGCGCGGATTTCGAGGATCGCATTGTGATCGTCCATCGCGTCTTTCGGCAGCAATGCCAGCCTGATCTGCTGCGCCAGCCTTTCCTTGCGGTCCTGCAATTCATGCCGTTCAACGTCGGCGAGCTTGCGCATTTCTGCGTCGGTCGAGGAGTCGTCGACGAGCGCCGAGAGTTCGGCGATTTCCCTGTCGGTGGTGCGATAGGATTTGATCGATTCGACGATGGGGCTGAGCTCGGCGAATTCGCGCGACAGCTTGACGTAAGCGTCGGTACTCAAACCACTGGCGAGCTCGCTTTCCACCAGCGCATGACGGGCGAGCAGGGCGTCCAGTTTCTGCTGCGGCAGGATGGTCAAAGCTGCAATCCTTCCGTCGCCGCAAAGCCTTCGAGTCTTTGGCGGATCGACACGCTCCCAACCGGCTGCGCAAGGCAGGGCAGAAGCATCTCTTCGCCCTTGCGGCAATCGAGTCCGAGCAGGAGCGCCTTCACCGGTCCCACCGCGGAAGGCGTGAGTGACAGGGTGCGATAGCCCAGAATGATGAGCGCCAGCGCGCCGACCGGCTGGGACGCGAGCTCGCCGCACAGTGTCACGGGCTTGTTGTGCTTCTTTGCGGTGTCCACGATGTCCTTGAGCGCGCGCAGAACGGGTGCCGAAAGAGGATCGAACCGCTCCGAGACGCGTGGATTGCCGCGATCGGCGGCGTACAGAAATTGCATCAGATCGTTGGAGCCCACCGAGAGAAAATCGACACGCTCCAGCAATTCATTGAGCTGGAACAGAAGCGAAGGCACCTCGAGCATGGCGCCGATCTCGACGCGCTCAGGCAGCTCGTGGCCATGCCGGCGCAGATGGGTCAATTCGATTTCGACGAGCGACTTTGCCTTGTCGAATTCTTCGACAACGGCGATCATCGGAAACATGAGTTTGAGCCCGCGCCCTCCGGCTGCCCGCAAAAGCGCGCGCACCTGGCTGCGCAACAGGCCTGGCCGGTCCAGGCCCAGTCTGATCGCACGCCAGCCCAGTGCCGGGTTCTCTTCTTCGATATTGCGCATGTACGGCAGCACCTTGTCGCCACCGATATCGAGAGTGCGGAACGTCACCGGTTTTTTTCCGGCAGCGTCGAGCACGGCACGATAGAGCGCAAGCTGCTCGCCGGTACGCGGCAATGTTGGCGCGACCATAAACTGCAATTCCGTCCGGAACAGGCCGATGCCGGCGGCGCCGGTATCCTCGATATGGGGAAGGTCAATGGTCAGGCCGGCATTGATCATCAGCGCAATTATGTGGCCATCCTTGGTGATGCAAGGCCGCTCGCGCAGCGCGCGATATTGCGCCTGCCGGCGGGCGCGTAACTTCACCCGCTCGCCGTAAGATGCCTGGATGTCCTGCGGCGGCCGCATGTGAATGTGGCCCGTGGAGCCGTCGACGATAATGGCGTCGCCCGTCTCGACCAGGCCTGTTGCATTGTCGATTTCGCCCACCGTTGGAATGCCGAGCGCGCGTGCAACAATCGAGACGTGGGAGGTCGGTCCGCCTTCCTCCAAAACGAGGCCGCGCAGCCTCTTGCGATCGTAATCGAGCAGCGCCGCGGGTCCCATGGAGCGCGCCACAACGATCGCATTTTCCGGCAACTGCTCCTTGGTCGGCGCGTGGTCCTGGCCCATCAACACGCGCATCAGCCGGTTGGCGAGATCGTCAAGGTCGTGCAAACGCTCGCGCAAATAGTGGTCGGAGGCGCGCAGCATTCGCGCGCGGGTATCGGACTGCACGCGTTCCACTCCGGCCTCGGCGGTGAGACCGGTCATGACTGCTTCCTTGATCTTGTGCAGCCAGCCCTGGTCATACGAAAACATGCGGTAGGCTTCGAGCACGTCGCGATGCTCGCCGCCATCCGCAATATCGCGGTGTTCGACCAGCCGATCCAGATCCTCGCGCAAGGTGGCGATGGCGGCGTCGAGCCGCTTGAGTTCGTGTGGAATGTCATCGGCGATAACGTCCGTAATGACCACGCGCGGCTCGTGCAGGACGACGTGACCGAGCGCGATCCCGTCCGACAGCGAGCTTCCGGTCAGATGCATCGGGTGGCGCGCGACCGGCTCGGCGCCGGGTTGCGCGAGCGAGGACAGCTCGCCGGATGCGATCATCTCGGCGAGTACCATCGCCGTGGTCTGCAGCGCCTCTTCCTCTTCTTCAGTGTAGGTGCGGCGCGCGCGATTCTGCACCACCAGCACGCCAAGGGTGTTGCCGGCGCGCAGGATCGGCACGCCGAGGAATGAGTGATAGATTTCTTCGCCGGTTTCCGCCCGGTAGGAGAAGGCCGGATGCGCCTGCGCGTCAGACAGATTCATCGGATTGGCTTCGCTGGCGACCAGGCCGACCAGGCCTTCGTCGGCCTTCAGCACGGTCTGGTGGACGGCTTCGCGCTTCAATCCTTCGGTGGCGTATAGCTCGAGCGTTCCGTCTACGCGCAGGACGTAGACAGAGCACACCTCGGCCACCATGTTGGCGGCGATCAACACCACCACTTTGTCGAGTCGATCCTGTGCGCTGACCGGCTCCGCCATAACCTCGCGAAGCCGGCGCAGCAGCACGCGCGGACCGCCGAGCGCGCCACGCATTATTGAGGTCCTCTGGCCGCGGCCTGGGCCCGCGGCTTCTATATGGCCAAATCGTGTACGAACGGCGACTGCGCGATTCCGCACCGGCGGCCGCCTATGCTCAGGCTATAGCCAATGGCCCATGCAAGGGGCAAGCCAAAGCGGCCGTTGCCCCTCAAAACCGTCCGCCTTTTGCAAGTCATTCCGGGCTCGCTGCCTCGGGCGGCGCCCCCGGAATGATAAAAAATGAAGCGGGAACTGATGAAAGCTACGCCTTGTCCAGTCCGTAAAGCGTATGCAGCGTGCGCACTGCCAGGTCGGTCTGAGCGGCCTTGATCAGCACCGAGAATTTGATCTCGGACGTGGTGATGGCAAGAATGTTGATCTTCTGCTGGGAAAGCGCCTTGAAAGCCTGTGCAGCGACACCGGCGTGGCTGCGCATGCCAATGCCGATGACCGAGACCTTGGCAACGTCGGTTGCCCCGTCCAGCCGTTCGAAGCCGATTGAACTCTTCGCCTTGTCAAGCGTCATGCGGGCGCGCTCATAGTCGGCGGAGGGGACCGTGAAGGTGAGATCCGTCGTGGCGCCATCCGACGAAACGTTTTGCACGATCATGTCGACGTTGATGTTGCTGTCGGCGAGCGGACCAAAGATGGCGGCCGCGACCCCGGGCTTATCCTGTACCCGGCGAATCGAGATCTGCGCCTCGTCCTTGGAAAATGCGATGCCGGTGACGACTTGCTGTTCCACGATGTCTCCTTCGTCGCAGATGAGTGTGCCCGACGGCGGTTTGGAGGGGTCGATGTCCTCCGGTTTTTCAAAGCTCGAGCGCACGAAGATCCGCACATTGTGCACCATGCCGAGCTCGACCGAACGCACCTGCATGACTTTCGCGCCGAGCGAGGCAAGCTCGAGCATTTCCTCGTACGCAATCTTGGCCAAACGGTGGGCCTGCGGCACCACGCGCGGGTCGGTGGTATAGACACCATCCACGTCGGTGTAGATGTCGCAGCGTTCCGCGCCGATTGCGGCAGCGATCGCCACCGCCGAAGTGTCGGAACCGCCGCGGCCGAGCGTCGTGACGCGGCCGGTTTCCTTGTTCATGCCCTGGAAGCCGGCGATGACCGCGACCTGCCCGTGCTCCTTGAACCGCTTGATCAACTCCGCGCCATTCACATCCAGAATGCGAGCAGAGGCGTGCGCGTTGTCGGTCAGGATTGGCAATTGCCAGCCCTGCCACGATCGCGCGTTCACGCCCATGCCTTCGAGCGCGATTGCGAGCAATCCGGCGGTGACTTGTTCGCCGGTGGCGACAACCGCATCGTACTCGCGGGCATCGTGCAGCATGGCCGCCTGTCGAGACCACTCGACCAGCTGATTGGTCACGCCCGCCATGGCGGAGACGACGACGGCCACGTCGTGGCCGGCATCGACTTCGCGCTTGACGTGGCGTGCCACGTTGCGGATGCGGTCAAGGTCGGCGACCGACGTTCCGCCGAATTTCATCACCAGACGAGCCATGACATTCCCGGACGCGCCGAAAGGCGCTAACAAACGGCCGGCGCAAACGTTAAAGCCCTGAGCGCCGGCCGAAAACGCGCGTATACATACCGGCGGGGTGCGGCAACCGCAACATCGCTGCTACAACGTGGTTATAGTTCGAAGAATCCAGGGTCTGATGACGCGATACATCGAGCACATCCTGCAGCCCGGCGAGACCGTGGCCTATACGACGACCCTGCACTGGGTCGTCTATTTGCCGGCGATCGGGCTGTGGCTGCTGGCTTTCATCGCGCTCACCGTTGGCGGCGTTGCGGGGCCGGTTGTGCTTCTGGCCGCGCTTGTCTGTGCGCTGGCCGGTCTTGGGCTGGCTTTCAGGGCCTGGTTCCGGCGTTGGACGACCGAGATTGATGTGACTGACCGGCGCATCGTCTACAAGCGGGGCTTCATCCGCCGGCATACGGTTGAGATGAACATGGACAAGGTTGAAAGCGTGGATGTCGATCAGTCGATATTGGGACGGATGCTCAATTTCGGCGACATCACCATTCGCGGGACCGGCGTTGGCATCGAGCCGCTGCACGATATCGACGCGCCCCTCGAATTTCGAAATCAGGTGACCGCCCGCTGAAACCGGGGCGGCCGGAGACAGGCATGGCAGGCAAGCGTCGCGCATCGTCGGTCGATCAAGCCGAGGTCGAGCGTTTCTCACGCCATGCCGCCGACTGGTGGAATCCGCGCGGGCCCATGGCGGCCCTGCACAAGTTCAATCCCGTCCGGCTCGGCTACATCCGCGACCAGGCCGCGGCGCATTTCAACCGCGATCCAAAAAAGCTGGACTGTCTGCAAGGCCTGCGCATGCTGGATATCGGCTGCGGCGCCGGCATCCTGTCGGAGCCGCTGGCGCGGCTGGGTGCGGAGATGGTCGGCGCCGATCCGTCGGAAGACAATATCAATGCGGCCCGGGCACATGCAGAAAGTGTGGACGTTGTCGTCGATTATCGCGCCACGACCGCGGAAGATCTGGCCGCCGCAAGCGAGCGCTTCGACGTGGTGCTGGCCATGGAAGTGGTTGAACACGTCGCTGACGTTGATGCGTTCGTGGCGACCTGCGCTACGACGGTCAGACCTGGTGGTTTGATGATCACCGCCACCTTGAATCGCACACTGAAGAGCTTTGCGCTCGCCATTGTCGGCGCCGAATATGTCTTGCGCTGGCTTCCGCGCGGCACGCATCAGTGGGACAAATTTGTCACGCCCGTGGAGCTTGAAAACACAATCGAACGCAACGGTCTGCAAGTGACCGGAGAGCGCGGTGTGATCTACAACCCGTTTGCCGACCGCTGGCAGTTGTCATCCGATATGGACGTCAACTACATGCTGGTAGCGCAGCGTCCGAAATAGAAGGAGAGGCCGCATGATTCTCGAACTGGTCGAATTCAATTCGCCGAAAGGCTGGAGCCGTCAGCAAGTGGCCGAGGAAGCCCGCAACGTGATTCCGAAATGGCGCGCCAACAAGGAATTGCTGCGCAAGCACTTCCTGCTCGAGCTCAACGGCAAAACCGGTGCCGGCGTCTATATCTGGCCATCGGTCGAAGCCGCGCAAAAGGCGCACGACGAAGAATGGCGGCAATCAGTGATCAAACGCACCGGCGGCGCGCCCACCATCCGCTATTTCGATCTGTTTCTGCTGATCGATAACGAAAAAGGCGAGGTCATCGAATTCCCTGAAGCGGTGGAGATCCGGTCAGCAGCCGCCTGACGAGACCGCACTTCATTATGCTCTGGGCCGTCTTCACGTTGATCGCTGCGGCGGCACAGACCGCGCGTAATGCCATGCAGCGGGAGCTGACCGCAAACCTCGGCACGGTCGGCGCGACTCATGTGCGTTTTCTGTTCGGATTTCCGTTCGCGCTGCTTTTTCTGCTCGGGCTCGTCGCGATCACCGGCGATCACTTGCCGACGCCGCCGCCCGCCTTCTGGCCCTGGGTGCTCGCGGGTGCGCTCGGACAGATCGCGGCCACCGCGTTGATGCTCGCCGCGATGGGTGAACGATCGTTCGTCGTCGCGTACGCCTATATCAAGACCGAGCCTGTACAGGTTGCGCTGTTCGGGCTGGTTTTTCTCGGCGACAAAGTCACGCCGCTGTCCGCTGCGGCGATCCTGATTGCGACCGCCGGGGTGATCGTGATCTCGCTCAAGCCACGCACCAGCGATGCCGGTACCACGCGGTCGACGCTTATCGGGCTCGGCGCCGGCACAATGTTCGCGCTGTCGGCCATCAGCTATCGCGGTGCGATCCTGTCCCTCGGGCTTGCGGATTTCGTGCTGGCGGCAACGTTTACGGTCACAGTCGGTCTCGTCATCCAGGCGGCGTTGCTCTCCGCCTATCTCGTGCTGCGCGACCCCAAGGTTCTGCACGCCATTGCGCGCGCGTGGCGGCCCTCGCTTTTTGCGGGATTTATGGGCGCTTTCGCGTCGGAATTCTGGTTCCTCGCCTTTGCCATCACGACCGCGGCCAATGTGCGCACGCTGGCGCTGGTCGAGGTGCTGTTCGCGCAAGGCGTCACACGATTCATATTCAAGCAACCGACCACCCGGCGCGAAGGCCTCGGCATCGTGCTTGTGGTCATCGGTGTCGCGTTACTGGTGTGGGCGTACTAGTTCGTTCCCGTCGCCCCGCCTTTCGCGCGAACGACAGCCAAGAGGCAGACGACCAGTCAGTTCCTCTCGTCCGGCAACGGCGGGAGCGGATGGAATTCGATGCCTTCCTCGGAGAGCTCTGTCGCTTCCTCGGGAGTAGCCACACCGTAGATCGAGCGGTGATCGATTTCCCCATAGTGCATCTTGCGTGCTTCCTCGGGGAACTTCGCGCCGACATTGTCGGCGTTCTTGGTGAGATGGTCGCGCAGCTCCTTGAGCTTGGCCCTGAACTCCTGTTCCTGTGGCGAAATCATTGCCACCGGCGCAGGTGCTGCCGGGACAGGCGTCGGCTCGGCCGTTGCCGCAGGCGCCTGGATGGCCGTGCGCTCCTTTTTTGCGGTGGCCGACAGCCGCGGCGCCATGATCGCTTTTTCCACCTTGGTCGAGCCGCATTGCGGACAGGTCACGAGACCGCGTTTGGCCTGCTTGTCGTAGGCGGCCGAATCCTGAAACCAGCTTTCAAACTGGTGGCCTTGCTTGCAAATGAGTGCGTAGTGAATCATTCCGCCCTCCGCACGACATGGAGGTGCGCCGGCTCCGCCAGCGGCTCAACGATTTCAAAACGCCGGCCGTGCTGCAGCGACGGAATACGCGCGCGTGCGCTAGCCACTTCCGCAGGATTGATCTCGGCCATGATGACCCCCGGCTCGGTGCCACCTTCCGCAATGATGCTCCCCCAAGGGTCAACGATCAGTGAATGGCCGTAGGTGTCTCTGCCATTTTCATGTTTACCGCCCTGTGCGGCGGCAAATACAAAACTGCCATTTTCGATGGCCCGCGCCCGCATGAGAACGTGCCAGTGTGCTTCGCCGGTTTGCTTGGTGAATGCGGACGGGATCGCCAGCATGGTTGCCCCGGCTTCGGCCAGTGCGCGATAGAGCGCGGGGAAGCGCAGGTCGTAGCAGACGGTAAGCCCCAGGCGGCCCCACGGAAGATCTGCCAGCACCGCCAATTCACCGGGCCGGTAGTTGCGCGACTCGCGATAACTCTCGCCGCCTGCAAGGTCGACGTCGAACATATGAATCTTGTCGTAGCGTGCGAGGATGTCACCCTTCGGGCCGATCAGGAACGAACGGTTGGCAGCGCGGTCGGGTGAAATCTTGATCGCGAGCGACCCGATATGGACGTAGATCCCGAGCTTGCGGGCAACCTCGCGCAAGGTTGCAAGCGAGGGATCCGCCTCTTCCTCGACGACCACGGAGAAAAGCTGCTCGCGCCGGGCGGCCAGGATGTTGGTCATCTCCGGCGTGAGCACATAGTCGGCTCCGGCCGATTTCGCCTCGCCGATCATGCGGACGGCGTCATCGCTATTGGCGCCGGGCGTAAGCCCCGAGCGCATCTGGATCATTGCGGCTTTGAAGGTACCGGCGCTCATGCGGATGCCCCATCGCCGGCGAGCAATGTGTCGAGCGTGCCGGCGCGCTCCAGCGCGTGCAGCTCATTGCTGCCCCCGACATGCATCGTCCCGATGAAAATCTGCGGCACGGTCATGCGTCCGTTTGCGCGTTGAATCATTTCCTCGCGGCGATCGAGGTCACTGCTGACATCGATCTCGCTGTATTTCACGCCTTTCCGCTTCAGCAGAGCTTTGGCGGCATTGCAATAGGCACAGGCGCGGGTCGTATAGATGTCAACGGGCGGCATATGTTTTCTGCGCTTTGTAAGCGTCTTTTATATGGGAGCGCGTGCCGGCGCCACAACCCGCGCGAATACCAGAACGTCGATATGGGCGGCGCCCGCCCGCAACAGGGCCCGGGCACAGGCATCGACGGTGGCGCCAGATGTCAGGACGTCGTCGATCAACACTACACGCCGTCCGGCGAGATCGGCCCCGTGTTCGGCTGGCACGCGGAAGGCGCCTTGGACATTGTCAGCCCGCTCGGTTTTTGACAGTCCGACCTGCTGCGGCGTGGCCCGCACCCGTTTGAGCGAACCGTGCGCAACCGGCACATGACAGAGGGCCGAGATCGCGCCGGCAAGCGCGGCCGATTGATTAAACCGCCGCGCCCACTGCCTGCGCCAATGCAACGGGACCGGGGTCAGCACGTCGGCCTCTGCCAGCAGCTCGCGGCCGGCACGCGCCATCCATTGCCCCATCATGGGAGCGAGATCGAGCCGGTCGCTATATTTAAAGCCCTGGACAAGCTTGCGGGCGACGTCGTCGTAGCGCACGGCCGCGCGTGCCCGATCATAGGCCGGTGGATTGGCAATGGCTTCCATCGACAACAGGCCAGGGCCGGGATCGTACCCGAAAGGGATGCCGAGCCGCGCGCAATAGGGGGGCTCGATGAGCGACAGTTTCGACCAGCAGGACGCACACAGGCCCATGCGTTCGTTGAGCGGCTCGCGGCAGGATGGGCACAGCGGCGGCAGTGCAAAGTCGAGCGCAAGGCGCAACGCCGTTAACATGCCGCCGCGAAAGCGAGCGGCACGCGATGACCCTGTATCCACCTTTTATCCGGCCTTGTATCCGGTCTTGCCGAAACAAGCTCGTTCATGCTGCAACCGTAGCAATCAGGGATGGGCGTGACAAAATCGCGGGTGCGCGACAGGACAAATCAATGTCGTCAGGTCCCCAGATATTTGACCGGTCCTTGCTTCGGGCGCGCCAACAGCGTGCTCGCTCGCTGGGCCCCGAAACGTTCCTGCTTGACCGCGTTGCCGATGACCTGGGTGAGCGGCTTTCCGTGGTGCTGCGTCGCTTCGAAATCGCCGTCGATCTCGGCACCCCAACGGATGCGGTACGGCGGGCACTTGCCGCGAGCGGGAAGGTGACAACCATCGTCGCCGCTGAATTCAGGGCCGGGTCAGATCGTTCATTTTTACGTGTCGGCGCCGACGAAGAGACGCTGCCGTTTGCCGATGGCTCGCTCGACCTGGTGACGTCGGCGCTGACGCTGCAGTTCGTCAATGATCTGCCGGGCACGTTGATACAGATTCGCCGAGCCTTGAAGCCGGATGGACTGCTATTGGCGGCGTTGGTCGGCGGAGAAAGTCTCGCTGAGCTGCGCGAAGCCATCGGCGCGGCTGAAAGCGAGATCGAGGGAGGCATCTCGCCGCGCGTTGCGCCGTTTGCCGACGTGCGCGAGCTCGGCACGCTCCTGCAGCGCGCCGGGTTCGCATTGCCGGTCATCGATAACGAGCGGTTGGTCGTGCGTTACGATTCGGTTTTTGCCTTGCTGCGCGATCTGCGCCGCATGGGCGCCACCAATGTGTTGCGTGAGCGCCGGCGCAAGCCACTGAAACGCGCAACGTTGCGACGAATGACGGAGATTTACGCGGAGCGTTTTTCCGACGCGGACGGCCGCCTGCGTGCAAGCTTTGAAATCGTCTGGCTGTCGGGCTGGGCGCCGCACGAAAGCCAGCAGAAGCCTCTCAAACCCGGCTCGGCGGCGCAACGATTGGCCGATGCACTCGGTACCAGTGAAATATCGACGGGAGAGAAGCCGGAGCGCTTCCGTTAGAGCAGCGCCATGAGGTGTGCGATCAGCGGCACATCCGCCGGCGGCATGTCATAGTCGCGCAGCTTGTTTGGTTTCACCCAGGAAATTCGTTGGCCTTCCGTCGGGGTGACCGTTCCGTCCCAGCGCCGACAGACATACAGCGGCATCAGCAGATGAAAGTCCGGGTAAGTGTGACTCGCGAAGGTGAGGGGGGCGAGACAGGCCTCGCTGACAACTATTCCCAGCTCCTCCCGCAATTCCCGTATGAGGGTCTCCTCGGGCCGCTCGCCATTCTCGATCTTGCCGCCGGGAAACTCCCATAGCCCGGCCATCGGCTTGCCCTGGGGCCGCTGTGCGATCAGCACGCGGCCGTCGGCATCGATGAGCGCGCAGGCGGCAACGAGAACGATCCTGGTCACCACAGCCCATCCGCCTCGACGATTCTAGGACCGGTAATCGCCATTGATGGCGATGTATTCCTTGGTCAGATCGCACGTGAGCACGCGATCGCGGCCCTTGCCCAGCCCGAGCGCCACTTTCAGGCTGATCTCCGGCTTTTTCATTGCTGCGCTTACGCTCGCCTCGTCATAGCCGGGGTCGCGCGCGCCTTTGTGCGCGACGCGGATGCCGCCGAACCAGATCGAAAGTTTGTCCCGGTTGGCAGGCTCGCCCGCCTTGCCGACGGCCATGACGACGCGGCCCCAATTCGCATCTTCACCGGCGATCGCCGTTTTCACCAGTGGCGAATTGGCAATCGACATGGCGATACGGCGCGCCGAGCTTTTCGACACGGCACCTTCCACGACGATTTCGACCAGTTTGCGTGCGCCTTCGCCGTCGCGCGCGATTTGCTCGGAGAGATCGGCAAGCACGGTGTGCAGCGCTTTCCTGAAGTCTTTCAGACGCGGGTCGGCGGCGCGGACGATACGTGGGCTTCCCGTGGCCTGTCCCGTCGCGAACATCATCAAGGTGTCGGACGTGGACGTATCGCCGTCAATCGTGACGGCGTTGAACGTATCGGCGACCCCGTCCTTCAAAAGCGTCTGCAGCGCGGATGCGGATATCGCTGCGTCAGTGAAGATAAAGGAGAGCATCGTCGCCATATCGGGCGCGATCATGCCCGCACCTTTGGCGATGCCGTTGATCGTGACTTTGGCCTTGCCGATCTTCGCCGTCGCCGTTGCCACCTTCGGGAATGTGTCGGTGGTCATGATCGCGCGCGCCGCGGCCGGAAAATCGTCAGCCTGCGCACGTGCGACCATGCCCTCCATGACGCCGTTAAAGGCTTCAGCCTTTAACGGCTCACCGATCACCCCGGTCGAGGCGAGGAAGACGTCGTCCGGTTTGCATCCGACCGCGCGCGCCGCGATTTGTGCCGTGAACTTGCAGGCATCGCGTCCGCTTTTGCCGGTGAAAGCATTGGCGTTGCCGGAATTGACCACCAGCGCACGTGGCTTGGCCGCTTTCAGGCGCGCCCGGCACCATTCGACCGGCGCCGACGGACATTTCGAGCGCGTAAACACGCCGGCGGCCGCCGTCCCCGGTTCAAACAGTGCGAGCAGAACATCGGTACGCTCCGCATAGCGAATTCCGGCTGCGGCAGTCGCGAGCCTGACGCCGGGGATTGCCGGCATGTCCGGTACATTGACCGGGGCGAGGGGAGAAACCGACGTGCTCATGAGCGTGTCATATGAAAACAGAGGTCCATGTGCCTACCTAAGCGAAATGGCCGGCACAAGGCCGGCCATGACGAAAACATTTGATGAATAAGATCGACGTTACTTCTTCGCGGGTGCAGCAGGCGCGGGCTTGTCTTCGGCCTTTGCCGGCTTGTCCATTCGCTCAATTTTGGCATCGGCCCGCAGCTTGGTGACAAGCTCGGCCTGCGCCTTGCGCGTCACGAAATTTTCGATCTGCGGCTTCACGTCTTCGAACTTGGGCGCCGGCTTTGTGCGCTTCTCTTCAACCTTGATCACATGCCAGCCGAACTGCGTTTTCACCGGCTCGGAAATCTGCCCTGCTTCCAATTTGAAGGCGGCGTCAGAGAATTCCGGCACCATCTGGTCCTTTGTGAAATAGCCGAGGTCACCGCCGTTGGCCTTTCCCGACGGGTCCTCGGTGACTTCGCCGGCAACCTTGGCGAAGTCCTCGCCCTTCTTCAGGCGGGCAATCACCGCCTTGACCTTGTCCTCGGCTTCCTTCCCCGCCTTGTCGTCACCGGTGGGCGCCCGGAACAGGATGTGACGGGCATGCACTTCCTTCTCATCGCCGATCTGCTTGACCGCCTCGTCATAAACCTGGTGCATCGCCGCGTCGGTGAGACCTTGCTTGCCGACCGACTGCAGCAGACCTTCCATCAGCAGCTTCTTGCGAGCAAACTCAAGCTTGCGTTTGAAGTCGGCCGAATCGCCAAACTTCTTGTCCTCTGCTGCTTTCGACACGAGGATCATGTCGGCCACAAACTGCACCAGGTAATCCTGTTTGGCCTCGGGCGACATTGGCGGGATCTGTCCGGCTTCATCTTCGGCGGCGGTAAGGTCGCTCTGATGAACCTCAACGCCATTAACCTTGGCGACGAGCGGATCCTTGTCCTGGGCATGGAGCGGCCCGGTCATAAGAAAGAGCACCGCCACAAGAGCGGTAAATAAGCTGGCCGGGCCGGATCGGACCGGAAAGCCGGCGGGAACACAAATCGTCATGACAGCGTCCTTGGATGTATGGCCGCCGGTTCGGGCAGGCGGCGCGCGGACTATTCGCCCAACAACCGTGGCTTTGCAATGGCCGACTGTATCCGCGGGCCTTGACGCTCCCGTGAACCTGCCTGTTTGCGGCCCTTGCCAAGCCGCCAATTGACAACAATCCGACCCCCTCATATCTCTCGCTCAGCTTTGGCCGTTTGCCATTGGCCGGCGTGATTCACGTCGAATTTGCCCGAAAAGTGCCGCATTCCGGAGTGCCGGAAGCAAATCCGGCCCAGACGGCGTGATATAAGCGCCCGGCCTATTGAGGAGTCCCCGAATGATCGGCGCCGTCGCCCGCAAGCTGTTTGGATCCGCCAATGAGCGGCGTATCCGCAGCTATCTGCCCCGGGTTGGCGAGATCAATGCCCTCGAAAAGGAACTGGAAGCCCTTTCCGACGATGCACTGAAGGCGCGCACTGTCGACTTCAAGAAACAGGCGGCTGAAGGCACCTCCCTTGATGACCTTCTAGTTCCCGCCTTCGCGACCGTGCGGGAAGCCGCCAAGCGAACGCTTGGCCAGCGTCATTTCGACGTCCAGCTGATCGGCGGGATGATCCTGCACGACGGCAAGATCGCCGAGATGAAGACCGGTGAAGGCAAGACGCTGGTTGCGACCCTTCCCGTTTATCTCAACGCAATCTCCGGCCGCGGCGTCCATGTCGTCACCGTCAATGACTATTTGGCCAAGCGCGACGCCGACTGGATGGGACAGATCTACAATTTCCTCGGCCTCTCGGTCGGAGTTATCGTGCACGGGCTCGACGATGAGCAGCGCAAGAAGGCCTATGACTGCGACATCACCTACGGCACCAACAACGAGCTCGGGTTCGACTATCTGCGCGACAATATGAAGTACCGGCTGGAGGATATGGTCCAGCGCGGGCACATTTATGCAATCGTCGACGAAGTCGACTCAATTCTTGTCGACGAGGCGCGCACGCCGCTGATCATTTCCGGTCCGCTCGATGACCGTTCCGAATTCTACAACACGATCGACGGTTACATTCCGCAGCTCGACAAGACCGACTATGAGGTCGACGAAAAGCAGCGGACAGTGACGTTGACTGAAGCCGGCATGGAAAAGCTCGAGCAACGGCTGCGCGCGGCCGGCCAGCTCAAGGGCGATTCGCTCTATGACGTGGAAAACGTCTCAGTCGTGCATCACGTCAATCAGGCGCTTCGTGCGCACAAGCTGTTCCAGCGCGACAAGGACTACATCGTGCGCAACGGCGAAGTCGTGATCATCGACGAGTTCACCGGCCGGATGATGCCGGGCCGGCGCTACTCAGAAGGCCTGCACCAGGCACTGGAAGCGAAAGAGCATCAGCCGATCCAGCCGGAAAATCAGACGCTCGCTTCGATCACGTTCCAGAACTACTTCCGCATGTACGAGAAGCTCGCCGGCATGACCGGCACTGCGCTCACGGAAGCCGACGAATTCATGGACATTTACGGCCTCGAAGTGCTCGAGGTGCCGACCAATATGCCGCTTGTGCGCCTCGACGACGATGACGAAGTCTACCGCACGGCAACCGAGAAATACCGCGCCATCATCACGCTGATCGAGGACTGCAAGAAACGCGGCCAGCCGGTGCTGGTCGGCACCACCTCGATCGAGAAATCCGAGCAGCTTGCCGAGATGCTGCGGCAGCAGGGCTGGGAGCAGCACGATTTCTCCGATCCCAACGCGTTCGCTGCGCTTTATTCGGGCGACGACGGCGCCACCAAGACCAAGGTGTTCGCCATCCTCAATGCCCGGTATCACGAGCAGGAAGCCTACATTGTTTCACAAGCCGGCGTGCCCGGCGCGATCACGATTGCCACCAACATGGCCGGGCGCGGGACCGACATTCAGCTCGGCGGCAATGCCGACATGCGCATCCGCCAGGAAATTGCCGATATCGAGGATCCGCGCGAGCGCGAGAAAAGCTCACGCGCCGACGAGATCCGCCAGCAGGTTGCGCGGCTGAAGGAAAAAGCACTGACTGCCGGCGGTCTCTTTGTGCTCGGCACCGAGCGGCACGAAAGCCGGCGCATCGACAATCAGCTGCGCGGCCGTTCCGGCCGTCAGGGCGATCCCGGCCACTCCAAATTCTTCCTGTCGCTCGAAGACGACCTCATGCGCATCTTCGGCTCCGACAAGCTCGATGGCATGTTGCAAAAGCTCGGGTTGAAGGAGAACGAGGCAATCGTTCATCCGTGGATCAACAAGGCACTCGAAAAAGCGCAGCAGAAGGTCGAGGCGCGCAACTTCGACATCCGCAAGAACCTGCTTAAGTTCGACAACGTCATGAACGATCAGCGCAAGGTGATCTTCGAGCAGCGGCTCGAGCTGATGCGCGACGAGGCGGTCGATGAAACCATCGGCGATATGCGCCACGCGATGATCGAAGATTTGGTTGCCAAGCACGTTCCAGAGAACGCCTATCCCGAACAGTGGGACACGGCCGGCCTCGATCATGGCCTGCGCGAAGCGCTGACGCTGGATCTTCCGGTCCAGGAGTGGGCGAAAGAGGAAGGCATTACCGTTGATGACGTGCGCGATCGCATCACGCGGCGCGCCGACGAATGGATGGCGGGCAAGGTGGCCAAATGGGGCCCCGAGGTCATGCGTTACGTCGAGAAGTCCATTTTGCTGCAGACCCTGGATCATTTGTGGCGCGAGCACCTCGTCATGCTCGAGCACCTTCGCCAGGTGATCGGCTTGCGCGGATATGGTCAGCGGGATCCGCTCAACGAGTACAAGGCGGAGGCTTTCTCGCTGTTCGAGGCAATGGTGGCGCATTTGCGTGAGGCGGTGACCGCGCAGCTCATGCGCGTTGAGGTCGTCCAGTCGCCGCCCACCGACGAGGCTGCGTCACTGCCATACATGGAAGCGCACAAGGTCGACCCGACAACGGGCGAAGACGAGATGGCACCGGCCCTGGCGCCGGCGCTGGTCGGGAATGGCAATGGCGCTGAAGCGGAACGTAATTCGAACGATCCGTCGAGCTGGGGCAAGGTCGGCCGCAATGAAATGTGCCCTTGCGGCTCCGGCAAGAAATTCAAGCACTGCCACGGCAAATTCGCCTGAAGACGGCCGCATTGATTGCGGCGTGACGCGCTCGCGGCTCGCCGGCGCTATTTGTCGACCGGCGTATCAGCAAAGCCGAACAAGCGGCGCGGCGTGCCGTAAAAGAGGGCGCGGCGATCCGCCGGGTCGGGAAAAAGCATTTCGACCAGTTCGACCAGCGGTCCGTAATCCTGCCGTTGCGGCGCGCGCAGGAACGGCCAATCCGAAGCCCACATACAGCCATCCAGCGTAAACGCGTCGACGATGGCGCGAACGAACGGCCAGGTATCTTCGAAGGGGTAGGGCATCAGGGAGAATTTCGCATAGCCGGAAAGTTTCACGCTGACCCGGCGTGTTCGGGCGAGCCGCAGCAGTGCCTGGAAACCCGGCTGGTTGAGCCCGTCCGCGATTGTCGGCCTTCCGCAATGGTCGATCAGCACGCGGACGGACGTCGCTTCGATCCAGGGCACAAATCTCAGAAGCTGATGGTGCTCAGTCTGGATTTGCAGAAACATGTCGAGTTCCGCGAGCCTGGCGATCAAATCGCCGGCGTGCTCGTAGTAATCGATGCCATGAAATGTCGGATTGAACGCTGCGCCGAGAATTCCCTGGTCTTTCAATTTCTTCAGCGCCGCGAGATCGGCATTGAAAGGAATGATTGCAATGCCCTTCAGGCGTCCGCCACTTCGCGCGATCGTGTCGAGCATGCATGAATTATCGCCGCCATAACCGGAATTCGGCTGGACCAGAAGGGCATGGTCGACGCCATAGGTCTTCATGATCTGGCGAAACTGAACGGGAGTGCCGATCTCCTGTCCCGCCGGCTTGTATTCAATGTCCGCGCCATAGGGAAAACGAACCGGATCCAGCACGTGCGCGTGACAATCGATTTTCGGCTCGTTGAAAGCGCTCATTGCGCGAGGTTGTTTTTCAGCGCCTGCGCCAGCTGTTTGCGCAAGGCGCGGTCGCGCTTGAGGTGCCACTCGCGGCTCATGGCGTGGCGCTTGCTCGCGCAACGTTCCGAATAAAGCAGCACCCAACTGCGGCCGCGTGTCGAGCGTGCACCTTTGCCGGCATTGTGCTGGGCCAGTCGCCGCTCGACATTGTCAGTCCACCCGACATAGGTCAGGTGGCGATTGTTCGCGAGCGTGCCGAGAACATAGACGTAGCAGTCCATGCTTCGTCCAGTTGTGTCGAGTCGAAACCGGTTATCGGAAACTGTTGAACGAGCCAACCGGGACAACCGGTTGCGCACCTGTAAGCAAGCCATTGTTGCTCGCCGGCGGAGTGGAATAGGCCGTACGAATCTCCGGCTGTTGCGGCTGCACACGCGGCGGTTCGGCCTTCTCGGCCTTGGCCGGTTGCGGCGATGCGGGCCATGCAGGTGCCGGAGCAGGCGCGGCCGCGGTTTTTGGCGCCGTCTCGCGGGCCTTCGGTGCCGGCGTTACCGGAGCGGGCGTTGACGCAGCCGCGGTGGAATGCAGCGGCACGGAAGCACCGGCGGAAGCAGTGCGGACTGGAGCAACAGGAGCGGCTTGCTTCGGTTTTGCCGCCAGGTCGGTATTGCCGCTTCGTACGGCAACCTGCTCTTTTTCATGCGTTGACGAGGCAGCGTCCGCCTTCGAGCCGCTGAACCAGCCGTCAATGAGTCCCGCGATCGTGGTTGGCTTGTCAGCGGGGGCTTCGCCCTGCTTCGGCTGCGGCGCAGCCCGTGGCATCGGCACGCTCGCCATCATGACTGGCTCTTTGCTTGCCGCCACCGCAGGCTCCTGCCTGACCGGCGCTTCAGCGCTCGCGGCCGGCGGCGTAACCGTGGTGGTGCGGGGCAGCGCGCCCGGTGCATCCGAAACGCGCGGGAGCGCGCCCGGCGCAGTTGTCGTGCTGGCCACCTGATAGCGGCCGTTGTTGTCGAGACCGTTGGGCGTCGAAAGCTTGGCCAGGAATACCGGGTTCATGCCGCCGTCAACGCCGGCGCGGGACGCGACCGTCGATACGCCACTGGCGATGTATTCCGCCATCTTGCGCTGCTCTTGCCGCTGATGATCGTTGACTGCATCGGCGAGGTTCTTGTCGAGCTGATAGGCCGGACAAGCGGCCTTTGCATTGAACGACAGCGGCCTGCTGGAATCGTCGGGCGCCGCAGCATCGAAGACGTAACGTTTGTCGCAAACCGCGACCTTCGGCTCCTGATGCGTCGCGTCGAAGTGGTCATAGCCCTCCTTGAGCATCTTCCAGAACGCGAAGTTCGGGTTGTTGCGATGCTTGGCCATGTTCAGTGCCGTCATCCGGAACGGATAGGCCTGCAGCTGGAAAGCTTTTTGCCCGCCGAAGAACGACTCGCGCGCCAGCGCGTAAATTTCCTGGATCTGCTCGTCGGTCATCGCGTAGCAGCCGCGCGAGGAGCAGTCGCCATGCACCATCAGTTCCGAGCCGCTGTAACCCATCGCGCGGTCATAGGCGTTCGGAAAGCCGGTGTTGAAGGCGAGGTAGTAGCTGGAGTTCGGATTCATCTGTCCGGGCGTGATGGTGTAGAAGCCTTCCGGCGCCTGACGGTCGCCTTCTTTCTTCTTGGGGCCCAGATCGCCCGACCAGCGGCAGATCGGATACGTCTTCAGAAGTTCGAATTGCCCGTCGCGGTTCTGCTTCCAGATCTCCATCTCCGCCTCTTCCTTGAAGATGCGGCCGAGGATCGGAGACTCCTTGTCCATATTCTTGGACGCCATTTCGGCGAGCGTCTTTTCGGACAGCGGCGCCTTTGCGCGCCCGGTCGGTGTGATGCTGTCGGCATCGCAGCCAGCCAGGGCAATCGCAGCCGCAACGGCCGCGGACGCGAGAAGCGCGCGAACGAAAAGTCGATTCAAGCCTGATTCTCCCCGGAGAGGCGGGCCCTGCTTGAGTAATGGTTATCCTTAAGATGTGGCATCTGCAAGGCGATCCACACCGTTCTAGGCTACCGCTAACCCCATGGTAAAACAAAGGTAAACGGCCCGGTTCGGTCAACCCAGGCTGCGTCCCATCGAGAGGAACTTCTCGCGCCGCAATTTTCGGACCGCCTCGCGGTCGAGCCCCTGCAGCTCGGTGAGGGCCGTGGCGATAGCTTCGCCGGTCGCGGCGATGGCCGCCTGCGGGTCGCGGTGGGCGCCCCCGGTCGGTTCCGGCACCACGCTGTCGATCACGCCGAAGCGCACCATGTCCTGCGCGGTGATTTTCATGTTGGTCGCTGCCTCCTGCGCCTTGGCCGTATCGCGCCATAAAATCGAGGCCGCGCCTTCCGGGGAGATCACGCTGTAGATCGCGTGTTCCAGCATCAGCACGCGATTGGCGGCAGCAATTGCGATCGCCCCGCCGGAACCGCCTTCGCCCAGGATCACGGCGACGTTCGGTACGCCGAGTGACAAACATGTCTCGGTGGATCGGGCAATCGCTTCTGCCTGGCCGCGTTCTTCGGCGCCAATGCCGGGATAGGCGCCGGCTGTGTCCACCAGTGAGATCACCGGAATGCCGAAGCGGTCCGCCATGTCCATCAGCCGAACGGCCTTTCGATAACCTTCCGGGCGCGCCATGCCAAAATTGTGTTTGAGGCGGCTTTCTGTGTCGGACCCCTTTTCATGGCCGATGATGCAGACGCTCTCGCCGCGAAAGCGGCCGAACCCGCCGACGATGGCTGGATCGTCGCCGAACTTCCGGTCACCGGCGAGAGCGATGAAATTGCTGATCAGCCCGGCGATGTAGTCGAGGCAGTGTGGCCGTTGCGGATGCCGGGCAACCTGAGTCTTCTGCCAGGGTGTGAGCTCAGAGTAGAGCTCCTGCAAAGCCAGCGATGCTTTCGACTCCAGTCGGTTGATTTCCTCGCTGATCGCGACGGCATTTCCCGCCTCGCCCATCGCGCGCAGTTCCTCGACCTTGGCCTCAAGTTCGGCCACCGGTTTTTCGAAATCGAGATAACTGCGCATTGGGTCCAGGTTAGTTTTGTGCTTTCGGGCGGAACTGACGCGGGCCAAGCCTCTAAGTCAAGCAAACGGGTTAATTTCGCTTTTATGAATGTTTTTGGCTAGTTGTCCGTGAGCGGATGCAGATCGCGCACCAGCGTTTTCAGCCGTTCTTCCAGCACGTGCGTATAGATTTGCGTGGTCGAAATATCCGCGTGCCCGAGCAGGGTCTGCACCACCCGCAGATCCGCTCCGTTATGCAGAAGATGGCTGGCGAAGGCGTGACGCAAAACGTGTGGGCTCAGGCGTTCAGGCCGAATGCCGCAGGCCTGGCCGAGCGCCTTGAGCTCGCGGGCGAAATGCTGCCGGGTCAGGTGGCCCTGCTCGCCAAACGAGGGGAACAGCCATTTCGACTTCGCATCGCGCTCACCTGTGGCACGCAGTTCGAGGTACTCGGACATGGCGCGTTTAGCCAGTTTGTTGAGCGGGACAAGCCGCTCCTTGCTGCCTTTGCCCCGCACGATGAGCATGCGCTGGTCGCGCTGCGCCGCGGATGAGGGAAGTGCCACAAGTTCGGACACCCGCAGGCCGGTGGCATAGACGACTTCCAGCAGACACAGCAGGCGCGCGGCACGTAGTCGCTGCGGCGGCGGCTGCCTGGTGTTCTCGCTATTGGCCCGTGCATGCTTGAGAAGGGTGTCGACTTCGGCGATCGAGAGCACCTTCGGGAGCACCCGTGCGCGCTTCGGCCCTTCCAGCACCGCGGCCGGATCGTCAGCGCGTTTTCCCTCAGCGTAAAGAAATTTGTAAATCTGGCGCACCGCCGACAGGCGGCGCGCCTGCGACGACGCCTTCAACCCGCGCCGGGAGAGACTCGCGATGAATCCGCGCAGGTTTTCGGTTGTCGCATTGGCGACCGTGCGCTTTGCCGCGCGCAGGTGCGCCGACAGATCATCGAGATCGTTCCGATAGGCGGAAAGCGTATTCGTGCCGGCGCCGCGTTCGGCTGCGAGCATGTCGAGAAATAATTCGACCAATGCCTCGTCGGATGTTCCTGGCCGGCGGCTCATCGCCTCGCCTTGTCTCCGGCGTCAATGATTTTTGAGGAACTTGTCGGGCGGAATGGTCACGATGATCTCGCGTGGCTGATATTTGACAAAGGTGGCGAGCGAGAACACCGCGCCGTACCCCAGCCCGACGAGCAGGCCGAGGAAAACGAGAAATCTGAATAAACTCGGCATGATCAAATCCGGCGAACGTTCTTGTGTGACCGCCTATCGCGTTTTAGGCGAGTTGCGACCACGTTCCGAAACCACTGACAAGACCGCTCTCGCGGTTGTCGCGATTACTGGTATATGGAACCGTGGATTCGCTTCGGAACCATAGCATGATTAACGGTGCCATTCAAAAACCAGCAGAAAATGGCCTGGAATCGACGGTGGTTCGTGCGCTTGGTAGCCGTTCTATTGTGCTCGTCGGCATGATGGGTGCGGGCAAGTCGTCGATCGGACGAAGGCTGGCCGCCCGTCTCGGGATACCGTTCGTCGATGCCGACACCGAGATCGAGGCGGCGGCCGGGATGACCATCCCGGAGATCTTCGAGGCCCATGGCGAGCCATATTTCCGCGCGGGAGAAGCGCGCGTCATCGCGCGATTGCTGGACAAAGGTCCGCAGGTGCTGGCGACCGGTGGCGGCGCTGTGATGGATCAAAACACGCGCGACCTCATTCACATCAAGGGCATTTCGGTGTGGCTGAAGGCCGACGTCGATGTATTGATCAAGCGCACCAAGCGCCGCAACGAGCGGCCCCTGGTCGAGAAGATCAAGGAATTGCTTCCGGTACGCGAGCCGATTTACGCGCTGTCCGATATCGTCGTGCAATCGCGCGACGAGCCGCACGAGACAATTGTCGATGAGATCATGACGCAGCTGCCGAAACATCTCGGTCTCGGTGCAGGGAAATCACCATGACCGCGCTCCTGCGTCAGGTTGAGTCGACGCTTGTGCCGGTAGCGCTTGGTCAGCGTGCGTACGACATTGTCATTGGCCGCGGCCTTCTTGGAAGTTTGGGTGAACATATCAAGGCGCTGCGGCCCGGTGTGCGGACTGCGATAGTGACCGACGAGTCT
>DASSIJ010000076.1:0-10581 GCA_035692045.1 Pseudolabrys sp. | reverse complement strand
GGTCGTTTGCGGAACAGATCGCCGACTATGGCTCGAAGGCGGTCCTGTTTCGGATAGCGGTTGACTACGAGCGTATAGCGGCGCGCGCCGCAGCTCTGACAAAGACGTCCATGTCGCGACAGGAAAGAAATTAGAGATTGTCCACGCTCAACGACGTCTTTCCTGTCTTCGCGATTTCATCATGACCGGCGGTGCACTGCGTTGATTTCCATCATTCGTATTTGATTTGCGTCTGCTTCTGGTGAACGAGCGGACGTCGTCCGGAGATAGCCGGCACGATCGAAGCACACCAGATATCGGACATAGCGTGCGTCATTTTTTCTGGGTACACACGACACTATGAACTTCATTTACATCGTCTCAGTCTGGCTGCTGCCGGTTCTTATCGCCATTACATTCCACGAGGCGGCTCACGGGTATGTTGCGCGCTATCTCGGAGATGAAACTGCGTCACGACTTGGACGTGTCAGCCTCAATCCACTCCGGCACATAGATCCTCTTGGCACCATTGCACTGCCCGGACTTTTGCTTCTCGCGGGGTCACCATTCTTGTTTGGGTACGCCAAACCGGTGCCGGTTAATTTTCGGGCGCTTCGTAATCCCCGTATCGGCATGGTGCTTGTTGCGGCGGCCGGCCCTGCAATGAATATTGCGTTGGCAATCGCTGCTGCCTTGAGTTTTCATCTGGCTGTCTATCTGCCAGGCACAATCGCTCAGTGGGTCGTGCTGAATCTCAAGAACGCGCTCATCATTAATGTCATTCTCGCGGTCTTCAATCTGTTTCCCCTTCCGCCTCTTGATGGGGGACGCATTGCCGTTGGCTTGCTTCCGAATGTATTGGCCAGACAGCTTGCCCGTCTTGAACCTTACGGGATGATCATTCTTATTGGACTGCTCATTCTCCTGCCGTTGCTGGGTTCGCAAATGGGCCTGGACCTTAACTTTGTGTCGCGTTTCATCTCGGTCGCAACGGATGCCGTTATCCGACTCATTCTCCGGTTAACCGGAAACATTTAGAGAATCCCGAATTGAGATATCCGTTGATTATGTCTGCTGTTGGGGCGCCGCCCGGGCATTAAGGTTTCTTCGTTACGGTTAATCTGAAATCCAATTGAAGAAGAGTGAGCGGCGTCTATAGGTGGGCCGAACGGTTGGTCCGCAATGCTGCGCATTTACGCACGCAAGCACGACGTTCTTCGGATGCTGGCTCCCAGGCAAAGACCTCCCTACGAGGAGGTTTGGCATCTGTGGACGGTCATCATTCCCAGGCGATCGATCACAGGTCGCCTGCTGCGCGGAACGGTATTGCGTCGGCGAGACGACGGCCGATGGATTTACCGAAAATACATGGGCACTGATGCGGCCGAATACCGTGGGTCTTCGCGCGACTCATCAGAGAATATGGAAAAGGCCGCTTCGCGGCGGTGGTCTCTCTAGGAGGTGAGCATGAAAGTTGCCGTACTCGCCGCTCTCAGCGTCCTCATCGCAATACCGTCGACAGAAGCCGGGCAACGTCATCTTCAAAACGGCGTGCCGGCGACCACCTGCGACAACGACGGCCACTGCGCGACTCTCGCCGCAACACGGCCGGCAGCGAGCCCTCGCAAGGGCCGGCCGGAAATTAAAAAGACGATCGCGACTGCCCGGACCCAGCCCGCTGCAGTCGACGCGAACGGCAATGCAACAGCCGGTGTTATTGTCTCTTCCAAGACGGGCGCACGGGCTCGCGTCGGTGTCGCCTATGCCGCGCGCTTCCAGGCTTACATTGACGATCTGGAAAACAATCACGGCGCGCGCGTGCTGTTCATGGGCGGCATTCGCCCCGGACACTGTTCGCCGTCGAGCGAACATCCCTGCGGGAAAGCTCTGGACGTATGTCAGCTTCGGCGCGGCGTCGTTGATTCACGCTGCAACCTGCCTGCTCGCCGGGCTCTCGGCGAGATCGCCGCTGCGCACGGCCTGTTCGAAGGCGGGCGCTGGTGCAATTCAGATTATGGTCATGCGCAGATCGGTGTGACCGCTGCCGCCTGCGGCGACAAGATCCGCATCGTACACCAGTAAAACGACCTCTCCTGTAACTCCGTTTTTCCGGCGCGACAGAGTTCCGGCAGCGTCCGAGGCGGGCCTTGAATGGCCCGCCTTGAAACGCGAGAATGGCACTGTCGAACGGCCGCCGCGCTGGATTCAATCGAAAAATCCCCCGCGCCAGCCGGTCAAAGGCGAAACCGAAGGGGGCCGGGGCCGATGGTTTCATAGTCGAACTTGCCTGACGACCGATCTTGCCATCATTCAGCCAACCCTTTCGCCGTATCGTTTGATTGGGGGCGAGGAAAGCAGTCCAGGAAGGGGTCCCAATTGTTTCTGGCACGTCGGGTCGCTGCTGCTGTGACGGCATTGTTGCCGATGGCAGGCGCTTTTTTCGTCTTTCTGTTCCCGGTCGTCGACGCGCAGGCCAAAGGCATCTGTGGCGACGACACCGACATCGCGGTCTTGTCATCGCCGATCGCCCCGTGGAAGGGCGCTCCTTTGCGCGTTGTCTTCGCCGCGGAGAAGCCGCTCGAGGGCGAGCTGTCGCTGATCGCGCCCGATGGACGCGTGGTGGCCAAATCTCGTGAACGGCACGGCGGGCCGCCGTATTTCTGGTTCGCCGAGTTCGCGTCACCGGGCTCGGGGACGTGGCAAGCAAAACTCGCATCGGCCGAATGCGGTACGATCAGCCGGGAAATCGCCGTGCGCGACGACAGACCGCCGTCGCCAAGTGCGACCTCGGAGAGCGTCTGGCCTTTGCGCAACACGTGGAATCGCGCGACGGAAAATTTGTATTCTGCATGGATCGAGAAGCTTTTCGACGCGCCGCTCGACGCTGCGCCGTCGTGGCCGGCGCTGCATGAAGTGCTGCGCGATCGATCGCGTAATTTCCTGTTCAATCATTTGGGTCTCGGCGAAGACGAGATGGGGCTCGCTTATCGCCCCGACTGCGCCGACCTTCCGTATTTTTTGCGTGCGTATTTCGCATTCAAGATGGGTCTGCCGTTCGGGTATTCGAAGTGCTCGCGCGGCGGCGGTGGCCAGCCGCCGAAGTGCTATCAGTGGTTCAGTATTCAGCATCTCGATGCAGCGCGTTCTTCTTCGCCCGAGCAAAATCCCGCATCGGGCGCAGCTGCGTCGAAGCGGACGGGGCTCGCGGCGTCGGTCGGGCGCTACGTGCAGTCGACCGTCGCCGACGCCGTCCATTCCGGAACCGGGCGAACGCGGGCGAGCGACGACAACACCGATTACTATCCCGTGCCGCTGAAACAGGAGACGTTGCGTCCCGGCACAGTTTACGCTGATCCGTTCGGACACATTCTGGTGCTTGCGCGGCGCGTGCCGCAGACGGACGACGCGGCGGGCGTGTTTTTCGCCGTGGACGCGCAACCGGACGGGACTGTCGCGCGAAAGCGTTTCTGGCGCGGAAATTTCCTTTTTGCCCAGGATCCTGCGCTCGGCAGCCCAGGGTTCAAGCGCTTCCGGCCGATCGTGCGCGAGAACGGCGCCCTGCGGCGGCTGACCAACGACGAAATCGCGAAAAATCCGCAATACGGCGATTTTTCACTCGAACAGTCGAAACTCGGGATCGAAGCCTTTTACGATCGGATGGATGACGTGATGTCACCGGCGCCGCTCGATCCCCTGCGCGCCATGAAGGAGGCGATCACTTCGCTGGAAGAGCAGGTGAAAGCGCGCGTGACGTCGGTTGAAAACGGGCGGAAGTTCCAGAACAGCGGGCATGGCGACGCGTCCATGCCGGACGGTGCCTCGATCTTCGAGACGACCGGCGCGTGGGAAGATTTCGCAACGCCGTCACGCGATCTGCGCCTGTTGATCGCGATTGACGTCGTCCGCGGGTTCCCGGATCGCGTCGCGCGGCGGACCGAGCGGTACGCGATGCCGAAGGGGAGGAGCGTCGCGGATGTGAAGGCCGAGTTGCAGAGCGTGCTGGCCTCGGAGCTGTCATCGCGCAAGTTTTCCTATCCGCGCAGCGATGGTTCTTCGTGGCCCCTCGCGCTCAAGGATGTGGTCGACCGCGCCGGGGCGCTTGAGATGGCATATAACGTGAACGACTGCGTCGAACTGCGGTGGGGCGCGCCCGACAGGAGCGATGAGGCGTCGACGTGCAAGCGACATGCACCGGGAGCGCAGCGCGCAAAGATGACCACGTACCGCGCGTGGTTCCAGGAGCGGCGCCGGCCGCCGCGCGCCTAGAGCGCTGCTATCCCGGCTTCCGGTCCAAATCGGGAAGCCATGCCGGCTGACGTCGTTTGCGGTCGGTCTATCGAACGGCAGTGATCAGCGCGAATTGCGTCTGGCCGTCCTGCGTCGGCGGGCGGTCGCTGTCCTGTTGCGGCGCACAGTCGTCGCTCGCTTTCTGGCGGCCCGTTTTCTGCGAGCCGGCTTGTCGAGGCTTCGCCGCGCGGTTTTCTTGGCGGCGCGCTTGATTGCCGGGCTCGATCGCGTGAGCTTTGCGCGGCCCGCAGCAAGCGCCGCGCTGGTCCTGTCCAGCACAACCTCGGTCGCGGCTTTCGCCGCTGCACCGAATGCTTCGCCGGCGGCCGCCTTGACGGTCGCGGCGCCGCGCTTGGCGGCACGGACAATCGTGTGCCTGGTTCTTGTCACGGTTCGTACCATCGTATTTCGTCTCCCTGTGCTTCGATAATGCGCAGGGCGAAGCGGAGTTCCATCGCGAGCGCGCCGTGCGTTACCGCTGACGCACGCTCGCGCGGACGAGAATCGCTGACGTCACCCGTGCAGCCCGATACCTCGCTGGTGACAGGAAGCGATGGCGTGACGGAAGCGGACACCGCCGGTGTGACACCTTCGTATACGCGCCCTGAACCTTTCCAGTTAGCGCGCAACTACATGGACAATGGAGCGGGTGCGTCTGCGCAGACACACTCGGCCCCGCATCAGGCGACATGGGCTCGAGGTGGGCCAAGGTCCATCTCGACTCCAGATTTTGTCGGATGAGAATCTCGTTCAATCCTCACAAATGCGGGAGAAGAAGCCCATGGCTACGAACCTCGTATCACTTATTATGAATTTTCTGACGCCCGACATGATCGGACGCCTCGCAAGTACGTTGGGTCTTGATCGCAACGATACATCCTCCGCGATCGAGGCGGGGGTGCCGGGATTGCTGGCCGCGCTCACGGGTGTTGCCAACAGACCAGGTGGTCCGCAGAGACTCGCGGATGCCGCAAAACAGGAAGTCGGCACGCTCGACAAATTTACGAGCATGCTGGGCGCGACCGGTCAAAACTCGCTGGTTGACCGCGGATCGCGAATGCTCGGCTCGCTTCTTGGTGACCGCGACCAGGCTGCGCTTGCAAGTGCCGTTGGCAAATATTCCGGCGTTGGAACGGCCGGCGGCAGTTCGTTGCTCGCCGGCCTGGGCCCGCTTGTCATGGGCGCGATTGCCCAGCAGCAAGGTCCCCGCGCTCTCGACGGCAGCAGCATCGCAGGCCTTCTCGCAGGCCAGAAAGACAACATCGCTGCGGCGCTTCCCTCGGGGTTTGGCAAATTGCTCGGCGGCACGGGCCTGTTCAACACGATTGACGACGCAACACGGCGAACAGCTGCGGCAGGTGCCGAGGCGACACGAGCCGCCGCCGCGTCAGTGAGCCGGACGATCGATGATACGCGGCGTTCCGCAACCACGGCAGCGTCTACCGGAACGAACTGGCTCATGTGGGCCATCCCCGCGGTGGCGATTGCCGCTCTGCTTGTCTGGCTGTTGGGCCGGCCCACAGAGCAGGCGGTCCAGCAGGGCACCACGGCCGTTCAGAGTCTGACCGTGGCCGGGGTCGATCTCGGCAAGCAGGTCACCGACAGCATCGGCACCCTGCGCTCATCGCTTGCGGGCATCACCGACGCGGCGTCGGCGCAGACGGCGTTGCCAAGGTTGCAGGCCGCCACAGCGCAGATCGACAAAGTGGGCGGCATGATCGGGCAGTTGTCGGACCCGCAGAGAAGGGCGCTCGCCGGGATGGTCCTTCCCGTCATGCCGGCGCTTAACTCGCTGTTCGAAAGGGTTCTGTCGATCCCCGGGGTGGCCGACGTCATCAAGCCGACAATCGACACGCTGAAAACGAAGCTCGCAATATTGACCGCCTGAGTTCTACCGGTCCGCCAGCATCGGCCGCCGGCACTGGCCGGCGGCCGTCATGCGACCTTAGCCGAGTGCGTTGCATTTTCGACGCGCGCCTGCGAGCGCAGGATCTGTTCATATTCTCGCAGCATTCCGATCGCCGCCCTGGCGATCTTTGCGGGGTCGCGCTCGCCAACCTCAACCATAATCTGAATGTACCAGCGCAGCCTGTCAGGCCCGCTCACCTTTTCGTCGGGGGTCAATGCGGGAGCGGAGCGGAAATCTTCCCATGCGATTTCATAGGCGGAGCGGCTGATGTCGCCGGCACTGATTCCGTTCGCGGTCATGGGCGCACCTGTTTGGCTGCTGCACCAAGCTTTGGGGTCAGCCAATGGTTCCGAAGCACGCCGTCGCAGCCTCGCACCGCGCCATGCTGGAATGCGCCGCCGGCCTGGTTGACAGAAATTTGTCGTTAGCGACAAATTTTTTCGTCATTGGCCTGTCGTGGCATAAATTGAAATTATTATGATATTTCAACATTTTGGATTGTGTTTTTAGCGCAACTGACAAGCTGATCTGTCGCTTTAAGCCAGTTCTTGTCGCGATCGCCCAAGATTTCTAGCGGGAGTTGCGCAAAAAGCCGCAAGTCGTTCGAAACCAAATCGTTCGAAACATTGTGGGGGCATACAAGCAATGACTAACCGTGTGACGCGCTTCAGGCTGGCGGATATTTGTGTGGTGCTCGCAACGGCCATGACCCTGGCTGCTGCCGCCAAAGTCGGTCTGGCCAGGGACACCAGCAGCAACGCCGACTCCGGACCCCGGTCCAGTTCCTCATCCATGGCGATCGTCTCAAATGGCTTGGTGACCACCAGGATATTCAACGGGCCGGGCGGGCTCGAGGTGTCGTCCAACGCTCCGGGGGTGATCACGGTGACCAGCGGCTCGCACTCTGTCAGCCTGCGCGGCGATTACGTGACTTTGTCAGGCGCGGTGTCGTTGGCGCCGTTTGCCACGCCGGGCGTGCAAATCACGCCAAACGAGGAGGGGGGCTACACGCTGATCCTTGACCCGCCGATGGAATTCGATCTGGGCAAGTAACACCCGCGGATCACCGCACGTGCGAAGCGCCCGCCGCTACCGGTCGCAACAGTCATTGGCTGTGTTAAAGTCCCTGAAACTGCCGCCTTCGCAATGGCGACGGAGCACAGGGAGCGGTCTCCATGCAGAAGTGGTCCAGACGCGACGTGCTGAAGACCTCAGCCGCCGCGGTCGGAAGCACGGTTTTTGCGCAGCCGCTCAGGGCCGCTCTGCCGGAAGCCGAGCCGACAACGCCAGCCTTGATCGAAGCCGCGCGCAAGGAAGGCAAGATCGCCTTCTACAGCGCGCTCGAGCTGAACGTTTCGGAGAAACTGGCGAGAGCATTCGAGGCGAAATATCCGGGCATTGCCGCGCGCGTCGAGCGCTCCGGAGCCGAACGAATCTTCCAGCGGATCGGTCAGGAACAGGACAGCCGCATCAACGCTGTCGATCTTGTGTGCACGACCGATCCTGCGCATTTCATTTTCTGGAAGCGCAAGGACTGGATCGCGCCATATGTGACCGAGGACATGGCGAAGAATCTGCCACGCGAACAAATAAACCCGGACGGCACCAGCGCGACGGTGTGCGCCTGGTTTTCAGTGATCGGTTACAACACCGAACTCGTCAAGCCGGAGGACGCACCGAAGAGTTATGCCGATCTGCTCGATCCAAAATGGAAGGGCAAGATCGTCAAGGGTCATCCGGGCTATAGCGGTGCGATCCTGACCGCCACCTACCAGATTTCGCGCGACCTCGGCTGGTCGTATTTCGAAAAGCTCTCGGAACAGAAGGTGCTGCAGCTGCAGTCGGCGGCTGAGCCTCCGCGCAAGGTCGCGGCGGGCGAGCGCGCCGTTCAGGCCGACGGCAACGACTATAGCCTCACTCTCTACAAAGACGCAGGACGGCCGGTCGAAGTGGTCTACGCGAGCGAGGGCACGCCGCAAATCATCGTCGAGACCGGCATCTTCCGCAGCTCGCAGCATCCGAACGCAGCGCGCTTGTTTCAGCACTTTTTGTTCAGCGTTGAGGGTCAGCAGATTTTCATCGACTTCGCGCATCGCTCCTTCCACGCCCAGGTGAAAGACAGGCCGGGACGGCCGCCGCTCTCCGCGATCAAGACCATGAAGAGTGACCCCGCCGCGGTGGAGGCCCAGAGCGAGGAGATCAAGGCGCGCTACACAAAGATTTTCGGGGTGTGATCGGCCAAACGCTGACAAGCGCTGACACGAGCTGACGTGGCAAACACCTCAGGCGGCGGTTGCTCCTGACGAATGACTTAAGCGGCGGCCCCATACGGACGAGCCGTAACTGCGGGCCTGAGCCCTGAACACATGCAAATCAACGCCAACGCAACAAAGCCGTACCTTTAACTGGGGACGTGTCCGTTCAGCCAATTGCGCTCATTTGCGGTCGGTCGGGTTGCGGCCCGCGGGCTGCGACATCAGTTCGGCCAGCGAACACGGGCGTTGCAGGCCGCGACGAGCGAGCTCGGCACCCGAGAGCCGGGAGAGCTCGAAATAGCGCGCTTCAATCTCCTGGCCGTCGCGAGCGCCTTCGATGAGTTGGCCGAGATGTGTAACGACACGTGCGAGGGTGTCGGGAGTGTCGGGGTGATACGAAGGTTTGGTCTGAAAAGTCGTGGTCGCCATCATCGCCTCCTGATTGGTCCTCACCAGGGCGGTCTATTGATTTTGAACATACAGCGAGGTGCGCCTGCCTTCTGTGCTGGCCATCACATAAAAGACTGTTTGCGTGGTAACCGCATACTAGCGCGTACGAAATGACGCCCTGCGAGTTGGCCGCCGATGGCGGGCCGCACCCAGAACGTTTCATCGGTGCCAGCGCCGATCAGTAACCGTCGACATCGATGACGGCCTGGGCGAAAGCTTGCGGCGCTTCCTGCGGCAGGTTGTGCCCGATGCCGCCCGTGATGAGCCGGTGCGTATACCGGCCCGAGAATTTTTTCGCGTAGGCACTGGGGTCCGCGTGCGGTGCGCCGTTGGCATCGCCTTCAAGGGTAATCGTGGGCACGGTGATGACCGGGCCCTGGGCCAGCCGCTTGTCCAGATCGGCATATTGAGGCTCGCCTTCGGCCTGTGCGAGCCGCCATCGATAATTGTGAATCACGATGCCGACGTGATCCGGGTTTTCGAAGGCCGCTGCACTACGATCGAAGGTCGCGTCATCGAAATTCCACTTCGGCGAAGCGATCTGCCAGATGAGCTTGTTAAAATCATGCCGGTTTTTATCGTAGCCTGCGCGGCCGCGTTCGGTGGCAAAATAAAACTGGTACCACCACTGCAGCTCGGCAGCTGGCGGCAACGGAATCTTGCCGGCTTCCTGGCTGCCGATCAGATAGCCGCTCACCGACACCATGGCCTTGCAACGCTCCGGCCAGAGCGCTGCGATGATGTTGGCCGTCCGCGCACCCCAATCAAACCCGGCGAGGATCGGTTTTTCGATCTTGAGCGCGTCCATGAGGGCGATGGTGTCGGTGGCAACCGCCGACGGCTGGCCATTGCGGAATGTTCCGCTGGAAAGGAAGCGTGTCGTGCCATAGCCACGCACATACGGGACGATCACCCGATAGCCTGCCGACGCCAGCAACGGCGCAACATCGACAAAGCTGTAAATATCGTACGGCCAGCCGTGCAGGAGGATAACGACAGGGCCGTTGGCAGGGCCAGCTTCGGCGTATGCGACATTCAGGAGGCCGGCATCGATCTGCTTCAGTGGGGGGAACGATGTGTTCGTCCCCGGCTTGATCGCAGGAACATCTGCTGGTTTTGCGGTGCTGGATTGTGCATCGGCGGAGCCGGCCATGCCGAACTGGGCGGCGGCAATGCTCATGGCTGCGGTGCCAAAAAAGCGGCGGCGATGATAATCGATGTCTTCCGACATAATTGGTCTCCTTGTTCAAATGCGAGCCGGCAATGTTTTTTCCGGCCGCATCGGATTTGAATCAGATGCGCCGGAACTGCGCCTCTCGCGGACTGCGTTGCAAAACTGCGAGTAAGGGAGTGCGTGCACCCGGCGCGGCTGCTGATGGCGTCGGGGAAGTTTCAGTGATTGCCGATATCCATGGTAGTTGGCCTGTGGTCCAATAGGCCCGCGAGGATGAAAGCGGAAGCGGAGTCCGGCCTATTGGCGCCCGGCGGACAACCTGTCGACCGGGCCATACCGTTGGTAGTCGAACGGCTGCGGCGTGACGCGCTTCTTTTTGGGTGGCACTTCGGCCCGTGCCGCACGCGCCGCCGGGTCGATCTTCGCCAAAGCGTCAGAGGGCTGGGCAGCAAGGACAGCCTTCGATGACATGTCGGGTGCGGGTGCGGGTGCCGGCGTGGTGGTGAGAGTCCCGGCCGTATCTGGAC
>DASSIJ010000075.1:0-2063 GCA_035692045.1 Pseudolabrys sp. | reverse complement strand
GGCGAAAATGGGTCGGGCATCTGTGTTTCGAGAACCTTCTCTGATAAGCAGATCGGCCGCCTTGCCCCGCTTACGCGCCCGCTCGCGGTCTCGATCTCACTGCCGAGGCATTCCCTGCCGGTGGCGGCAGACCTGCTGGATCAGAACTTTGTCGCCGACCAGCCCAATCAAGTCTGGTTGGCCGATATCACCTACATTCCGACCAGCCAGGGCTGGCTCTACCTGGCCGTGATCCTCGACCTGTTCACCCGCAACGTGGTGGGTTGGGCCATGCGCGATCACATGCGTGCCGAACTCACCATCGCTGCGCTCACCATGGCAATCCAACGGCAGCGCCCGGGAGCCGGCCTGATCCATCATTCCGACCGCGGCAGCCAGGGCGGAATCAACTGGTCGTCGCAACAGCAGTGTGCGCCGATTTCATAAGCTCGTCCAAAGCCTCGGCAGGTGTTCTCCATCCAAGCGTCTTGCGCGGACGACCATTCAGCGTTGCCGCCACGGCGGCAAGCGCGTCGACGCTGTGCATGCTCAGGTCCGTGCCCTTCGGAAAGTATTGGCGCAGTAACCCATTGGTGTTCTCGTTCGTCCCTCGCTGCCAAGGACTGTGCGGATCGCAGAAGTAGATCTGAACGCCAGTCTCAATCCGCAGCTGGGCATGCTGGCTCAACTCTGCTCCTTGGTCCCAGGTCAACGATCGTCGCAGTTGCTCAGGCAGGGTCGTGATCGTGCGCGTGATGGCGTCGCGTACCGCCCCGGCGCCGTGGCCTGCGAGTGCGGGGCCGTTCTTGACGCGAGCTCCAGGACCGTGGCCATCCATGGGAGGCAGGTGCAGCAGCATCGTGAACCGCGTCGTGCGCTCCACGAGGGTTCCTATGGCCGAACTTTGGACCCCGAGAATAAGGTCGCCCTCCCAGTGCCCCGGCACTGCCCGGTCATCCGCTTCCGCAGGGCGTTCGCTGATCATCACCTCGGGACTAATGAAAGCTTTACCCCGACCGCGTGCGCGCGCCCGAGGAACACGGAGCGCTCGACCCGTCCGCAGGCATGCGGTCAACTCGCGCCGAAGCCCGCCGCGGCCTTGCACATATAGCGCCTGGTAGATCGCCTCGTGGCTGATCTGCATCGTCTCATCGCCAGGAAAGTCGTGCCGCAAACGCTGCGCAATCTGCTCGGGGCTCCACGCCATACCCCATCGCCGCTTCTGTCGCGGCCCATGCCGGCGTCCCTTC
Organism: Pseudolabrys sp.; assembly: GCA_035692045.1. Taxonomy (GTDB): domain Bacteria; phylum Pseudomonadota; class Alphaproteobacteria; order Rhizobiales; family Xanthobacteraceae; genus Pseudolabrys. Next base: position 834 of record DASSIJ010000075.1, on the reverse strand, counting down.
CACGGCACGATCGGCCCGCGAACCGCAGCTCCGTCCTGGGCAACGACCTGGCCGGCCAGCCGATCCTGCACATACGCCCGCAGCGCCGCGTTGATCGCAAGTTTTGCACGCTTTGGTCGACGTGCCGACCGCTCAGCGTGCCATTGCGCCGTGCTAGCCCGATACTCGAGACCGCCGCTTCGCGTCGCCGCGTTGCGCCTCAATTCTCGCGAGACGGTCGATGCAGCTCGACCAAGTCGGCGGGCGATCTCTCGCACTCCAAAGTCCTGTGCAAGCGCGAGCGCGATCTCCTCCCGCTCGGCAAATGCCAGATAGCGCCCAGACAGCGGCTTCGACGATGGCGCAAATGTCGAAGAGGGCATGCCACCAGCCTCCCGAAACCAACGGGTCCCGACCGGCGGCGACACCCCCGCGCCGATCGCCGCGTCCTCGCTTGATAGACCAGCCGCTATCAACGCCCAAAAGCGCAGCCGATCCTCACGTCGCGCCATCCCCGGCCGCCCGGGCGACCTCAACTTGTCCCGTAACGCTCGATCCGACCGCCGTCTCCCTGCCATCGCAACATTCCTCCCGGTTGTGTTGCGACGACCAGTTGATTCCGCCCAATATACCTCGGTGGCATTCGGCAAGCGGTGTGGCGAGGCAGGTGTTCGACCCTCAATGGGTCGGTCGGTGACGCCTACGACAACGCCATGGCCGAGAGCTTCTTCTCCACCCTCGAGGCCGAGCTGCTCAGCCGCCGCCGGTTCGCATCCCAGGCCGAGGCCAAGATGGCCTGCTTCAGCTACATCGAGGGTTGGTATAATCCGGTGCGGTTGCATTCGGGCCTGGGAT
>DASSIJ010000074.1:0-5266 GCA_035692045.1 Pseudolabrys sp. | reverse complement strand
CACCGACGCGGTGCGCGAAGGCAAGTTTCGCGAGGATCTGCTGTTCCGTCTTAACGTCGTCAACCTGAAGATTCCGCCCTTGCGCGAGCGCCCGGCCGATATCGGCGAACTGGCGCACCACTTCATCAAGAAATATTCGCAGGTCAATGGTCTGGCGTTGCGCCCGTTGTCGACCGAAGCGCGCCGCGCGCTCAGCACCAATCGCTGGCCGGGCAATGTGCGTGAACTGGAAAACACGCTGCATCGCGCGGTGCTGCTCTCAAGTGGCGCCGAAATAGGAGTGGACGGTATTCTTTCGCCGGACGGCGCACGGCTCGACCAGGCACGCGGTACGGACGTTGCGGCGCAGGCAGCCATGGCAGCCGAGCAGATCACCCGCAACCTCGTCGGCCGTACGGTGGCCGAAGTCGAGCGAGACCTGATCCTTGAGACGCTGCGGCATTGCCTCGGCAACCGGACGCATGCCGCCAACATTCTCGGCATCTCGATCCGGACGCTGCGCAACAAGCTCAACGAATATGCAGCCGACGGCTCGCCGATCCCACCGCCCCATGGCGGCTCGGAGCTCAGAGGCGCCGCGTAGGACATGGATTCCGGTCCCGCGTCCTTTACAGTGTCGGTCTGGGCAATTGTCGAACCCGGTTTCCTGCGCTGCACGTCCGGACCGAAGCAATGCGGTCCCGATCCGCTCTCCGCACGGTGACGATACTCTACAAAATTTGTCCCGCCCCATTGTGGAGGGAAGCCGAACGCACCGGTGTCTTTCGCGGCTCGGAGGTCGACCGCCAAGACGGCTTCATTCATTTTTCCAGTGCTGCGCAGGTTGCCGAGACCGCCGCGAAGCATTTCGCCGGGCAAAGCGATTTGCTGCTGGTGCGTGTTGACGCCACAACGTTGGGCAATCGCTTGAAGTGGGAGCCGTCGCGCGGTGGCGCGCTCTTTCCTCATCTGTATGGCGATCTGGATCTGACATTGGTCACGCGCGTCGACCCGCTGCCGTTGGGGGCTGACGGGCGCCATGCATTTCCCCCGCTCAACGACTGATTTCGGGCTCAGCCCAGCAATTGTCGCTATCCCGGCAAAGCCCTAGAGTTCGCACCGTACCGGCACGAACACGCCTCTACCTATGGATCTCGACGCCAACCGCAGCTTGATCGCCGCCGCGCTCGGCCGGATTCCGGCCGGCGACCGGGCGGCCCTGCAGACGGTCTATCGCCTCACCTCGGCGAAGCTTTTTGGCGTTTGCCTTCGTATCTTGGGGGAGCGCGGCGAGGCTGAGGACGTGCTGCAGGAGGTTTACGTGACCGTGTGGCGCAAGGCCGCGGATTTCGACGCCGGCCGGGCAAGCCCGATGACCTGGCTCATTGCGATTGCGCGAAACCGTTCGATCGATCGGCTGCGTGCAACGCGGCAGAGCCGCAAAATGGATCCGATCGAAGCCGCTGCCGAGGTCGCCGGCGTCACTGGCGGGGCTGACAACGCCGTGGAAAGTATGCAGGCGGACGCGCGCCTGCACGGCTGCCTCGACGGACTTGCCTCGCATGAGCGCGCTGCGCTTCGCGGCGCATTTTTTGACGGCAACACCTACGAAGATCTGGCCGACCGCATGAAAGTACCGCTCGGCACCATGAAGAGCTGGATTCGGCGGGCCCTCATCAAGCTGAAAGCATGCCTGGAGCAATGACCGATACGCTGGACCATAACAGCCTCCCCGAGGACGAATTGCTCGCCGCCGAGTATGCGCTTGGCGTGCTCTCGGGCGCGGACCGCGCGAGGGTCGAACAGCGCGTGACGCGGGACAACGGCTTTGCCCGGCTGGTCTCGGATTGGGAGGAGCGCCTGGCGCCATGGAGTGCGGAAATTTCTGAAGTGGCACCGCCGACGCAAGTGTGGGACCGGATCGCAGCCACCCTCCCCGCGCAAACACAAACTGGCGGGTTGTGGCAGAGTCTCACGTTCTGGCGCGGATTCAGTTTTGCGGCGGGCGCGCTCGCCGCGGCCTGTCTCGCAGCGCTGATTTATCTGGGCACACTCACACAGCAGCCGCTCATCGCCACCATCGAAGGCGGCGGTCATCGTCATTTCGTGGCCACCGTTGACGCGAGCCGCGGCACCGTCGCCGTGGTGCCGGCCGCCTTCAGCGCGGACGCAACACGCGTTCCCGAGCTGTGGCTTATCCCGGCGGACGGCAAGCCGCGTCCGCTAGGCTTGTTGCGTGCAGACCAGACGGTAACGCTGACTTTGCCCGCCGATCTTGCGGCCTTCGCGAAGAAGGACGCGGCGCTGGCCGTTTCCCTCGAACCGCCGGGCGGTTCGACCACCGGTCTGCCGACGGGACCCGTGATCGGCACCGGAAAGCTCACGTCTCTGTGAGCGTGCATCCCTGACCACCGCGCCTCCGTAGCTTCGATGTCTCCGGCATGGGGACGTCATACAGAGCAACGGAGTTAAGCCATGAAACGCATCGTCAACGTCGCACTGGCCGGCTTTGCCGCAGTGGCGCTCGCAGTCAATCTGGGCGGGATAAGCCCGACTTTCGCGGAAATGAAGGAAAAAACCGTCACCGTCGGTGGCGCACCGATGTACCCATCGAAGAACATCGTGCAGAACGCGGTGAACTCGAAGGATCACACGACTCTGGTTGCCGCCGTGAAGGCTGCTGGCCTTGTCGACACGCTGCAATCTGCCGGTCCATTCACGGTGTTCGCGCCGACAAACGACGCCTTCGCCAAGTTGCCGGCCGGCACGGTCGACACCCTCCTGAAGCCCGAGAACAAGAAGACGCTCACCAACGTGCTCACCTATCACGTCGTGTCTGGTCGCCTGACCGCGAAGGACTTGATGGAAAAGATCAAGGCCGGCAACGGCAAGGCCATGCTCAAGACCGTCGAAGGCGCCGATCTCACCTTCGCTGAAAAGGACGGCAAGCTCTGGATCTGGGACGCCAAGGGCGATTCCGCTCAGGTCACCATCCGCAACGTGATGCAGTCGAACGGCGTCATCCATGTGATCGACACCGTGCTGTTGCCGGGCTGATAGGTCCCCTGTGGTTCGGCAAAACGGCGAGGTCCTCTCCCTTTCCCCGGGGAGAGGACTTTCGTTTCCGGCGAGACCATCGCTGAGGCGATCCGCCGCGGGACTGATTCAGTGAGGTATTTTCGTCTTCCGAAGTGCGCCCATTAACCCTGCGCTAACCATAAAAGAGGCAAATATTGCCGGGGAAGGGGTAACAGCCCACCAGACTCTCTACTCAGGCACCGTCGATGGTGCCCGCTTTCGGTTTGATGACCTTTGTATTGTCTTCGCGTCCGCACCGCCCGGGGAATGGCGGTAGCGCATGAGCCAATGAGCGATATCACAGCCGCCCCGACGACCGGCGTCAGCGGCATCAAGCTACCAGGCCTCGGCGACATCGGCGCCTTCTTCAAGCGCGGCGACCTCGCGCTCGCAATTGGCGTGCTCACCATCCTGGTGGTGCTGATCCTGCCTCTACCGCCGTTGCTGCTCGATCTGGCGCTGGCGATTTCGATCATCATCTCGGTGCTGATCCTGATGACGGCGCTGTTCATCCACACGCCGCTGGAATTCTCGTCGTTTCCAACCGTGCTGCTGATTGCGACAATGCTTCGGCTGGCGCTCAACCTCGCTTCAACGCGGTTGATCCTTGCACACGGCCATGAGGGCACCGACGCCGCCGGACACGTCATCGAGGCCTTCGGCAATTTCGTGATGAGCGGCAATTTCGTGATCGGGATTATCGTGTTCGCGATCCTGGTGATCGTGAACTTTGTGGTCATCACCAAGGGTTCCGGCCGCATCGCGGAAGTAGCTGCCCGCTTCCACTTGGACGCTATGCCGGGAAAGCAAATGGCAATTGATGCCGATCTGTCTGCCGGTCTCATTGATGAGAAAGAAGCGCGTCGCCGCCGCCAGGTGCTGGAGGACGAAGGCGGTTTCTTCGGCGCCATGGACGGCGCCTCGAAGTTTGTACGCGGCGATGCCATCGCCGGCCTGTTGGTCGTTTTCATCAACGTCATCGGCGGCATGATCATTGGTATTGCCCAGCAAGGCCTGTCGTTCGCCGACGCGGCGCATTCTTACACGATCCTCACCGTCGGCGACGGCCTGGTAACCCAGGTACCGGCGCTCATCGTTTCCACCGCCGCCGGCTTGCTGGTATCAAAAGCCGGCGTTACGGGCGCGGCCGACAAGGCGCTGCTCAAGCAACTTTCCGGCTATCCCAAGGCACTGGGCATGTCAGGCGCGGTCATGCTGGTGATGTCGCTGCTGCCTGGCATTCCGATAATCCCGTTCATGGCGCTCGGTAGCGGCGCCGCAGCGCTCGCGTTCATCATCGACAAGCGCGCAAAACTCACGGCCGCCTCGGACGCCAAAAAAACCGAAGCCACGACAACGGCCAACGCCGCGGACGAACCGATCGCCACCGCACTCAAAATCGACGACCTCAAGGTCGAGCTGGGTTATGCGTTGCTGCCGCTCGTCAACGCACCCGACGGAACTGACCGCCTGACCGAACAGATCAAGGCGCTGCGGCGTTCGCTTGCGGTCGAAATGGGCTTTGTCATGCCCGCCGTCCGCATTCTCGACAACGTGCAACTCGATGCCAATGCCTACGTGATCAAGATCAAGGAAGTGGAGGCCGGCAGCGGCAAGGTCTGGTCGGGTCAGTACATGGTCATGGATCCAGCCGGCGGCCAGGTGAAGCTGCCCGGTACCCACACCACCGAGCCGACGTTTGGATTGCCCGCGACGTGGGTCGACGGCGCGCTCAAGGAAGAAGCATCCATGAAAGGGTACACGGTGGTCGACGCCGCCACCGTGCTCTCCACACATTTGACCGAACTGCTCAAGAGCAACATGGCGGAGCTGCTTTCCTATGGCGAGGTGCAGAAGCTCCTCAAGGAATTGCCAAAGGAGCAGGCCGACCTGGTCAAGGACTTGGTCCCGAACCTCATCACCGTCTCAGGCATTCAGCGCGTCTTGCAGATCCTGCTGGCCGAGCGCGTCTCGATCCGCGATCTCGCGACCATCCTCGAAGGCATTGCCGATGGAATTGCCGGTTCGCGGAATCCGGCGACGCTCACAGAACACGTGCGCGCGCGATTGTCGCGCCAACTCTGTGCCCAGTACACCGGCCAGGGTGGCTATTTGCCGCTGATCGCGATGTCGGCCAAATGGGAACAGGCGTTCGCCGAGTCGTTGATCGGACAAGGCGACGAGCGGCAACTGGCGATGCAGCCGTCGC
>DASSIJ010000073.1:0-2081 GCA_035692045.1 Pseudolabrys sp. | reverse complement strand
TTCTGCTCGAAACCGAACGGCAGCCAGATCGTACCGAGCTGGATCGATTGCCCGCCGCCACCCTTTGTCACTCCAGCTTGTGCCAGTGCCTGCGTGATGCGCAGGCCCTGGCCTTCGAGCGTGTAGGTGGGAATGACGTCCACCTTGCCGAGACCCGTGATGCGCGTTGCGATCGAGGTAAAATCGTTCACATCTCGGCCGAAGCCAATATCGGCCAGGATTTGTCCGCCGAGCGCCTTGAACGTATCGCCGAAAACTTTTGCATTGCCAATCCCGGCATTGGTGTTCTCGTAAAGCAGCACCGCCGTGCGCGCGTTGAGGCGCTTATAGGCATGAGTAGCGATATCGACGCCCTGCATCACCTCGTTCGGCATGATGCGGAACGTCCACGGGTTGCCCGGATCGGTGATCTTGATCGAAGATGAGCCGGCATTGAGCAGCGGCACCTTCGCCTGCTCCATAACCGGCATGATCGCAAGGGTAGCGTCAGAGCACTCCTCGCCGACAACCACAAGCGGCTTGTACTGTTCGAGCAGGCGCTTGGCGGCCTGCGTCGCCGGCAGCGGGCTGCATGCCGAGTCCTCGAATTTGACCTCGAGCTTGTAGCCATTGACGCCGGTCTTATTGAACTGCTCGATCGCCAGTTCAATTCCCTGCTTGTCCTGGGCGCCAAAATAGGCGCCCGGGCCCGACATGGGGAAGAGTCCCCCGATCTTGATCAGTTTATCTTGCGCGTGGGCGGGATTCGCAACAGCGAACATGCCAAGGCTTGCAACCATGCCAAGACAAAAAATGGCCGAGCGGGTTTTCATGGTCACCCTCCGTTAAAGAAGCTCATTAAAGCCCCAAAAGACGACACTTGCCAACCTGTCCAAGGTCGGGCTGCGCCGGTTGGCCGCCGCGAGGGCCGCACGCATGTTGTGCACGGTGCCGTGTTCGCACCTGCGCAGCTGCACAGATTGCTGCGGCTACGAACAGACCGACAAGTTCGATAGCCGTGAATGGCATCGCCACGCTCGAACGAAGGGATTTCGCAAAAGCAGGTAGCCGTGGCTGACCGACTTATCCTGACCAAATTGGATATTGCCGGAGCAGCACAGTGTACGTCATCTACTCGGCGCCGAACATGCCAACCGCGACGGCCAGAACGAACGGCGCGACATCAACCATCCCTGCCTATGCGTCTATGGGACGCACGGTGTCGAGCCGTGGGGTCTTGCAGCCAGTATGGTGAGGCCCGGTAATGGCCGTTCCGTTGAAGCAGTTGCTCGCCGACAGCAAACGTCTCGTCGCACGCGACTTATTACGCCGAGGTGACCTTTACCATCTCGAGCAACGATCTGCCTTCACCCTCCCGGCCAGCCGGCGGCCGAACTTTTCGTGGCGCGTGTCGCCGCCTGATCAACGTTTCGCCCGTTCTGCGCTACAACGCGTTGCCACTAGCCAAGCGCTGCTGACCCTCTTGGGGCAGGTTGAGCGTGCTGCAACCGACTGCCCATCGTCGGCTGGATGTTATCCCAGCGGCACCGCCACGGCGGGAGGGAGGAAGCCAATGATCGGCATGCGGCGGCGCGATTTCATCACACTCTCGGTGGTGGGGCGGCGGCTTGGCCGCGCTTAGCGCCGCCGCTCGCCACATCGACGCCTCATTGGCTATAGTTGGCGCGCAGAGGTGGCCGGAGGCAGGCCCGCGCAAGTACGGAAACGTTCCATGGACACCGTCGAGGCAGGCGGACTAAGCGTTGCGAAAGCTCTTTATGATTTCATGAATGACGAGGCTTTGCCCGAAACGGGGCTCGCGGTCGAACGCTTCTGGGACGGGCTTGGTGCGATCATACGCGGCTTCGCTCCCCGTAATCGCAAGCTGCTCGACCTGCGAGACACGTTGCAGGCGCGCATCGACGACTTTCATCGCGCTCGGCGAGGTCGGCCGTTCGACATCGCCGAGTATGAAAGATTTCTGCACGACATCGAATATCTGGCGCCCGAGCCGCCGGATTTTTCAATTCGTACCGCGAACGTGGATGACGAGATCGCGCACATCGCCGGCCCGCAGCTGGTCGTGCCGCTGTCGAACGCCC
>DASSIJ010000072.1:0-2685 GCA_035692045.1 Pseudolabrys sp. | reverse complement strand
CGGTTCACCGACGAGAGGAAATATTTTGTCTCGGAGGCATCGGTCTATCGGCTGCTGAAGGCGCATGATCTCATCACCAGCCCGGCCTACGTGGTGATCAAGGCGGCGGACGAGTTCAAGGACAAGACCACAGCCATCAACCAGCTCTGGCAGACGGACTTCACATACCTCAAGATCACCGGTTGGGGATGGTACTATCTCTCGACCGTGCTCGATGACTTCTCGCGCTTTATCGTGGCCTGGAAGCTCTGTGCCACCATGTGCGCCGATGACGTTACTGCAACCCTCGACCTAGCTAGTTTCTGTCGCGAAATACATTTCGCCCTTTAAATTAAGGGTTTTCACGCTAGTTTTCCGTGCGATTTTTCTTGCGGTGTACATGTGCATAGCATCAACATACTTCATATGAAGCATGTTGATTCGGAATCGCCTTCTGAAGTCGCGCGCTGGCTGCGGAGTGAATCGGCAAATCTTTGGCCTGCGCTTCTCGGTTCGCTGAGCCTGCGGCGTAGCCGGTGCATCCGTGAGAATTGCCGGGCGTGCCTGTCTGGCGAGCAGCATCGAAGTTTTGTCCTGTACGGTCGCGCGAACGGGCGTCGTGTTGCGGTCTACGTGCCGGAAGAGCTTGTGGCGGAGGTTCAGCGCAGCCTGGACAACGGGCGGGCTCTGCAGGATCTGCTGCACCAAGCGGCGCCGCGATATATCAAGGCGCTGAAGCGAGCGCGCGCCGGAGCTGCGAAGAGCGACGAGGACTGAGGGTGTCTCGGACAGCGGAGCGGCAGGTCAGTTTTGCCGATTGGGAGCTGGTGCGTCAGGGCTTGCGCCTTGAGCCGTTGCTGCAGGTGATTTCGGATTTTCTTGACGACCAGAAGGACATCATCGAACAGGTCCGCTGCGATCTGACGCGGGGCTTAAAGAAGGCCGAGACGGGTCGCAGCGGCCTGACGCCGCAGCAGATCCTGCGCTCGCTGGTTCTGATGCGCATCAAGAACTGGAACTATCGCGAATTACGCGAGCGGATTGCCGACGGATGCACACTGCGCCAGTTCACGGACTTCTATTGTCTGCCAGTGCCTCGACACGATGCGTTCCACCGCGGCTTCAATCGGCTCACGCCCGAGACGCTCAAGGCGATCAATGATCTGGTGGTGCAGGCGGCGGTCGAGCTCGGACTGGAGGACGGCCAAAAGCTGCGTGTCGATACCACGGTGGTGCAGACCGACATTCATCATCCGACCGACAACACGCTGTTGTGGGATGTCGTTCGCGTCGTCACGCGCCTGATCGGTCGCCTCGCCACTGCGCTGGAGCGCCGGCGTATCAAGGGGTTCCGAGATCGGACGCGATCGGCGCGGCGGCGGATGCAGGAGATCCAACGAATGACAACGAGGCAGCGCCAGGAGCAGCAGACCGCGACATATCGCGAACTCATTGGCATCGCCGAGGAGGTCATCGAAAGTGCGCGAACGGCGCTCCGGCGGACCCGCAAAGCGCGCGGCAAAGATATGATCACCGATCTGGCGATCGCGGAGACGCGCAAGGAGATCGAGCACTTTTGTGCTCTGGGCGCCCGTGTGACTGATCAGTCGCGCCGCCGAGTGCTCAACGGCGAGCAAGTTCCAACGGTCGAGAAGCTCTATTCGATTTTCGAACCCCATACCGACCTCATCAAGCGCGGCAAGGTGCAATCGCCAATCGAGTTCGGCCACAAGGTCTTCCTCGCCGAAAGTGCGCGCGGCTTGATCACGCAGTATGAAGTGCTGGACGGAAATCCCATCGACGAACAGCATGTGGTTATCTCGCTGGTACGCCACAGGCAGACCTTCGGCGACGTCCCCAAATTATATGGATCGGATCGCGGCTTCTTCAGCGAGAAGAACGTGATGTCGTGCAAGCAGGAAGGCGTCAAGGTGGTGTGCATCCCACAGCGGGGCGGCACCAAAGCGCCCGAGCGCGAAGCCTATGAGAAGAGCCGGGAGTTCAAGGACGGCCAGCGCTTTCGTGCGGGCATCGAGGGGCGTATCTCGGTGTTGTTCCGCGGTCGCGGCATGAAGCGCTGTCTCGCCGAAGGTCGCGAGCGCTTTGAGCTATGGGTTGCAGCCGCCGTGCTCGCCAACAACCTCATGAAGATCGCAGCCCTGTTGGCGGACCGATCATCGCGCAGACGAAAAGGCGTCTGACAATATCCCCTCACGTCCATCGTTGGTCGCGGAACTCTTACCCGCTGTACTTCAGTGCAACCACTGCGCCGTCTACCGACGCTTCATGAAATCGCGACGAAACTCGCGTCAAAACACCTGGCGAATGCTGACATCCACTGTTAGTTTGCCCCGGTTTTATTGAGGAACTGGCGCCCTCGACACAAATGCAGGTGTTTCGCGACAGAAACTAGACTAGAGGCGGCTGCCCGGCCGCGCTCACGTGGCGCAAGGCGCCGGCCAGCTTGGCCGGCAGCCGCCGCGTTCCTGAGACCGCTTTACGCCGCCCAGCCATTGCCGGGAGCTGTCATTCGCGTCCGCGGTGAAGAAGTTGGTGGTCGCCACATAGGCGCCGGTCGTGTGGTACGACGCGACATAGGTCGTGTTGGCGGCGATCGTGACAGGTGTCGTCAGGTTCACCGTCTGCCAGCCGCTCGCCGCTGTGTTGCTGAAGGTCGCGCTGGCGAGATTGGTTCCGGTCGCGGTC
>DASSIJ010000071.1:0-9560 GCA_035692045.1 Pseudolabrys sp. | reverse complement strand
ACGGCATCACTATCCAGCAGTTCAATGAGGGCGCCGGCGGCCAGGTGGTGTTCCACCTGCACCTCCACGTTATCCCGCGCAAGACCGGCGTGACCATGAAGCCCCCTGCCAGCGAAAAGGAAAAGCCGGACGTGCTGGCCGGACATGCCAAAATGCTTGCAGCGGCACTCAGCGGCTAGCGCAGGAAAAATCCGCCCAGCAACAGCGCGATCTCGCCCGCGACAACGCCGGCAAACACCGAACGCTTCATTCCCAGATAACCAACTAACGCGCACGCCGCCGCACCAATGCGCACCGGCAACGGTATGTTGGCAAGTTCACCGCTCGAAAACAGGATCAGCTTGGCGATCACGCCGGCCAGGAGCGCGGTCGCGACCGTGCGCGACCATATGACCAGTTCGGAATCCTCACTGAGACCGCGCGCGGTGGCCAATCCGACAATCCGCCACACTTCATTCGGCAGGAAGCCGACAAGAATGAGTATGAGGTAGGGACCCCATTCGATGACCGCTGCTTTCATTGTGTGGCCTCACGCACACGATGAACACCGTAGGCCAGAGTCCCGCCGATGATGCCGGTCCACATCAAGTCAAGTTGCACTCCCCAATATGCGAGCAAGGGGCCCAGGACCAGGCCGAGGCCCAGCGCCAGTTTGTCGACCATCATTCGGGCGTTGTGCACGGTCGAAAGAAAGAATGACATCGGCGTCAAAAAAAGCAGTACGCCGGCCAGCAGCGGCGGCAAACCCGCCGCAAGATAGTAGCCGACAAACCCAAATGTTACGGCCGTGCCCATGTATCCGGATGAAAGGCCGTTGCAGAATGCAATGCGGTGCTCTCGCGCTACCGACGGCAACAGGCGCAACGATTCCACCCACATACTGATCGACGTAAAGTGTGTCGGTAGCAGCATGTCGCGAAGACGCGTGCCCGGACCGCGCAACAACGGCAGCAAGGCCACCACCATCGGGAACAGTCTTGTTGCGCTCAAAGTAACGGCAAGCGCGACCTCGAACAGCGTTCCACCCGTGCCAAGAGCTGAAATCATGATCAGCTGCGCGGGTGCCGCCCAGACGAGGATGGTCGAAAGCGCGAGCCATACCGATGGGAGGCCTACGTCATGAGCCAACGCGCCCAGGCCGATATAGGTGCCCATCAGCACGAGAGAGAAAACCGACAACAGAGCTGATTTCACGCCGCCGAAGTACGCGGCCACTGAGGATGGAAACTTGGTGGAGGCGGACATGGAGGCGGACATGGAAGCCGACTTGGAAGCGGACTTGGTCCGCAACCTCTCTCATGGCGCCCTCGCCTTCGCAACAGCCCGCGCCCGGCGCATGTGCATACGGCGCCCGCGAAAATGCGAAGGCCGGGCACAGAGCCCGGCCTCGCAAACGTTTGTCGGAAAGCTAGACCTTCGCCAGGGGCACTTTCGGGACCGAGCCGCGCTTGGGCTTGGGCCGCGGCGATGAGCGGCGCTTTGCTTTCGGGCGAACCGCCGGCAACTTCTCCGGCTTTGGTGTGACCGGTCCTTCGAGGAACTGGAAGCCGAGCTTATCCCGGCCCTCCTCGTCCTTGTCGACGACCACGCGCACATGCCCACCCGCCTTCAAGTGGCCAAACAGCACTTCGTCGGCGAGCGGCTTCTTGATGTGCTCTTGAATCACCCGCGCCATTGGCCGCGCGCCCATCAATTCATCGTAGCCATTGGCAATAAGCCACCGGCTTGCCTCGTCCGAAAGCTCAATCGTAACGTTGCGGTCGCCAAGTTGTGCCTCGAGCTGGAGCACGAACTTCTCGACCACTTTGGCGATAACCTCCTGCGAGAGGTGCGCGAAAGTAATGGTCGCGTCGAGCCGGTTACGGAATTCCGGCGCGAACATCTTGTTGATGGCTTCCAGGTCGTCGCCCTCGCGCTTGGTGCGCGTAAAGCCGTAAGCATTTTTGGCAAGGTCGGAGGCGCCCGCGTTCGTTGTCATAATCAGGATGACATTGCGGAAATCGACTTGCTTGCCATTGTGGTCGGTGAGCTTGCCGTGATCCATGACTTGCAGGAGCACGTTGAACAGATCCGGATGTGCCTTCTCGATTTCGTCGAGAAGCAGCACGCAATGCGGATGCTGATCAACGCCGTCGGTCAGCAGACCGCCCTGGTCGAATCCGACATAGCCGGGAGGCGCGCCGATCAGGCGCGACACCGTATGCCGCTCCATGTATTCCGACATATCAAAGCGAATGAGCTCAACGCCGAGCGAGGCGGCAAGTTGCTTTGCCACTTCCGTCTTGCCGACGCCGGTCGGGCCGGAAAACAGGTAGCAGCCAATGGGCTTTTCCGGCTCACGCAAACCGGCGCGCGCGAGCTTGATCGATGCCGAGAGCGACTCGATCGCCTTGTCCTGGCCATAGACCACCGTCTTCAGCGTGTTCTCGAGGTGCTGAAGGACCGCGGCGTCGTCTTTGGAGACGGTCTTCGGCGGTATGCGCGCCATCGTCGAGATGGTTGTCTCGATTTCCTTCAGGCCGATGGTCTTCTTGCGACGGCTTTCCGGGAGCAGCATCTGCGCCGCACCGGATTCGTCGATCACATCGATAGCCTTGTCGGGCAGCTTGCGATCGTGAATGTAGCGCGAAGACAGTTCGACGGCGGCCTTGATCGCCTCATTCGTGTATTTGAGTTTGTGGTATTCCTCGAAATACGGCTTCAGACCTTTCAGGATTTCAATCGCGTCCGCTACCGACGGTTCATTGACATCGATCTTCTGGAATCGACGCACCAACGCGCGGTCCTTCTCGAAATACTGCCGGTATTCCTTGTATGTCGTCGAACCGATGCAGCGGATCGTGCCTGACGCAAGTGCAGGCTTTAGCAGATTGGACGCATCCATCGCGCCGCCGGAGGTTGCGCCAGCGCCGATCACCGTGTGGATCTCGTCGATGAACATGATCGCGCCGGGGTAAGCCTCGATTTCCTTGATGACTTGCTTGAGGCGCTCTTCAAAATCGCCGCGATACCGTGTGCCTGCGAGCAGCGTGCCCATATCGAGCGCAAATACCGTTGCGCCCTTGAGAACGTCGGGAACTTCGCCGTGCACGATCCTGCGGGCCAGACCTTCCGCGATTGCGGTCTTGCCGACGCCAGCATCGCCGACGAACAACGGATTGTTCTTTTGCCTCCGGCAAAGCACCTGGATCGTACGATTGATCTCGGGGTCGCGGCCGATCAGCGGGTCAATCTTGCCATCCTTGGCCTTCTTGTTGAGATTGACGCAATATGCCTCGAGTGCGTCGCCTTTTTTCTTGGGCTCGTCCCCGCCTTTGGTCTCGGCTTCCTCTTCAACGCCGCGCACGGGACGTGATTCCGACAGGCCAGGCCGCTTGGCAATGCCATGGCTGATGTAGTTGACGGCGTCGTAACGCGTCATATCCTGCTCTTGCAGGAAATAAGCGGCATGGCTTTCGCGTTCCGCGAAGATTGCCACCAGAACATTGGCGCCGGTCACTTCCTCACGCCCTGACGATTGCACGTGGATGACTGCGCGCTGGATCACACGTTGAAATCCGGCCGTCGGCTTGGAATCTTCCGCGCCGTCGGTAATCAGATTTTCCAGTTCTGATTCAAGATAGGCAGTGAGACTGCGACGCAGCTTGTCCAGATCGACATTGCAGGCACGCATCACCGCGGAGGCATCCTGATCATCGATCAGGGCCAGCAGCAAATGTTCAAGCGTCGCATATTCGTGGTGCCGCTCGTTGGCAATCGCAAGCGCACGGTGGAGCGATTGTTCGAGGCTGCGCGAGAAAGTTGGCATCAAGCTTTCCAGTTCATTTGTATTGCACGCCCCCGACTCACTTCTTTTCCATGACGCATTGCAAAGGATGCTGATGTTTGCGCGCAAAGTCCATGACCTGCGTCACCTTGGTCTCAGCTACCTCGTACGTAAAGACGCCACATTCACCAATCCCGTGGTGATGCACATGCAACATAATTCTTGTGGCGGCTTCATGATCCTTGCCGAAGAACCGCTCAAGCACATGCACAACGAATTCCATCGGTGTGTAGTCATCGTTGAGAATGAGTACGCGATACATATTTGGCCGCTTTGTCTGCGGCTTGGTCTTGGTAATAACTGCCGTACTAGGACCGCCCTGCTCATTCCGACGTTTACGTTCGTCATCGGCCATGCGTGGCGCATCAGCGCGAGGCAACGCCATGCGTGTCGGACGGTTCTTGTTGAACAGGGGCGTCATTGTGAGGCCGAAACGGTAGATTCCCGGATGTTGCACCTTGGGCATCATAGAGACCCGGGCGCAGCTATTCCAAGTCGGCAATTCGCTTAAGCGTGCCCCGTTCCGGGACAACGAGCAAAACGTCCGGGATTTTGCGCCCTAAACGCAGATAACCATTGCTTAAGCGACCGCAACCCGTTTCCGGGCAAATTTGAAGCGAGTTTCCCCCTAATTCGCGCTGCAGCTCTCACGCTTTTTCAAGGGGGGTACCCCCATATGGAGGAACTTCTGCTTGGTAGGTCGTCGTTTCCACAACATTGGGTGAGCCGCATGTTAGCCCGTTTTCTGACAAACGCCCGGGGCGGTGTAGCCCCCCTCATGGCCGTCGTCGCTGTCCCTGTCATGGCCGCGGTTGGAATGGCCGTCGATTACTCGCGGGTCAATGCCGCCCGCACTGCGTTCCAGGTTTCCCTGGACGCGACCGCTCTGATGCTTTCAAAGGATGCCGCAACAGAAACGAAAGAGGCGCTCCAGACCGAAGCCACCAAGACGTTCAATTCACTTTTCAGCCGGTCTGAAGTCACCGACGTCAATGTTACCCCGCTTTACACCTCAGCCGGCGGATCGAAGTTGACGCTGAACGGCACCGCCGTGGTCCATACGAATTTCCTCGGCGTTATCGGCATCGATCACGTCGATATCAAATCGGTGTCGGTTTCGAGCTGGGGCAACACGCGTCTGCGCGTAGCGCTGGTGCTCGACAACACCGGATCTATGGCGAGTGATGGCAAGATGGACGCACTCAAGACGGCGTCCCATAACCTGCTGACCCAGCTCCAGCAGGCCGCGGTCCATCCAGAAGATGTCTACGTGTCGATTGTCCCGTTCAGCAAGGATGTGAACTTCGGCTCTGCTAACTACGCTCAAAGCTGGCTGCGTTGGGATCTGTGGGAAGAAGATAACGGAAGTTGCAGCAGCACAAGGTATTCGAACCGGACGAGCTGCCACTCACACAGTAAGGTTTGGACGCCTGCCGCCCATAACACCTGGAACGGTTGCGTCACCGACCGCGACCAGAACTTCGACACGACGAATGATGCTGCGGCCGTGGGCAGCACGCAATATCCCACCGAACAATATTCGTCCTGTTCGGCCTCGCTGGTTGGACTGACCAACGACTGGACTGCCCTGAACGCCAAAATCGACACCATGACGCCGGTTGGCAACACGAACCAGGCGATCGGATTGCAGGTGGGCTGGCAAACGTTGACGGCCACCCCCTTCACTGTGCCGCCGGTCGATCCGGACTACAAATACCAGACGGTCATTATCCTGCTGACTGACGGTCTCAATACACAGGACCGCTGGTATACGAGCCAGTCCTCGATCAACACGCGACAACAGAAGACCTGCGATAACATCAAGGCCGCAGGCCTCACCGTCTACACGGTACAGGTCAACACCGGTGGCGATGCGACCTCGACGCTGTTGCAGAACTGCGCCAGCGACCCGGGCAAATTCTTCTTGCTCACGTCGGCCGGGCAGATCGTCGCAACTTTCGGCCAGATTGGCACTTCGCTCTCCAAGCTGCGCCTGGCGATGTGAAGGCATAGCCGCGGCGTAACGGATGTCCCGACCAATTACGGACATCCGACGCCGCGGCAGCTTTCTGTTGTCGCTTTTCCAGCATCGCACCAACCGTGTGTTAAGGACGCCTCATAAGAATGTCCGGCATTTGCACGATCTGCGGAAAACGGCGTTTACTATCGAAGGCATTGAAAACGCGGCAACAAAGCCAAATCGACATCCCCAAGTGTTACCGGCACTTCGGAATTCAGCCCCTCTTTATATACCGGCCTTTTAGCACCGAGCCTTATCACCGCAGCCGGGTTCAACCATCTCTTGGTGGGTCGTCATGAACGTCGTCTGGAAGAAGTTTTGCCGCACGCTGGCCGGGTTTCGAACTGCTCGCGGCGGCAATGTCGCCATCACTTTTGCCCTCGCCACTCTGCCTATTATCGGCTTCGTCGGAGCCGCGGTTGACTACAGCCGCGCCAATTCGGTGAAGGCGGCGATGCAGACGGCGCTCGATTCCACAGCACTGATGCTGTCGAAGGAAGCTGTTTTTGATACGGAAGATCAGTTGAAGACCAACGCGCTGAAATATTTCACCGCGCTGTTCACAAAATCGGAAGCCAAGGACATCCAGGTCACCGTGAGCTATACCACGGAGGGCGGATCCAAGATCGTGGTCGGCGCGACGGCACAACTGCCCGCGGACTTCACGAAAATTCTCGGCTTTGACAACTTCAACCTCATCGCTTCATCCACATCCAAGTGGGGCACAAACCGGCTGCGCGTCGCGCTTGTGCTCGACAACACCGGGTCGATGGCTGACGACGGCAAGATGGGCGCGTTGAAGACAGCGACCCAAGGCCTGCTCACTCAGCTCCAGAGCGCTGTGAACACCCCGGACGACATCTATGTCTCGATCGTTCCGTTCGTCAAGGACGTGAACGTCGGGGCCGCAAACTACAGTGCCGACTGGATCTACTGGGGCACCACGACGGGAGCTAATGCGCAAGATCCGACGGCCTCCGATAACACCTCCTGGGATGCGAACTACGGTCAGTGCAAGGACACCAGCAACAACAATAACAACGCCAAACCTCGGAACACGTGTGTTGCTAAAGGCACCTGCAGCCCCAATAACAGCTTCACATCGCAGAGCAGCTGCACGTCGCATGGCGCTTGCAGCGTCGGCGGAAATACCTCGCTGAACACGTGCAACCAAAACGGAACCTGCACCGTCACGGGCCAGACCACGCAGAGCGGCTGCACGTCTGCGGGAACGTGCAGCAACACAAACTACACGACGCAAAGTAACTGCGTGAACGCGGGAACCTGCAATATTTCCGGCAAGACGTCACAAAGTAGCTGCCAAAGCGCCCATCACTGCTCCGTAGGCACCTGGAGCCAAAGTCAATGTGGAAGCCACGGCGGCAGCTGGGTGGCCGGGGTCTGGACGTCGACGCCCTTCACCTGGACGGCCGGAGCTTGGACGCCCGCCACGTTTACGCCCAACACCTGGACGGCATTCACGTGGACGCCGAATAACCACAACACCTGGACCGGATGCGTGATGGATCGTGGCTATCCCGACTCCCCGAGCAGTCTGCTGGTGGGAGGCGTTGCTCAAAGCGGGCCCGACCTAACGTATAACTACGATACCAACGCGGACGCGCCGGACCCGGTCACACCCCGGTGGTCCTCGCTCTACCCGGCCGACCAGTATGGCTCCTGCCCGCAGGCAGTAAAGCCATTGAGCAATGACTGGGCGGGCATGAACTCGCTGGTCAATGCCATGTCGCCGGCCGGCAACACCAACCAGGCGATCGGCTTGCAGCTTGGCTGGACCTCGCTGGTCGGTGGCGGGCCTTTCCCGACGCCGCCGCCCAAGGATCCGCTGTACATCTATACAGACGTCGTCATTCTCTTGACCGATGGCCTGAACACACAGAACCGCTGGACCAACGATCAGGCTACGATCGATGCCCGCGAGGCGATCACGTGTGACAACCTCAGGACCGCACACGTTGACGTGTACACGATCCAGGTCAACACCGGGGGCGATCCAACGTCGACCCTGCTGCAAAACTGCGCGAGCACCTCGGACAAGTTCTACCTGTTGACGTCGGCTGACCAGATGACCGCCACGTTCAACAAGATTGGTACCAATCTGACCAAGTTGCGCGTTGCTCAATAAGCGCAGCGCCGGATAGCGCAAGCCAAACAAAAAGCCCGGCTCGATTGAGCCGGGCTTTGCATTTCAAAACACTCACGCGACACTAAGCAACCAGTACCAACTCACTCGAACCTACGCGACGCGACTTACTTCGCCTTCGCCATCAGGACTTCGAACGGCTTGTAGGTTTCCTTCGCGAGATCGGCATACAGTTCGCCGATCTTGGAGGCCTTGGCCACAAAACCCTCGTAGGCGGTCTTGGCGTATTCGGTCTGCACCTCAATCGCCTTGTCCAACGACTTCACGCCAAACAGTTTCTCGATGGCGGCAGTGCTGTCCTCGAATGCCTTCTTCGAATAGTCCGCGACCTCAACCGCGATCGCCTGGGTGCCCTTCGATAGCGCGCCCATAGCTTTCAGCGTGACGTCGACGTTTTCCTTACCGACCTGTTGCAGGTCGTCGAAATTCTTGACCATGTCATCCCTTCCCGGCCCGCAATGCGGTGCCAAATGTGCGCCGGCCTGTCTGGCCGGGATCTAGAAAGGCCTTATAGTGCAGTGCACAATAAAGTCAAGAAAAATATTGCGTTGCAAAAAACATAG
Organism: Pseudolabrys sp.; assembly: GCA_035692045.1. GTDB lineage: Bacteria > Pseudomonadota > Alphaproteobacteria > Rhizobiales > Xanthobacteraceae > Pseudolabrys. Next base: position 987 of record DASSIJ010000071.1, on the reverse strand, counting down.
AGAATCCAGGGGATTGCCTTAAGAATTTGTAAACCGCGGTCTCCTACGGTCGTAAATTGTCGCACCGCCGAGACGCTACAAAACTGCCATGATGGCGGCTTACGGGTCCGTCACCGCAATAAGAGGTCGGGAGAGCGAATGTTGCGTGGGGGAGGTTTCGGCTATCGCGGCTTGCGCTGGGGCGCTGTAGGCCTGTCGGCCGTCGTTGCTGTCGCTGCTTTCGCAGACGCCGCAAGCGCCCGCCGGTCGCACCGGCCGAAGCCAAGCGCTGGTGAAAGCTACCAGCCGTCTTATGCCTCGATTGTGGTGGACGCCAATTCAGGCGCGGTGATGCAGGCAACCAACGCCGACAGCCCGCGCCACCCGGCTTCGCTGACCAAGATTATGACCCTCTATTTGCTGTTCGAGCGGCTCGAGCAAGGCAAGGTCAAGCTCACCACCGACCTGCCAGTATCCGCGCACGCAGCCGTGCAAGCGCCATCGAAGCTGGGCCTCAAGCCCGGCGAATCGATCCGCGTCGAAACGGCGATCCGCGCCATCGTTACAAAGTCGGCGAATGATGTGGCTGTCATCGTGGCCGAAGCCGTCGGTGGCGATGAGGCCAGTTTTGCCAGGATGATGACCGCAAAGGCGCAGGCGCTGGGAATGAGCCAGACCGTCTATCGCAATGCTTCGGGTCTACCGGACGACCAGCAGATCACGACCGCGCGCGATCAGGCCATGCTTGGCCGCGCCATCCAGGATCGATTCCCGAACTACTACCAGTATTTCGCGACCCGGACTTTCGAATACCGCGGCAAGTCAATTCGGAACCATAATCATTTGCTTGGCGCCGTAGACGGACTCGACGGCATCAAGACTGGCTACATTCACGATTCCGGTTTCAACATCGTCACTTCGGTCCGCCGGGCCAATCGTCATGTTGTTGCGGTCGTATTCGGCGGCCGTACTGCGGATGCGCGTGACGCCCGGGCACGGAGCCTGATC
>DASSIJ010000070.1:0-15523 GCA_035692045.1 Pseudolabrys sp. | reverse complement strand
CACGGGGAGGCTAAGACGTTCGTCGTCGTCGATGCCGCCATGAACGATCTCATCCGACCGACGTTGTATGACGCGCATCACGAGATTTGGCCTGTCGCAAAACAGCCGTCATCCGCCCCCCGCATCCGCGCCGACGTCGTTGGCCCGGTTTGCGAAAGCGGCGATTTCCTTGCCGTCAACCGCGATCTGGTGGAACCGGCAAGTGGCGCACTGCTCGCCGTCATGTCGGCGGGGGCTTACGGGGCGGTCCAGGCAGGCACCTACAATACCCGGGCCCTGGTTCCGGAGGTCCTCGTCAATGGCGCGGAATGGGCGCTGGTGCGGCCGCGCCTTGAAGTTGACCAATTAATTGCGCTCGATCGCATGCCCAACTGGCTTTGAGTGCATAAATACGCGCGTGGCCGGGTAGGTCTGTGCGTGTTAACCTGATGGACAACAGATTCTCCTGAGCCCGAGCGACGGAGTGGCTTTTGGACGGCGTAAACGACCAGCCTCACGATCGGGAGCAGCCGGCAAGGGCGCTGCTCGCGCGCGCGCTCGCCCGTGCACGCGGCAGCATATTCTGGGAACGGTTGTGGCCTGCTCTCGCCGCGCTGGCTACTGTGGCCGGTCTGTTTCTCGCTTTCTCCTGGGCGGGTCTATGGCTGGTGCTGCCGCCACTCGCGCGTGCGATCGGTCTTTTCATATTCCTGATCGCCATCGCAGCAGCGGCATTGCCGTTGCTTATTTTGCGGCTGCCGAGCATCTACGATGGTCTGCGCCGGCTTGATCGCAGCACCGGTGAAACGCACCGTCCGGCAACCACGGCCGCGGATCGTCTCGCCGCCAATAATCAAGACCCCGTGGCGCAGGCGCTCTGGCAGGCCCATGTCGAGCGCGCTCTTTTGTCAGCGCGCAAACTCAAAGCGGGTTGGCCGGCGCCGCGGCTATCGTTGCGCGACCCGATGGCATTCCGCGCTCTGGTCGTCATTCTTGTCGTGGCCAGTTTTTTTGCCGCCGGCGGCGAGCGGCTGAAACGCGTCGCTGCTGCCTTCGACTGGCACGGCGTCGTTGCCCCGGCGAATTTCCGCATCGACGCCTGGGTCACGCCGCCGGTCTATACAGGCCGGCCTCCGGTGATGCTCGCGGGCCTGCGCCCCGGGGAGACCGCGCAGGCAGCGCCGCCGGTAGCCGTGCCTGTTGGCAGCCAATTGGTAGTCCGTGCGACAGGCAAGGTGCGTTTTGAAATCGTCCGCCACGGCGGCATCGAGGATGCGCCGGCCGAAACCCGCGCAGCCATTCCGGCTGGAACCGAGGAAAAAAGATTACTCATCAAGGGCGATGGCTCTGTCGCGGTGCATGGTGTGTTTGGGAGCGATCTGGTCTGGAATTTCACGGCGATTCCCGACCGCGCGCCAAATATCGAATTGCTCAAGGATCCGGAGCGGCAGGCCCGCGGTGCGTTGCGTCTCGATTACAGGATGGATGATGACTACGGCGTTGTAGAAGCGAAGGCGACCTTCGCGCTCAAGGACGCGCCCTCGCCCGAGGCACCCCGTCGTTCGCTGTTCACCGCGCCTGACTACGCACTCGCATTGCCGCAGGCCCGCACCCGCTCTGGTACGGCGCAAACGACACATGACCTTACCGAGCATCCGTGGGCCGGTGCCGAAGCGATCATGACGCTGACGGCGCGAGATGAGGCCGGCAATGAGGGCCGCAGTCAGCCGCAGGAGCTCACGCTGCCGCAGCGGATTTTCGTAAAGCCCCTGGCTCGCGCGCTCATCGAGCAACGGCGTATCCTGGCGCTCGACGCGGAAACAAAACCGCTGGTGCTTACCGCGCTTGACGCGCTCACCATCGCGCCGGAGCGCTTCACACAGGAATCCGGCACCTATCTCGGCTTGCGTTCGATCTATTTCGATCTTGAGAACGCGAAAAACGACGACGCTTTGCGCGAAGTGGTGGCCCGGCTGTGGGACATGGCCGTACAGCTCGAAGACGGAAACGTCTCGCAGGCCGAACAGGCCTTGCGTCAGGCGCAAGAGGCGCTGCGTCAGGCGCTCGAACGCGGCGCGAGCGACGAAGAAATCAAGAAGCTGATGGATCAGTTGCGTGCGGCCATGGACAAGTTCCTGCAAGCTCTTGCCGAGGAGATGCGCAAGAATCCGCAGCAACTTTCACGGCCGCTCGATCGTAACAATCGCACGCTGAGCCAGCAGGACCTCAAGAGCATGCTCGACAGGCTGGAAAATCTGGCGCGCTCCGGCAACAAGGATGCCGCGCGCCGGCTGCTCGAGGAATTGCAGTCCATGCTGGAGAACCTGCAGATGGCGCGGCCGGGCGCCTCGGGCGGTGAGGACGGCGACGACGATATGATGTCTGCATTGGACGAATTGGGCGACATGATCCGCAAGCAACAGCAGTTGCGCGACAAGACCTTCCGGGAGGGTCAGGACATGCGGCGTGATCGCCAGCGGGGCCAGCCCAAGCAGGGCGACCGCCAGATGGGCGATTTGCGCCAGGACCAGCAGGGCCTGCGCGACCGCCTCAACAAGCTCCTCGAGCAGCTGCGGCAGCGGGGGCTCGGGCAACAACAAGGCCAACAGGGTCAACAGGGACAGCAAGGCGAAGGCAACGAAATGGGCCAGCTCGGCGACGCCGGGGAGGCCATGGGTCAGGCCGAGGGCCAGCTCGGCGAAGGAGATGCCGACAGCGCCGTCGACAGCCAGGGTCGAGCGCTGGACGCCATGCGCAAGGGTGCCCAGGGACTGGCGCAGTCCATGCAGCAGCAGGGCGCGGGGCCAGGCCCGAACGGCAGGCCCGGTCGCGGTCAGTCTCGTGCCCAGCAGGATACCGATCCGCTCGGCCGGCCAATGCGCGGCCGCGACTATGGCGACGATCTTACCGTCAAAGTGCCCGGCGAGATTGACGCTCAGCGGGCACGCCGCATTCTCGAGGAGCTGCGCAAGCGCTTCGGCGAAAGTTTCCGTCCGCAGCTTGAGCTCGACTACATCGAGCGTCTGCTCAAGGATTTCTGATCCGGAGTTGCGGGCTAGTTGCGCTGAACCAGTGCTTCGCGCACCACGCGGGTGATTTGATCGACAGAAAACGGCTTGCTGATCACATCGTGCACGAGCGCATCGAGGCCACACGCGCGTTCGCGCTGTTCCGCGTAGCCAGTCATCAACATAATTGCGATGTCCGGGTGTCGCCGGCCCGTCGCGAGCGCGAGTTCGATGCCATCCATCCCCGGCATCTTTACGTCGCTGAGAAGCAAATCGAATTCGCCGTTGAATGAATGAAGCGCGGCGAGGGCGGTGGCGCCATCCACGGCTTCGGTGAGGTCGTGGCCATCGCCGTCAAGCGCGCGCACGACAAAGGCCCGGAGAGTGTCATCGTCCTCGGCAATGAGAATTCTCGCCATTGCCTTACTTCGCTCCGGGCGCTGTATCCTGTGCGTTCGAAAAGCGGACCATCACATCGACGGCATTTTCCGGCGGTGAGACAAAGCGGCTGCGGAAATCCAGCTTCTCGCCAGGGCTGAGGATGCTGCGGCCCGGCAGTGCAGTCCAGGCGTAAACTTCCTGTCCGGCGTCATCCCGCGCGGCAAACCGGAGGCGCGGGACCTCTGTTGGCTTATTGGCGACGCTGACGATCGTGCCCTCAATGACAAGAGAGGACAGGCCCTCCTGCGCTTCCTTCGAAATCCGCATATTTTCGAATTTCAAATTGCGCAAATTCACCGGCAACCCGACGGCGGAGAACAATGAAGCCGTTTGCGGGAAAAAGCGCACGACCTCGCTGCGCGCTCCAATCAGCGCGACATTGAAGGCGAACAACACAAGGATGAGCGCCGTCCAGCGCGACGAGCGCCGGACTTGCCTTCGCCGGGCCTGCAGCCGTTTGCGGCGCGCGGTGAAATTTTCGATTTCGTCGGACTCCGATCCCGCAGCGAGATCGGAGGACGCCGGTTCGATCCCCGGCACCAGGGATGGTGCGTCGGCAATAGCGGCCGGCATTGGTGCCGGGTTCTCCGCGGGTTCCGGCGTTGGCTCATCAGGAACGACCGCGCTTTCCTGGGCGGGCTCCATGTCGCTCCCAGCGTGATCGGGTCCTCGATCCGGTCGAATGACGCCCGGTGATTCGTGCGCATCGGACTCGTCAATCGCGCCGTCCGCCAGGGCGGTCATTTCGGCAGGCGAAGTGTCTGCGAACCAGGTCGTCTTGCAGCGCGCGCAACGGACGGTACGACCGGCCGAGCCCAGGGAGCCCGGTTCGATCGTGTATGATGTTGAGCAGTTCGGACAGACAATCAGCATAGGATAGGTACGTGTATTGGAGGTCCCAACGTACCAGCCGTCCGTTAATGGATCGGAAACCATGGTAACCCGCGCTTTATGGGACAAACTGGTGACTTCCGGCCCCGCTGCTATGGTGACGTCGTCATAATCCTGTAAAAAGCGCAGTTCCGGACTGCGGGCAGGGGGCTACCTGCACGCCGTGGCCGTCTCGCCTGGGGCACCTGATTCGGCGGGCAATACTGGAAGATTTATCGGAGAGGGGTTGGGTGGTCCGATTCGAGAATGTGGGCTTACGCTATGGGCTTGGGCCGGAGGTCCTGCGCGACCTCACGTTCCGTATCGACCCCCATTCGTTTCAATTCCTCACCGGCCCTTCCGGCGCCGGCAAGACCTCGCTGCTGCGGCTGCTATTTCTGTCGCTGAGGCCGACGCGAGGTTTGATCACCCAGTTTGGTCATGACGTGGCGACTCTGTCACGCGACGCCGTCGCGACATTGCGCCGTCGTATAGGCATCGTATTTCAGGATTTCCGTCTGCTCGACCACATGACGACATACGAGAATGTCGCGCTGCCATTGCGCGTGATGGGCCGTCCGGAAGATAGTTACCGCGATGAAGTGATCGAGCTTCTTAACTGGGTCGGGCTTGGTGAGCGAATGTGGGCTCTGCCGCCCGTGTTATCGGGCGGCGAAAAACAACGCGCAGCGATCGCGCGCGCGGTCATCGCGCGGCCGCAATTGCTGCTTGCCGATGAACCGACCGGGAACGTCGATCCGACTTTGGCGCAGCGACTCCTGCGGCTCTTCATCGAACTCAACAAGTCGGGTACGTCGGTGGTCATTGCAACCCACGACATCGCGCTCATGGATCAATACGATGCGCGCCGGCTGGTCTTGCACGACGGCCGGCTGCATATTTATGACTGAGGAATTCCGATGACGGACAGCGGCATAGGCCGATTCGGTGCGCCGATACGCGAGTCGGTGGAACCTCTGCTGCCGCGCTTCGAAACGGCGCTGGTGCCGCGCAATTCGATTTCCGGTCGAGCACTCGTTGCGGTTGTTGCAATCATGACCTTCCTTGTGTCGTTGACCACCGGTGCGGCCGTGCTTGTAAGCAAAGCCGCAGGCGAATGGCAGTCCGATATTTCGCGGGAAGTAACCATCCAGGTTCTTCCAGCACCCGGTCGCGATCTTGACGCCACGGCCGACAAGGCAGCCTCCGTTGCGCGCGCATTTGCCGGCATTGTCGACGTGCAGTCCTATTCAAAAGAGGACTCAATCAAGCTGCTCGAGCCGTGGCTCGGAAGTGGGCTCTCCCTCGACGAACTGCCTGTACCGCGCCTGATCGTGGTCAAGATCGCGCCGGACGCCACGCCCGATATTGCGCAGTTAAGGCGTCTGCTGGCCGAGCAAGTGCCGGGTGCCATGCTCGATGATCATCGCGGCTGGATCGGTCGCATGCGCACGATGGCCGGCACGGCGGTCGCCTTGGGCATCTGCATTTTGGTTTTGATGTTCGCCGCGACAATGTTGTCGGTCACTTTTGCCACGCGCGGCGCCATGGCGACGAACAAGGCAGTCATAGAGGTCCTGCATTTTGTCGGTGCTAAAAACGGATTTATCGCCCGGCACTTTCAGCACCACTTTCTGATCCTTGGCCTGCAGGGAGGGGCAATCGGCGGCGGCGCTGCCATTGTTCTGTTTGCGCTCGCCAGCGTGCTCAGCCGGTGGTTTGCCGGCACAGCGGGCGGAGACCAGGCGTCGGCTCTTTTCGGTTCATTCTCGATTGGCATTATCGGATACGCCGCCGTGCTCGCTCAGGTCGCACTTATTGCAGGGGTGACTGCCTTGACGTCGAGGCATACCGTAAACAACACGCTTGAAATGATCGACTGACATGTTTGGCGGGTTTGCTCGCTGGATCGGGTTTCTGACCATGGCCGCCGGGGCCACGGGACTGATACTGCTCGCGGGTGGGTTCATCTGGTTTATCGCGAGCATCGCGAACGAGGAGGTCACGCTTGATACGAAGGCGGATGGCATTGTGGCCCTGACCGGCGCCGCCGCTCGCATACCCGATGCGATTGAATTGCTGGCGACCGAGCGCGGCAAGCGGCTCCTGATTACCGGCGTTCATCGCGCGACCAGCTCGCGCGAAATCGCGCGAATTACGCCGCTCTATTCCAAGTATTTCACTTGCTGTATTGACCTCGACCGCTCGGCTCTCAATACGTTCGGCAATGCGCTTGAGACCAAGCGCTGGGCGCGCGGGCATAATTTCAATTCCTTGATCGTCGTGACATCCAATTGGCACATGCCTCGCGCCATGGCCGAGCTCGCCCATCAGCTCCCTGACGTCACCTTGATTGCCTATCCGGTGATTTCAGAAAAATACAAGGCCGAGCCATGGTGGTCGAATACCGACACCGCGCGCCTGCTGCTTGGAGAGTATCTGAAATATCTGTTTGCGCTCCTGCGGATGCGCCTCGATCCTGACGGCGCGATATAGAGGGGCGACGCCAGTGGCCATTCTGTTCCGATCGATAGCCTTCAACGTTCTGTTCTACCTGAACACGATCATCCATCTGGTTGCCGGCCTGCCGACCTTCTTCATGCCCTATCGAGCCATTGTCGGGGTGGCCAAATCGTGGGGCCGAATCAATCTGGTGTTGCTCCGTGCGGTCGCCGGCATTGACTGCGAAGTTCGCGGTCGCGACAAGATCCCGAAAGGACCGCTAATCGTCGCCTCCAAGCATCAGTCGGCGTGGGAAACGTTTGCGCTGCTCCCGCTGCTCGAAAATCCGGTGTTCATTCTCAAGCGCGAGCTGCAATGGATTCCAATATTCGGCTGGCTGACCATCAAGGGTCGTATGGTGCCGGTCCATCGCGGCGGCGGCTCGCAGGCCCTCCTCGACATGATCGAGCGCGCCCGCACCGAACTTGCGGACAATCGTCAGCTCATCATTTTTCCTGAAGGTACGCGCCGGCCGGCCGGAGCCGAGCCTCGCTACAAGATCGGCGTCGCTCATCTCTATGCAGCAGAGGGCGTACCTTGTCTTCCCATTGCACTCAACTCCGGTCTGTTCTGGCCGCGCCGGTCGTTGCTGCGCTTTCCCGGAACGGTGGTGGCGGAAATTCTCGATCCGATTCCGCCGGGACTCGGCAAGGATGAGTTTTTCGAACGGGTGCAGAATGACATTGAAAGTGCAACGGCACGCCTGATTGCGGAAGGCCGCGCCAAAATGAAAGGCTGATCCGGCGGCCAATCCGGGAGTTTCAGCCGGATCGGTTCAAGGGGATCGTCGAGCCATGGCTGCCTTTGAGCTGCGCGGCCAATGTTTGCAGATCGGTATCGCGGATACCGAGCCTCTGCATCTCCTTCACGGTGGCGAGCACGTAGTCGCGGCAGGGGCCCGACCGGCCATGACCCTGTCGCGCGTAGTGCAGTTGTTCCGTGAGGCTCAGCCGTCCAGCGTATTGGCCATGTCCCCGATCGACGACATAACAGAGCGCATGCACGCTTTCCTGCGGGTCGTCGTCGAGCCAAACCCGCCGCCAAGCCTCACGATAGACCCGGGTTACCTGTTCGCGGGCGCGCAGGTAGTCGATTGTTTTCGAGCGCCGGGCAGGGGCCACTTGGTAAGCGATGCCGCGGCAGTTGCCGCCGCGATCCAGTCCGAACACCAGGCCGGGTCTTTGCGGAGTTCCGCGATGCACGAACGAGTAGACGCACAGCGCACGATGGGCGCCCACAAGGCGCGCGCTGCGCCGCTCAAGGAAGTCGAATCCGGGCCGCCACATGAGGGACCCATAGGCGAAGACCCAGAAGTCCTCGTTGCTTTGATCGGATCGTGCGTTCATCGTGGCAGGGATAAACCACGGCTTTTGGGGGGCGGCTTGCGTTCGCCTAACAGGACGGCGGTTTCCGTGCAACTCCGCCCCTGCACGCGGGCGCAGAAACGCCGCATTCGGCAGGTTTTGAATTGACGATGCGTGATCCAACGAGCCTGCAATCGCGCCGCCGAACCGGACTGCGCTACACGATTCTGCTTTTCATCGTGTTCGCGCTGGTCGCCGGCTGGACCGGCTTCTGGAAATTCGCGGCGAGCAAGGCCCAGGAGACGATTGAAGGGTGGCGGGCGCGCGAGGCCACGGCAGGGCGCCTTTACAACTGCGGTTCGCAGACGATCGGGGGCTTCCCGTTCCGGATCGAGGTCAACTGCGACGCCGCCTCGGCTCAATTCCGCAGCAACCAGCCGCCGCTTGAACTCAAGACCAGTGCCCTGGTGATGGTGGCACAAGTCTATCAGCCGGGCCTGCTGATCAGCGAATTTCACGGTCCTCTCACCATTGGGGAGCCCGGGAAACCGCCGGACCTCATCGCCGACTGGAAGTTAGCCCAGTCGAGCGTGCGCGGCACACCCGCTGCGCCCAGTCGCGCGTCGCTTGTGCTCGACCAGCCGGCAATCGACCGCATGAAGGAGGGCAACAGGCAAAACCTTTTGCGCGCGAAGCATATTGAGATGCACGGCCGGTTGGCGGAAGGGTCCGTCACCAGCAACCCGGTGATCGAGATCGCGCTGCAACTCGATCAGGCATCCGCACCGGACCTGCACCCGGCCGCTGCAAAACCAATGGATGCCAATGTCACCACCATGCTTCGTGGTTTGAGCGATTTTTCCCCAAAACCCTGGTCCGTGCGTTTCCGCGAAATGCAGGCGGCGGGCGGGCGCATCGACATCACGCAGGCTCGCGTACAGCAGGGCGACATTCTGGCGGTCGGCGGGGGCAGCTTGTCGCTCAATGGAAATGGAAGGCTTGAAGGTCAATTGCGCGTCACCGTGGCGGGCCTCGATCAGTTCCTGGCCGCAATGGGCGTCCAACAGCGCGTGCAAGCTTCGCCGGGCATGGACAAGCTTGTCGGCGCGCTCGATCGGCTGGCTCCGGGTCTCGGCGATGTGGCGCGCCAGCAGGCCGGGGCCAATATTTCGCTGGGCATCAACATGCTCGGCGAACAGACGACGCTGGAAGGCAAGCGGGCGGTGGCGCTGCCCCTGCGTTTCAGTGATGGTGCGGTGTTCCTCGGACCGATCCCGATCGGAAATACACCGGCGCTGTTCTAACCCTTTTCCGACGCGTACGGCTTCGGCAGCGGTTCGCGCGGCAGATCCGGATGCGGACGGCCAAAATCGGGTGCCGGCGAATCCTGGCCGATGTCGACGATGCCCTTGCGGATGGCGCGGGTACGCTTGAAATGCTCGAAGAGCGCGTCTCCGTCGCCTTTACGGATCGCTTTTGTCAACGCCGAAACGTCCTCATTGAAGCGGCCCAGCATTTCCAGGACGGCGTCCTTGTTGGCAAGGAACACATCGCGCCACATTGTCGGGTCGGATGCAGCGATGCGGGTAAAATCGCGGAAACCGCCGGCGGAAAACTTCAGAACTTCAGAGCGCGTGACCGTCTGCAGCTCATCCGCCGTGCCGACGATCGTGTAGGCGATCAGGTGAGGCAGATGGCTCGTAATGGCCAGCACCAGATCGTGATGGTCAGGCGCCATTGTATCGACATTGGCCCCGAGCAGCCGCCAGAACGCCGCAAGCTTCTCGACGGCTTTCGGATCGGTGCCCTCCGGCGGCGTCAGAATGCACCACCGGTTGACAAACAGCTCGGCAAAGCCCGCGTCGGGCCCCGAATATTCCGTGCCCGCGACGGGATGCGCCGGTACAAAGTGTACGGTCTTCGGCAGATGCGGGGCCATATCACGCACGATTGCGCCCTTCACCGAACCGACATCGGAAACGATGGCACCGGCAGCGAGGTGCGGACCGATCTCCTTTGCGACCGCACCACATGCGCCGACGGGGATGCAAACGATGACGAGATCGGCGCCCTCAACCGCCGCGGCATTGGTCTCTACGACCTGATCTGCAAGACCGAGCTCGGCGACGCGCCGGCGCGTCTGCGGGGACCGTGCCGTGGCCACGATCGTGCGTACCGCGCCTTGCGCACGCGCCGCTCGCGCGATCGAGGAGCCGATCAGTCCGACACCGATCAGGGCCAGGCGATTGAACAAGGGGGCCGGTTTGCTCATGCCGGCTTTCCCAGAAATTCCTTGAGCGCTTGCACCACGAGCCGGTTGGCCTCTTCGGTCCCTACACTCATTCTAAGTGCGTTAGGCAGTTTGTAAGCGCTCACCTGGCGCAGGATGAGTCCGCGTTTGGTCAGAAAGGCATCGGCGTCCCTGGCCGTACGGCCTTTGGTTTCCGGAAAATGGATGAGCACAAAGTTTGCGGCGCTCGGCGTCACCGGGAACCCGAGCTTGCCGATCTCGTCCGCGAGCCAGGACAGCCAACGCGCGTTGTGTGCGCGCGCGCGATCCACATGCGCGGTATCGCGGATCGCGGCAATTCCTGCGGCGATCGCCGGACCATTGACGTTAAACGGTCCACGGATGCGATTGACCGCATCGACAACGTGTGCGGGTCCGTACATCCAGCCGAGACGCAGGGCAGCGAGCCCATAAATCTTCGAGAAGGTACGCGTCATCACCACATTGTCGGTGGTTGCGACCAGTTCGATTCCGGATTCGTAGTCGTTGCGCTGCACATATTCCGCGTAGGCGGCGTCAAGCACGAGCAATACGTTACCCGGCAGACCCTTTTGCAGGCGTTTGACTTCATCGAACGGAACATACGTGCCCGTCGGATTGTTCGGGTTCGCCAGAAAAACCATTTTTGTTTTTGGCGTCACCGCGTTGAGGATCGCGTCCACATTCGCGGTAAAATCCTTTTCCGGCGCGGCAATTGCTTTTGCCCCGGTACCCATGGTTGCGATTGGGTAGACCAGAAATCCGTGCGTCGTATAGATCGCTTCGTCGCCATCCTTGAGAAAGGCGCGCGCAAGCAGATTGAGCAGATCGTCGGAGCCGGCGCCACAGACGATGCGATCGGGATCGAGGCCAAAGGCGGCGCCGATTGCGTCACGCAGGGCGGACGCCGAGCCGTCCGGATAATCTTCCAGGTGCTCGCCGGCCGTCCGATAGGCGGCGATGGCGTTCGCACTCGGCCCCAACGGTGTCTCGTTGGAGGAGAGCTTGAACACTTTGGCGACGCCGGGCGCGCTGCTCTTGCCCGGAACGTAAGGGTCAATAGCGAGCACGCCGGGTCGCGGTTGCGGGCGATTCACAGTCATCAACGGTATTCCGAACGATCAGGCCTTGTCGGCGGCAACCGTATAGCGGGTTGCGTGGCTCCCGACGAGTGCTGCCGAACGCACTGTGGCGCCAGCCTTAACCAAGGCCGCGCTGACCGATTCAAGGCTCATTTCTTTGGACAAAGTCACGAGCAGCGCGGCGCCATCGAATGCCTGATCCGGTACGGCAATAAAATCGGTCAGCATGGACAACGCCTTTGCGGGACCCACGCCCCACCCCGAGACACGCACACTCCATACCGGGGCTTCCGTCGCCATGGCGTCGGCAGCAACGCGGGAAATCACAAAAACCGGCAAAGCGGCGGGGTGATCGGACCGTTCGACGAAAGGGAGGCGGGCAATGATCTTGGGGGCGGCGTCGAACTCGAGTGCGCTCCACCAGGCGCCCGCCGAGGCGATGTCAATGGCGGGCACGAGGCCGAGATCGCCTTTGGAGGCCGATACTGCCGCAACGACGGCGGCGGCGCCCATATGCGGGACAAACGGCACGGTGAAGCCGAAATGAAAGCGGGCGGAATCGCGCATCAGCGCGTCGCCGGCCGACAGATCGGCATGAACGGAGAAGGGCGCCTGCACGTATGTGAAGGTCGAGATGATGACGCGCCAGATGCTCTCAACAGTGTCGAGCGGCAACCTTCCTTTGTGGCGTTTGACCAGCCGGCGCATCATTTCGGCTTCACGCGCTGGCCGGAACGCCGACGTTCCGGTGTCCTGGCTGCGTTTGACCGAAATCAGCCGGTCAATGATTGTGCCGCGCTCGATCAGAAGCTGGTGCATCGCCTCATCGATACGGTCGATCTCCTTGCGCAGATCGGCCAGCGAGGGTGCTTCGGGTGGCTTCGCCATGGCGGCATTGATAGGTGGGGCGAGCCCCGAAATCAAAGAAAACGTTGACTGTAATCTGCTAGCTTGACACTAAACCGCTACCAATCGGGCCGCGATACGGGTGCCCGCGCCGGAGCGTATGGTTGATATGGGCGAAGCCAATCGGACCAGCACACAGGAGGCCGTCGATTCACCGCGCGAAGCGGATCAGCCGCACGAGTCGCTGATGGCGTATTTTGGCGCCGATAATCCACTAAAGCTCGATGCCGGCGTCGAACTGACCCCATTCCAGATTGCCTACAAGACCTACGGGACACTCAACGCTGCGCGCTCGAACGCGGTTCTCATTTGTCACGCGCTCACCGGCGATCAGCATGTCGCGAGCGTGCATCCGGTGACGAAGAAGTCTGGTTGGTGGGAGACGATGGTCGGCCCCGGCAGGCCGATCGACACCGAGCGGTATTTCGTAATCTGTCCGAATGTGGTTGGCGCCTGCATGGGTACAACGGGCCCGTCGTCGACCGATCCCCAGACAGGCAAGCCCTGGGGCCTCGCCTTTCCAGTCATCACAATCCGCGACATGGTGCGCGCACAGGCCATGCTGCTCGATCACCTCGGCATTGAGTCGCTGTTCGCGGTCGCAGGCGGATCAATGGGCGGCATGCAGGTGCTGCAATGGGCAGCGAGCTATCCGCAACGCGTGTTCTGCGCGTTGCCGATTGCGTGCGCGACGCGTCACTCGGCGCAAAACATCGCGTTCCACGAGGTCGGCCGGCAGGCAATTATGGCCGATCCGGAATGGCGTGCCGGCCGTTATCTTCTGGAAGGTACAAATCCGCGCCGCGGGCTCGCGGTCGCGCGCATGGGCGCGCATATTACCTATCTGTCCGATGCCGCCCTGCACCGGAAATTCGGCCGCAAATTTCAGGACCGGGCAAACCCCACATTCTCTTTCGACGCAGATTTCGAGGTGGAATCCTATCTGCGCCATCAGGGAATTTCGTTCGTCGAGAGATTCGACGCCAATTCCTATCTCTATCTCACGCGCGCCATGGACTATTTCGATCTTGCCGCGGATTACGGCGGCGTGTTGGCCAGGGCCTTCAAAGGCGCGCCCACCCGCTTCTGCGTGGTGTCCTTTACAAGCGATTGGCTATTTCCGACCTCGGAGTCGCGGGCAATCGTGCATGCGCTCAATGCGTCAAGTGCCCGGGTGTCGTTCGCCGAAATCGTCACCGACAAGGGCCATGATGCCTTCCTGCTCGATGAGCCAGAACTTTTTGCGATCGTGCGCGGCTTCCTCGACGGCGCCGGCAAGGCGCGCGGCCTGAGCCCAAAGAGCTGAGCCATGAAAAGGCTGTCGCCCGCCGATACCGATTTCACTGTGGCCGATATTGCCCGCACACCCGGTGGTGCCCGTGTCGACCTGGTTCTCGTCGCCCAGATGGTTGAGCGCGGCGCAAAGGTGCTCGACGTCGGATGCGGCGATGGCGAATTGCTGCGCCTCTTGAGCGAAAGCCGCGGCGTGGACGGCCGCGGCATAGAACTGTCCCGCGAGGGCGTTAACGAATGCGTCGCCAAGGGATTGGCCGTCATTCAGGGTGACGCCGACACGGACCTCGGCGACTACCCGGACGACGCCTTCGACTACGTCATCCTGTCGCAAACGCTGCAGGCAACGCGACACCCGCGCATTGTGCTTGAGCACATGCTCCGCATCGGAAGTCATGCGATTGTGTCGTTCCCGAACTTCGGCCACTGGCAGGTGCGGCTCCAGCTGCTGTTTGCAGGCCATATGCCACGCACCGATATGCTGCCGTTCAGTTGGTACGACACGCCCAATATCCACCACTGCACCATCAAGGACTTCCGCCAGCTCTGTACGGAGATTGGGGTCAAGATGGAGAAGGCGGTGGCGCTGAATGCCTGGGGCTCACCGCTCCGGCTCAACGCACCCTGGTGGTTCTGGAACCTGTTTGGCGAGCAAGCCGTTTTTCTGCTCAGCCGGCGGGCCTGAGGCCTGGCCGCTCCCACCGTTGATTTCGCGCGTGGAACCTCTGCACTGCTGCTTTAACTGTGCAGCAGGACAGGAATTCTTTGGCGGTACGTATAAATGGACAGTAAGACAGTAAAGACTTTATCTTGTAAGTAATTGCCAAAATATGAAGCGTATAATTTCTTTGGCATGCGTATACTTTTTGAATAGCCGCTATGCGTCTCACGAAATGACCTTCCATTCATCACGAAATTGCCATATGCGGACGGCGTTTGGACATCGCGGCCGGTCCTGATTCTATCTGTCCCGGCCGCATTTGCTTGTATAGCTAAGGGGACTATTGTGATGAAGATCAAATCAAGACGGGCGACAGTTCTGTTGTGTTCAGCGGCGGTTGCGGTTCTTGCAACCTCAGCCTTCGCAAGACCCGTCCACCACCATCATCGGCAACGTGCTGTACTAACCTCGCAAGCTGCGGCTCATCCGCAGATGGTCGGGGCGGAAGGCGATGTGCGGTATTCATTGGCAGCGGCCACCGCCGGCGAGACCGTCGTCCAGGACCGCGGGCATAGCCGGCGATCGCGGGCTGACGCCCGGGCGCGGGCGCAATCGCATTCGAATTCAGCGTATGGCGGTGCGACGAGCAATTCGCTGGTCAGCGAAGCGCGCAGATACATCGGAACGAACCCCACCGGGCGCGGCAGCCTGTGGTGCGGCGCATTCATGGATTTGGTGCTCAAGCGCACCGGCCATGCCGGCGGTGGCAATCTCGCCAGTGCCTATGCGCGCTACGGTACCCGCGTCTCCGGGCCGCAGGTTGGCGCCATCGCCGTGATGGGCCGCCGCGGTGGCGGCCATGTTGGCGTGGTCAGCGGGGTCGATCCGAATGGCAACCCCATCATCGTTTCCGGCAACCACAATCACACGGTTGCCGAGTCGGTCTATCCTGCCGGCCGTATCAGCGCCTACGTGTTGCCCGGCGGCTGATCACAGTCACGATTTGCGAAACAATGACGCCCCGCTGCAGAGCGGGGCGTTTTTTTATGGTGTTTCAATACTGACGGCATCGCCGACCGCAATGGCGCCCGGCGCGGTCACCTCGGCGTAGACCCCGCAGTCGGTGTGATCGAAATTCTGCAGCAGCGTGCGCGGAATGCTCAGGTCGCGGATGCCGGTGGCGGGGTCAACATCGGTTGCGGCACAGC
>DASSIJ010000069.1:0-2074 GCA_035692045.1 Pseudolabrys sp. | reverse complement strand
GAGAACCACCACAACGCCGCCGGTCATGTATTCGCAGCAATGGTCACCGGCGCCTTCGATCACCGCGAGGGCACCCGAGTTGCGCACCGCGAAACGTTCGCCCGCAACACCGCGGAAATAGCATTCGCCTTCGATTGCGCCGTACAGCACGGTATTGCCGACGATGATCGATTCCTCCGGCACGATCCCGGAATCGGCCGGCGGTCGAATGACAAGGCGGCCACCAGAGAGGCCCTTGCCGACATAGTCATTCGCATCACCGTCGAGTTCGAAAGTGATGCCGCGCGCGAGCCAGGCGCCAAAGCTCTGCCCTGCGGTGCCGGTGAAGTGAACATGGATCGTGTCATGCGGCAGACCTTCATGGCCGAAACGTTTGGCGACCTCGCCGGACAGCATGCCGCCGCAGGCGCGGTCTGTATTATGGATGACGAATTGCAGGCGCACCGGCGCGCCGCGATCGAGCGCGGCTTGAGATTCGGCGATCAGCTTGCGATCGAGAATATCTTTGATCTTGTGATCCTGCGGCTCGCACTTGTAGATAGCTGTGCCTTTGTCCGCCGGTGGTTTGGTGAACAGCTTGGAGAAGTCGAGGCCTTTGGCCTTCCAGTGCTCTACCAGCTTGCGGCGATCGAGCATTTGCATCTGGCCGATCATCTCATCGAATGTGCGGAAGCCGAGCGCCGCCATCAGCTCGCGCACTTCTTCCGCGACAAAGAAGAAATAGTTGATGACATGCTCGGGCTGCCCCTTGAAGCGCTTGCGCAGCACGGGGTCCTGCGTCGCGACACCAACCGGGCAGGTGTTGAGGTGACACTTGCGCATCATGATGCAGCCGGCGGCAATCAGCGGCGCTGTGGCAAAACCGAATTCGTCGGCACCGAGCAGGGCACCGACCACCACGTCGCGGCCTGTCCGGATGCCGCCGTCGACTTGCACCGAAATGCGGCCGCGCAGGCGATTGATGACCAGCGTCTGATGCGTTTCGGCGAGGCCGATTTCCCAGGGGCTGCCCGCGTGCTTGATCGAGGTGAGCGGGCTCGCTCCGGTGCCGCCTTCAAAGCCGGCGATGGTGACGTGATCCGCGCGCGCTTTCGACACGCCCGCAGCGACTGTGCCGACGCCGACCTCGGACACCAATTTTACGGAGACGTCGCCGGTCGGGTTGACGTTCTTGAGGTCGAAGATGAGTTGGGCCAGGTCTTCGATCGAATAGATGTCGTGATGCGGCGGCGGGGAGATCAGGCCGACGCCGGGCGTGGAGTGCCGTACCTTGGCAATGATCTTGTCGACCTTGTGCCCCGGCAACTGACCGCCTTCGCCGGGCTTGGCGCCCTGCGCCATCTTGATCTGCATCATATCCGAGTTCACGAGATACTCGGCGGTGACACCGAAGCGGCCCGACGCCACCTGCTTGATGGCGGATCGCATAGAGTCGCCATTCGGCAATGGCTTGAAGCGATCCGATTCTTCACCGCCTTCGCCCGTGTTCGACTTCCCGCCGATACGGTTCATGGCGATGGCGAGCGTGGTGTGAGCCTCGCGCGAAATGGAGCCGAACGACATGGCGCCCGTCGAGAACCGCCGCACGATATTCTTGGCTGGTTCGACATCCTCAAGCGCAACCGGCTTGCGGCCATCGTCTTCAGCCTTCTTCACCTGGAACATGCCGCGGATGGTCAGCAGCCGCTCATTCTGGTCGTTTACGATCTGTGCGAACGCGCGATAGTGGTCCTGCGAATTGCCGCGCACGGCATGTTGCAGCCGCGATACGGTCTCGGCAGTCCAGACATGGTCTTCGCCGCGCACGCGCACCGCATAGTCACCGCCGACGTCAAGCATTGAGCGGTAGATCGGAGAGTCACTGAACGCGTCCCGGTGCTTG
Source organism: Pseudolabrys sp. (assembly GCA_035692045.1). Lineage (GTDB taxonomy): Bacteria > Pseudomonadota > Alphaproteobacteria > Rhizobiales > Xanthobacteraceae > Pseudolabrys. The sequence continues at coordinate 192 of DASSIJ010000069.1, read as the reverse complement.
CGCACGGCCTCTTCCGCGATCTCGCCAAGACCGACACCCTCGATGCGCGTATGGGTGCCCGTGAAATATTTGTCGACGAAATCCTGCCGCAGCCCGACGGCGTCGAAAATCTGCGCGCCGCAATAGGACTGATAGGTGGAGATGCCCATCTTGGACATCACCTTGAGCAAACCCTTGCCGATTGCCTTTATG
>DASSIJ010000068.1:0-10186 GCA_035692045.1 Pseudolabrys sp. | reverse complement strand
GGTCGTCATCGACTGGATGGTGATAGACGGGCCGAAGGCGGCCCAGGCGTTCGGCGATCGGCTCCTCGAATCGCCGCGGTCTTTTGCTGATCGTACCTCGATCAGCGGGGGCATTGACGCCGCTGTGGCGCAGCTTGCTCGTGCCCCATTCAGTTCGGAGCGGCGAACCATAGACGTTTCCGGTGATGGCACGAACAATGCCGGCCGGGAGGTGGGACAAGCGCGCGATGAGGCCATGGCGCTGGGCATCAGCATCAATGGGCTGGTGATCCTGAGCGAGACGCCGCTACCCTGGAATCCCGAGCACACAAACCCACCCGGAGGGCTGACAAAATACTACCGCGACAATGTGACCGGCGGGCCCGGCAGCTTTGTGCTCGAAGCCAAGGACTTCGACTCCTTCGGCGAGGCCATTGTCAAAAAGATGATCGCTGAAATCGCCGATGCCGGCCGTGAGGGCGCGTCGTTTGCGCGCTAACCTAATCGGTGTGGAAGCCGCAGCCTTGAAAGGGTCACAGAGCCCATCCAAGGTTGGGGGTAGCTGGACCAATGCTATAGTCCGCCGGCATAAGCCGAAACAACCGGAAACCTCCCTTTGACAGCGGCCACCGGCCTGAAACGCCTGGGATTTATCCTGCTCGCGGCAATCGCAGGCGGGTTGGTCGTGCTCACAACCGCCGGATACCTGATTTCCGCCGACACGGTGCGCCAACAGGTGGTGGGCGAAATACGCGCAGTAACCGGACTTGATCCGGTATTGCGCGGCAAGGCCAGCGTCTCACTCTTTCCAACCGGCAGCGTGAGTTTCGCTGACGTGGTCCTCGGCGATGCCCGGCAGCCGGCTCTCACCGCGGAGCGGCTGACCGCACGTTTACGATTTTTTCCACTCCTTATCGGCCGTGTCGAAATCGCCGACGTCTCCTTGGACCACCCGAACATTGCGATCGAATTGCAGCCGAATGGGCAGTCCAATTGGTCTGGTCTCATTGAAGCATTGGTGCGTGGCCAGACGGACACGCATCGCCTTGCGGCATTTTCCGAAATGCGCATCGAAGGCGGCACCATCGTAATACGGGACGAAGCACGGAAACTTGCCGAGACATTGCAAGGCGTAGAGTTCTCGCTGGCTTGGCCATCGATTTCAAAGAGCTTCGGCGCAACCGGGCGCTTCATTTGGCATGATGCGCCAATGGACGCGAGCCTGACGCTCGCCGATTTTCCTGCCGCACTTGCCGGCAATCGCAGCGGACTGAAACTACGCGTTTCCGGCGCGCCAATGAAGGCCGCTTTCGAAGGCGCCGTCAGTTTCAAACCAACTTTGAAGGTCGAAGGTACGGTCGCCGCCGATGCCGCTTCATTGCGCAACGCATTGGTGTGGGCGGGACAGAAGCCACTGCCTGGAGGCGGCTTCGGCCGGTTCGCAATCAAGGCACGGACCAATGTTGTGGGCGGCACGATCAGCCTTTCGAGCGTCAATGTTGAACTCGATGGCAACAGCGCCGAGGGCGTCCTCACGTTTGCGGCAGATGGCCGGAAAACATTGCAAGGTACGCTTGCTGCCGACAGTCTCGATTTGACGTCCTATGTTTCGACGGTTCGTCTGCTCGCTGCCAATGAGCGCGCATGGAACAATGGCCAGATCACACTTGATGGTCTTGCCGGCCTCGATCTCGATCTGCGTCTTTCGGCGGCAAGTGTTGTTGTCTCCACCGCCAAAGTCGGACGCACCGCTATTGCGGCAAACTTGCGTAATGGCCACCTGGTAGTCACCGTTGGCGAGGCACAGGCCTACGGCGGCGTCGTCAAAGGGTCATTGGCGCTCTCCAATTTCGAGCGGGGCGTCGAGGTCAAATCGCAACTGCAATTCACTGACGTCGACCTTGAGAGCTGCCTCGGCCAACTATTTGGCCTCCGCCGGCTCGAAGGCAAAGGCAATATCGCGCTTGCGGTCGATGGTACCGGTGACAGCGTTCTCGCGGTGACGCATACCCTGAACGGGACGGCCACGTTAACCGGATCGAACGGCGCACTCGCCGGACTTAATGTTGAACAGTTGCTGCGTCGGTTGGAGCGGCGGCCGCTTTCGGGCGGCGGCGAATTCCGAAGCGGGCGCACACCCTATGACAAGATCAGCGTTGCACTGAAGGTCGCCCAGGGCACCGTCACCGTCGAAGACGTCAGGATTGAAGGCTCTGCGGTTGTTCTGGCCCTGGCCGGCTCGGCCTCAATTCCGGCGCGCGAACTCGATCTGAAGGGTACTGCCGCCCTGGTGACACCGCCCAAGCCCGGCACCACACCATTCGAGTTGCCATTCATCGTGCAGGGTTCGTGGGACGATCCGATCATGCTGCCCGACCCCGAAGCTCTGATTCGCCGTTCCGGCGCCGCCGCTCCGCTTCTCGATGCAGTGCGCGATCGCCGTTCCCGCGACTCGGTTCGTTCGGCCATCGAGCGGTTGACTGGCGGGGTACCGGCGGCCGGCACTGCTCCGGCAGCCGATCAATCGACCGCACAGCCGGCGACAGGAAAGACCCAATAACTGCAACTTCCTGCCGTGCCGCCAAGCGGCTCGATCGTGATAATACCGATCTGGTTCGTGATCTTTTTATCCGGCCTCCCGGCAAGAGCAGCAGCGACTCAGCGCCGTGCCGGCATACATTGCCGGCTAAAATTTCACACCTGTGCCCCCAAGGCGGCGCGTTCGCGCCGCACCGCCCCACGTTTGGCTATCAGCGATGATGCAACAGTGCCGAACGCAACAAACGCAATCATTATGGTGCACACGGCATTGATCCCCGGCTTCACCCCAAGACGCACCTCTGAGTAAATCCGGATCGGCAATGTTGTGGCGCCCGGTCCGGTGGTGAAGCTCGCAATCACGAGATCATCAAGTGACAATGAGAAGGCCAGCATCCATCCGGCCGCAATCGCCGGCGCAATCAGCGGCAAGGTAATGGTCAGGAAGGTCCTTGCCGGCGGACAGCCGAGATCCATCGCGGCCTCCTCAAGGCTGCGATCGAAGGTAACAAGCCGCGATTGCACGATCACGGTGACAAAACACATGGTCAGAGTGGTGTGGGCAATGGTGATGGTCCAGAAACCGCGGTCGACGTCGAATGCAACAAACAATAGCAGCAGAGAAAGTCCGGTAATGACTTCCGGCATCACCAACGGCGCGTAGACCATCCCCGAAAACAGCAAGCGGCCGCGGAACCTGCCTAAACGTGTGAGAGCAACTGCAGCAAGCGTGCCGAGAACCGTGGCGGCGCTGGCGGATAGGGCGGCAACCCGCAGGCTGACCCAGGCTGCCTGCAAAACCGCATCGTCATGCAGCAGTTCGCGGTACCACACGAGTGACCAGCCGCCCCAGATGGTCACCAAGCGCGAGGCATTGAACGAATAGATGACCAGAATTGCAATCGGCAAATAGAGGAACGCCAGGCCGAGTGCGACCGAAATGACATTGAAAGACGACGCGCCACGGTTCATCCGCGACTTCCCTCAAGTGCCCGCTGTTGAAGGCGTTCGTAGAAGAGGATCGGCACCAGCAGCAGGCCAAGCAGCGCGATCGCGATGGCCGAGGCAACCGGCCAGTCGCGGTTGGAAAAGAACTCGGACCATAAGGTCTGCCCGATCATCGAGCTTTCCGAGCCGCCTAGCAGGTCGGGGATAACGAATTCGCCAACGATCGGGATAAAGCAAAGCAGCGCGCCCGCAGCGATGCCCGGCAGTGACAGCGGCAACGTCACCAGCCAGAACGCCTTCCATCGCGGGCAACCGAGATCGGCTGCCGCTTCCAGCAGGGTTTCGTCCATCTTCTCAAGTGTGGCGTAGATCGGCAGCACCATAAACGGCAAATAGGAATAGACCATGCCGATATAGACCGCGGTGTCAGACGACAGCCAGGATGCCGGCACGGCAATCGCGTGCAACCGCATCAGAACATCGTTCAGAATTCCATCGCGCTGCAGAATATTGATCCAGGCATAGATCCGGATAAGGAACGAGGTCCAGAACGGCAACACAACGGCCATCACCAGCGGAGGCTGCCACGCCCGCGGCGCGCGCGCCATTCCGTAAGCAATCGGATAGCCGACCGCCAGGAGGACAATCGTGGAGATCGCCGCAACTTGCAGGCTCTTGAGATAAGACAGGAGATAGATCGAGTCGGACGAAAGTAATCGAAATGAATCGGCGGAAAGCTGCGAGACAAAGTCCATCAAGCCTGCCCAGCCGGCAGTGGCATCGAATAGCGGCACGTAAGGCGGCTGTGCCAGTGCAGTTTGCGACAGGCTGATTTTCAGGACGATGACAAACGGCGCAAGGAAGAAGATGGCAAGCCAGAGATAGGGCAGCAGCACGATGCCCCGTGCGCTCCAGTTTCGATTGCCGGACGGTGCGCTCATCTGGTCTATCTCGTCAGGACCACGCCGGCGTCCGGCCGCCACGATAACCAGACAAGATCACCTGCACCGTACGAATTTTTGCCCGGAGCACTCACATTGGCGAGCGCAACTTTCATAAGCGACCGGTCGGCGAGCCGCACCTTGTAGATCGATACGTCGCCGCGATATCCGATCTCGGACACGGTGCCTGACACAGTATTGAGCGCGCCTGCCGGCCGCTCGCCGCTCATGCCGATCTTTTCCGGTCGCAATGCCAGCCAGACCGTATCTCCGGGCCCGGCCGCGCCGGTATCGGCAGTGCGCAGCTGACCGAATGTACTGTCGATGACACCGTTCGCGGATACACGCCCCTCAATCGTGGTCACTTCGCCGATGAAATCGGCGACCCAGCGCGAATTTGGCCGTTCGTAGATTTCGGCCGGTGATGCTACCTGCCTCAGGCGGCCCTGATCCATCACAGCGATACGATCGGCAACGATCATTGCCTCTTCCTGGTCGTGCGTGACGATCACAAATGTGGTGCCAAGCTTGCGCTGCAATTCCATCAGTTCGAATTGGGTTTCGGCCCGCAGCTTCTTGTCGAGCGCAGTCAGAGGTTCATCAAGCAGGAGGACGCGCGGCCGCTTGATGAGCGAACGCGCAAGCGCCACCCTCTGGCGCTGGCCGCCCGAGAGCTGATCGACCCGCCGCCCGCCGTAGCCCTGCAGGCGCACAAGGGCCAGCATCTCGGTGACGCGCTCGATGATTTCGGCGTGGGTCGCATTTTCCTGCCGCAAACCAAAGCCGATGTTACCCGCCACGGTAAGGTGCGGGAACAGCGCATAGCTCTGGAACATCATATTCACCGGCCGCCGATGTGGCTGCACAGCGACGATATCCTCGCCGTCAAGAAAAATGTGCCCGTCGCTGGGCGTCTCGAAACCGGCGAGCATGCGCAATAGCGTGGTTTTGCCGCAGCCCGAGGGGCCGAGCAGCGCGAAAAATTCACCGTGCGCGATGTCGAGTGAGAGGGCCTCTATTGCGGTAAACGAACCGAACCGTTTGGTGACAGCCTTGAAGCGCACCAGTGGCGATTTCCCGTTTTCCGCCAGGCACTCCGGTGCTTCGCCGTCCGCCATCGATTCCCCGCTTTGCGGAACACGCTAGCGAGGCGCGTGAAAACGCTCAACCCGGATTTGTTAGGGTTCGCCGGACGGCCTCGCGCCAGCCGGAATATTTGCGTTCGCGTGTTTCCCGATCCATGTGCGGTTCAAATCGGCGATCAAGCCGCCATTGTGCCGCAAAACCGTCGAGATCCGGGCAGACCCCTGCTGCACGCCCTGCAAGATAGGCAGCGCCCAGCGCCGTCGTTTCCATCACTATGGGCCGATCGACCGGACTTGCAAGAATGTCGGCCAGAAACTGCATCGTAACGTCGCTGGCCGTCATGCCGCCGTCGACGCGCAGCACCGTTGCAGAGCTTTTTGACGCCGGCCAGTCTGCGTGCATGGCCTCCAGCAGGTCGCGCGTCTGGTAGGCAACCGCCTCAAGCGCCGCACAGGCAAGTTCGGCCGCCCCGGATTTGCGGGTCAGGCCGAAGATCGCGCCGCGCGCCTGCGCATCCCAATACGGCGCGCCCAAACCGACAAAAGCCGGCACAAGGTAAACCTGCTCGGCTGTATCGGCGCGCTGCGCGAGCGGGCCTACGTCGGATGATGAGGCGATGAGGCTTAATCCGTCGCGTAGCCATTGCACGGCGGCGCCGGCAATAAAGATCGCGCCTTCCAGCGCATAGGTGCGCTTGCCATCGAGCTGGTAAGCAATGGTGGTGAGCAAGCGATTGCGCGAAACAAGTCGTTCAGGCCCGGTGTTGAGAAGCGCGAAACATCCCGTCCCGTATGTCGATTTCATCATGCCGGGAGCGAAACAGCCCTGCCCGATCGTCGCTGCCTGCTGATCGCCGGCCATGCCCAGAACGCGAATCGGTCCCCCGAACATCTCGGAGACGGTCTCGCCAAACACGCCTGCGCAGTCACGCACACCAGGCAGAAGATGCATCGGCACTCGAAATAGCGCGCAAAGATCGCGATCCCATTCAGCCTTGACGATATCGAACAACAGCGTGCGTGCGGCATTCGTGGCATCCGTCAGATGGGCTTGACCGCCGGTGAGGCGCCAAAGCAGAAAGCTATCAATTGTACCGAAGGCGAGCTTGCCATTTTCGGCAGCCGCACGAGCGCCATCTACGTGATCGAGCAACCACGCGATCTTGCTGGCGGAAAAATATGGATCGAGCAGCAGACCGGTCCTGCTCGCGATGCCACTCTCGTGGCCGGCGCGCCGCAGCAACTCGCAATCCCCGGCAGTGCGTCGATCCTGCCATACGATCGCGTTATGGATCGGCTTGCCGGTTTGCCGGTCCCAAACGACCGTGGTTTCACGTTGATTGGTGATGCCGATTCCGGCGACGTCGCCCGCCGCGATCTTTGCCTGCGCCATCACGGACCGCACGGTGGCGAGCACAGCCGTCCAGATCTCCTCAGGATCATGTTCGACTTCGCCCGGAGAAGGGTAGATCTGGCGCAACTCCTTTTGTGCGGTGGCAAGCGGCCGCAGCGCGGAATCAAAAATGATTGCTCGCGTCGACGTCGTTCCCTGGTCGATTGCGATGATTGCGGTCGGCACCGAAAACTCCAGTCGCGCCGGATGGCACGGACCAGGGGGCAGCTTAGTTCACCAAATAGAAACGTGCGACTGACTGATCGGCTTCTTTGACTCCTGAAGACGGTGTGCGCGGCGGAAGTCGTCAACCGGCATTTACCGCGATCTTTCCGTTGAGCGATGCGATGAAGCGATCGAGTTCCGCACAATCCTCTGCCGTCGCTTTTAATCCAAGCTTGCTACGACGCCAGAGCACGTCGTTGGCGTTCTGCGCCCATTCGTTTTCCACCAGATAGCGTACTTCGGCTCCGGTGAGATCGCCGGCAAAGCACGGTCCCAACTCGTGCAGGCCTTGTGCATCCTTGAGAAATCGCTCAACGCGGCGGCCATAGGCCCGAACCAGGCGCCGCGCATGCGACGCAGACAGAAACGGCCATCGCCCTGTCGTTTCCGCCACCAGTGCATCGAATTCGTCAGGGGCGAATTCACCACCGGGCAGTCTCGACCCGGCGGTCCAAGGCGGCAGGGCCTCAAAGAAATGGCCGATCCGCTTGAGTGCCGCCTCCGCCAGTTTGCGATGAGTGGTAATCTTGCCGCCGTAGATAGTGAGCAACGGCGCCTCGCCGTCGCGCTGATCGACGACAAGCTCGTAGTCGCGCGTGACATCTTCCGGCTTGTCGGCACCATCATCGTAAAGCGCACGCACGCCCGCAAAGGACCACACCAGTTCGTCAGGAGTAACCTTATCCCGGAAATAGTGGTTCGCCGCCTCGCACAGGTAGGCGATTTCGGATGGATCGGGCGCAACAGAATTGAGATCGCCAACGAAATTTTCGTCGGTGGTCCCGATCAGCGTGAAATCCTGCGCGAAGGGCAAAGCAAACACGACGCGTCGGTCCGGAGCTTCCAGCAGATAGCCGTAATCGTGCTCAAATCGACGGCGAATGACGATATGGCTGCCTTTGATTAGCCGTACCGCGCTTGGTAGCGGCTGTCGGATGACGGTGTCCGCCACTGCGCCGATCCAGGGCCCGGCAGCGTTGACCAAGACGCGCGCGGTCTTCACCTCGCGGCGGCCTCGGGCATTGAGCACCAACTCCCACTCGTCCCGCCGCTCCACGCGCGCGCAGCGGGTACGAGTCCTAATAACGGCGCCGTGCTCGGCAGCATCAAGTGCATTGAGGACAACGAGTCGGGAATCATCGACCCAGCAATCGGAATACTCGAAGCCATAGCGGAACGTGCGCTTCAGAGGCTGCCCCACCATGTTATGCGTCAGATCGACGGTGCGCGAAGCGGGCAGCAATTTGCGCGCACCCAGCAGATCGTAAAGGATGAGTCCGAAACGCAGCATGAGGGGCGAGCGCAGTCCCGGCAGCGGCGGCAACATGAAGCGCATTGGCCGAACGACGTGGGGGGCCATCCGCAACAGCACTTCACGTTCGTTCAGCGCCTCGCGGACAAGACGAAAGGCGCCGTGCTCGAGATAGCGCAAACCCCCATGGATCAGCTTGCTGGAAGCCGACGACGTACCCGAGCCGAGATCGTTCATCTCGACGAGCAGGACCTTGATGCCGCGGCCGGAGGCGTCCCGGGCAAGCCCCGTTCCGTTTATGCCGCCGCCGATAATGGCGAGATCGAAGTCGGCCATTGACTGCTGATTCGCTTTCTTCTGCAGAATGAGCGGCTTGTGTGACGCACTCAAGGAGAGAGCGTTAACCCCGCGTTTGGGCTAGAACATCCACGGCGATTGCAAAATCACCACCGCGCAGCCATATCGAACCGATTGGTGCTTGATTTTCAAGACTTAAACGCCCGCCAGGGAACCTGAACAAGCCGATGCCCTCGCCCCGCCTGCTCGTCATCGAAGGCAATTCACCGCAGACCATGGCCGAGCACGTGGCAGCTGGCGGCACCCCGGCGAGCAAGGGCTATTCAGATCTGCTCCGCGAGCTGTTGCCGGGGGCAGTTGTGGATATCTGCTATCCGGGCGACCCCACGGCGCTATTGCCGGAAGGTTCCTCGATCGAAGGCTATGACGGCATCGCCATCACAGGGTCGAGTTTGCACGTTTACAATGCTGGGCCGGAGGTGATGCGGCAGATCGAATTGATCCGCGCTGCACTTAAAACCGGCACGCCGATATTCGGGTCCTGCTGGGGTCTTCAGGTCCTTACCGCAGCCGCAGGCGGCAGCGTTCGCAAAAACCCGAAGGGCCGTGAAATCGGCTTTGGTCGCAGCATCCGGCTCACCGAGGCTGGCCGCAAACATCCCATGTATGCCGGCAAGCTGGACGTATTCAACGCGCCGACGGTGCATCTCGACGAAGTCGAAGCGCTCGCCCCGGGCACGACAGTGCTTGCCACCAACGCAGTATCAGACGTGCAAAGCGCCGAGATCCGTACGAACGGTTCGATCGCCTGGGCGGTTCAATATCATCCGGAATATCCATTGCGCGAGGTGGCGGCGATCGTGCGGCGTATCGGCACGCGGCTGATCGAGGAAGGTTTCTTCGCCGACGCGGCCGACATCAAAACGTTTGCGACTGATCTCGATATGCTCGATCGCGATCCCGGCTGCAAGCGGCTGGCCTGGCGGCACGGCGTTAGCAAAAATGTGCTGGACAAGAAACTTCGCGTGAGCGAGGTCGCCAATTGGGTCGAATTTCAGGTGCTGCCGACGCGAGTGAAACGCGGGCGAGGATGACCATGGATTTTTCCGGCAAGCATGTGATCATCACCGGCGGCACCGGCGCGCTCGGGATTGCTCTGGTGAACATGCTTGTGGGCGCCGGCGCCATTTGCAGAGTGCCGTACGTTCACGAGACCGAGGCCGAGCGATTTCCTCGCCGTGGCGATCCGAATGTAACTCTGATTGCTGTCTCAAACCTCGCTGATGAGGAACAGGTCGCCAAACTTTATGCGGGCGTAAAGCCCTGGGCTTCGATTCATCTTGCCGGTGGCTTTGCCGTGGGCAAGGTCGCAGAGACAGATAAGACAGCGCTAATGACGCAGATCGATAACAATCTCACCTCGTGCTTTCTGTGCTGCCGCGCAGCGGTGAATGCCATGCTCGCGGACGGCCAAGGTGGCCGCATCGTCAACGTCGCGGCACGACCGGCGCTGGAATGGCGCACCGGC
>DASSIJ010000067.1:0-5674 GCA_035692045.1 Pseudolabrys sp. | reverse complement strand
ATCCTTCAAGCCATTGATTGCCGGACCTTGCACCTTGCGTTCGTCCTGCGTCATCGTGCCGAGCGTCTTGAGCAGCGCCGAAACCGAACCGCTCTTGCCGAGCGCCGAAATGCGCACGGCTTCCAGCGCCGCCTCGTCTTTGGCCGAGGCGACGGCGGCAAGGAGTTCTTTTTCCAGTTGCGCGATGTCGGTCATGATTCCAGCACCCAGCGTTCTAGCTGGTCATGGCCGGACACAGGTGTGCGAAAGCACGCCGTCCTTCGGACGCCTATGACCGGGCATGACGACCTCAAAACTTTACGCGGGCAACGCGGCCTTGGCCTTTTCCACGATCGCCTGAAATGTCGCCGGCTCGCGAATGGCGAGGTCGGACAGAACCTTCCGGTCGACCGTCACGCCGGCTTTGGACAGTCCGGCGATAAAGCGGCTGTAGTTGAGTCCAAACGGCCGCACTGCGGCGTTCAAGCGCTGGATCCACAGCGCACGGAATGTGCGCTTGCGCCGTTTGCGGTCGCGGAAGGCGTATTGGTTCGCCTTCTCGACGGCCTGCTTGGCGATACGGATCGTGTTCTTGCGCCGGCCATAGTAGCCTTTGGCGGCTTTCAGGACCTTTTTATGTTTGGCGTGCGACGTGACACCACGCTTTACGCGGGCCATGGCAGTTCTCCTTGCATTGCGTGCGAATGATCGACGAGGGACGGCCGCGCTTGGGCGGCCGGGAAAGACCGGTTAGCCGTTCGGCAACCAGTATTTCTTGACGTTGTCGCCGTCGGTCTTGAACAGCACGCTGGTGCCGCGATGCTCGCGGATCGTCTTGGTGGTCCGCTTGATCATCCCGTGGCGTTTGCCGGACTGCTGGTATTTAACCTTGCCGGTCGCGGTGATCTTGAAGCGCTTTTTAGCGCCCGATTTGGTCTTCAACTTGGGCATTTGGCTCTCCTCATCGGCGTCCCGCGGGGCATGCCCGCATGGCCGGATGTGTTCATAGGGCGCAGGGCCCTCAGAACTGGTGCTCGGGATTGAGCGTTGATCGCTGCCACGGCAGCCCTTACTGGCCGGGCGGCGAATGCGCGGCGTTATGGCAGAGGCGGCCACCTCATGCAACCGCTACGGCCCGGGCAGCTGAATGGGGCTAAAAACGCTGAGCCACCCGTAATTCGCGAGTGGCGCGTTGGTCGGTGAGGGCCGGCCTGTGAGGCTAGCGTGGTGCCAGCATCATGACCATTTGCCGGCCTTCGAATCGCGGTTCGGATTCGATCTTGGCGAACGAGCCGGTGTCCACTTTCACGCGTTCGAGCAGTTTGTAGCCGAGCTCTTGGTGCGCCATTTCGCGTCCGCGGAAGCGCAAGGTGATCTTGACCTTGTCGCCCTCTTCGAAGAATCGCTTCATCGAGCGCATTTTCACGTCGTAATCGTGGTCGTCGATCATCGGCCGGAGTTTGATCTCCTTGACCTCGACGACTTTCTGCTTCTTGCGGGCTTCCGCTGCTTTTTTCTGCGCCTGGAATTTGTACTTGCCGTAATCCAGGACTTTGCAGACGGGGGGCGACGAATTGGGGGCAATTTCGACTAGGTCGAGCCCCGCAGCCTGCGCCATATCCAGCGCGGCTTGGATCGGTGTGGGGCCGTGGTTGTGGCCACTGGCATCGATTAACTGGACCTCGCGGACGCGGATCTCCTCGTTGATGCGCGGGCCGTCCTTTTGAACGGGCAGCGCGGACTTCATCGGACGACGAATGGCTATTTTCTCCTTTTGCAGTTGCGACAATTCCCCTGGCGCGATTGAAGCGCGCCACAGGAATAGCGAAAGATTGGTAGAAACCACGCAGAAGTCAACGCGGTTCCACTATTATTGTCGATAGTCAGTTCTGGAATTGCAGTCAAAGCGTTCAAATTGCTCTGATTTCGTCTTGCTTAACGCTGTTCGGCCGGAGCGGCGGCAATCTCAGGCGTTCCGGTCATCTGGCCGTAAAAGCGCAGCGTCTGCTCCGCAACAATGGCGGGGTTGAAACGGCCGCGGACCCACTCACGGCCACGACGGCCGATCGTGGCCCGGTTGGGCTCCGGCATGGAAAACAGTCGCAGCAAGGCCGCCGCAAGGGCGGCATCGTCGCCTGACTGGAAACGGAAGCCCGCTATGCGGCTCTCCGGTACCACCGGCGCCGTGAGCACGACGTCGGTGCCTGCGCCAAGGTCAGAGACGATGACGGGTCGTGCCATCGCCTGGGCCTCGAGGATGCCACGCTGAACGCCTTCCGGTTGTACCGCCGCCGAGACCACGACGGATGCCGCGGCGTACGCAGCCGGCATGTCGGCAACCGGCGCCGCCATCCGGATCATGTCCATTGTGCTCGTCGTCAGCACGAGATCCCACAACTCGCCGGTGTAGCGGGTGCGACCCCGATCTTCGCCGACGAAGATGCACAAGAAATCCTTCAGGCCCATCTCCTTAAGCCGCTTTATCGCCTTGACGACGACATGGTGGCCTTTGCGTCTCAGAATACGGCCGGTAATCAAGATCACCTTGGTGTCGCGCTTGATGCCCCATGCGGCGCGCATCGTCTCCACGCGCTCGCGCGTGACGGTTTCCGGATCGAAGCGTTCGAGATCAATGCTGCATGGCACGACCGAAATTTTTTCCCACGGCGTGCCGTAGCGATCATTGATCAGTTGCGCGATTTGCTCACTCGACGCGATGACATGGTCGCCGCGTGCCATGATGCTGTTGTAGCGTCGCTTGAAGATATTCTGTTCGCGGAATCCCTTGTACCAACTGGTCGCAAACGGAAGGCTGCAGAGGCGCGCGGCCATATACGCGCTCCAGGCCGCCGAGCGGCCGAGAGCATGAATTGCCGTGCACCGGCGTTCACGCGCCAATCGCGTCAGGAGGAAGGCGCTGCGCAATATCACGACGGGATTGTTGCTCGAAACATCGAGCGGAACGAATTCACCGCCCGCCGCCGTCACATCGGCGACGAGACGGCCCGCGCGCGACACCACAATGGCGTGATGACCGGCTTCCGACAGGATCCGTACCAGTTCGACCGCCCCGGCATCGGCGGCGCCGCCATCGAGCGTCGGCACGACAATGAGTACAGTGATCGAAGTATGCGTGGCGGTGACGGCGTGCGGAATGGCGCCCGGGTGACTGCTATCTGTCGACAGAGCGGACGCGGGCAAACTCGCCATAGATCGGTCCTTGAAATACAGGCGCCTTTCGAGCGCATGCGGCAGTTTGACAATGCCGCATGCCAAAAGCGAGGTATAGACGCCACGAATGGCGTCGGCAACGGTTCACCCTTGCATTAACGGGTGTCTTGCGGCGACAAGAAGGCCGGCCCACCCGGATATCCTCAAAGCGCTCATGAACGAAATTCGCCCGACCTCTCTCACGACAGGTTCGCCTGCCCGGTCCATTGCCGTGCGCATGCGCGCGGGCAAAAACCCGGGCCTATTTTGGCTCGGCGGGTTGAAATCCGACATGAAGGGCACAAAAGCCCAAGCTCTTGACCATTGGGCCGAAACGGTGGGCCGCGCCTGTGTGCGCTTTGATTATTCCGGTCACGGCGAATCAAGTGGCCAGTTCAGCGAAGGCACGATTGGCCGATGGCTGGAGGACAGTCTCGCGGTCTATGCGCACTTCGCCAGCGGCCCTCAAATCGTGATCGGGTCATCCATGGGTGGCTGGCTGGCGCTGCTGTTGGCGCGAGAACTGGCCGAACAAAAGGGCGCTGCACCCATAGCGGGCATGGTGCTGATCGCTCCCGCGGTCGACTTCACCGAGGAGCTGATGTGGAAGCAGTTTTCAGAAACGGCCAAAAGCGAGATCGAGCAAAAGGGCATTTGGCTGAGGCCCTCTGCATACGGCGAAGAGCCTTATCCGATCACCCGCGAACTCATCGAAGATGGCCGCAAACATCTGTTGCTCGGCGGCCTGATCGAGACACGCTGCCCGGTTCATATCCTGCAGGGCGTGCAGGACCCCGATGTGCCGTGGCGGCATGCAGTCGAACTCGTATCGCGGTTTTCTCGCGATGACGTTGTGCTGACCCTGATCAAGGATGGCGATCACCGGCTCTCGCGGCCGGAAGACATCGAACGGTTGGTCATGGCAGTGAAGGAATTCTAGCCAAGCGCCGCCGCCCATTCCTCCTGGACGGTTTTGTCCGGGTCGCGATGCCGCTGCGCAAGGGCCGCAACGCTTTCCCGCTGCAATAATTTCGACAGTGCCCACACCGCAGCGCCGCGTACCAGCGGCGACGCATCGTCGAGCAGGCGCGCTGCTTCGTCCACGAGTGTCGCGTCACCCGAATTGCCGATTGCGATCAGCACATTTCTGACGAATCGGTCACGGCCGGTGCGTTTGATCGAGGTCTTGGAAAAAAGCGTGCGGAATTGCGCGTCATCGAGACGCGCGAGATCGGCCAGCCGAGGCGCGCGCAATACGTCGCGCGCGGCGAGCTTGGCTTCGCGTCCCTCGCTCGCGAACTTGTTCCATGGACAGACGGCGAGGCAGTCGTCGCAGCCGTAGATTCGGTTGCCGATCGCGGTTCGCAATTCGCGCGGAATCGGACCTTTGTGCTCAATGGTGAGATAGGAAATGCAACGCCGGGCATCGAGTTTGTAAGGTGCAGGAAATGCCGCGGTCGGGCAAATATCCAGGCACGCGCGGCACGTTCCGCAACTATCGGGCTCGGACGAATCTGCAGGCAAGTCGAGCGTGGTGAAAATCGAGCCGAGAAATAACCAGGACCCAAATTGTCGAGAAACAAGATTTGTGTGCTTGCCTTGCCAACCCAAACCACCGCTTGCAGCAAGCGGCTTTTCCATGACTGCAGCCGTATCGACGAAAACCTTCACGTCGCCGCCGGCGCTGGCTGTCAGCCAGCGCGCCAACTCCTTCAGGCGCGTTTTGATCAGGTCGTGATAGTCATCGCCTCGGGCGTAGATCGAGATCGCTGCGCGGTCGGGCGCGCCCAAGATGGCCAACGGATCCGTGTCCGGCCCGTAGTTCATTCCGAGCATGACGATCGAGCGCACGTCCGGCCACAGCGCCAATGGCGACGCGCGGCGTCCGGCGGTCGACGCCAGCCAGGTCATGTCGCCGTGCGCGCCTTCGGCGAGAAAGCTTTCGAGCCGCGCCTTCAGTTCCGGCGCAGCGTCAGGTTTCGCAACGCCGAACGCATCGAACCCGCGCGCACGTGCCTGTTCGGCGAGCGCGGACCGGATCGCGGCGGGATCGCTCAGAAGTCGAGATCGGCGTACGTCTTTGACGGCGGAATGCCGGCCAGCGTGTCGGCCAGGAGCGTGCGAAACGACGGGCGCGATTTCACCCGCGCGTACCAATTCCTTGTCGCTTCGTCTTCGTTCCACGGCACTTCGCCCAGGTAATCGGCGGCCGACAGATGCGCAGCTGCCGCAAGGTCCGCCAGACTTAATCGATCGCCGGCGAGCCAATCGCGCGTGCGCACCAGCCAGCCGATGTAGGACAGATGATAGCGGATATTGTGGCGTGCTGCGCGCAGCACATCGGTATCGGGCGGGCCGCCACCCTGTTCCTGCGTCATGTGACGCTTGAATGCTCGTTCAGTCACCAGTGGCCCGCTAACTTCCGCATGGAATTTGTCGTTGAACCAGCTCGCCAGCCTGCGGACCTCGACGCGCCGGCCGGGCT
>DASSIJ010000066.1:0-11824 GCA_035692045.1 Pseudolabrys sp. | reverse complement strand
GTTGCCGTCGCGTCGGCGAGCAAGGCATCGAGAGCGGCACTCGCCTCAAGGGCAAGCTCGACCACGTCGTTCTTCGCAACAGGGCGGGAGGCGGCGATTGGCATTAGATTCTCAAAATTTTCTGCACCGGCGTGTCTGTATTCTGACGACACTACGCGTGCAGTGCACAAAAGCAAAGCACCAAGCAAATCGGGGCTTTACGGCCCCTCTGGCAATAAAAATTAACGATTGGCGGCCTACAGCATTACCTCTGCGCGGTGGCAGCCACTGGCGCGCGATCGAACCAGCATGCGATCCATCGACCTAGCGCTACCGTTCAATTGGCTGGCCCGGATGCTCGGCTCTTTCTCGGTGCGCACACGCATCGTTGTCCTGGCTCTCATCCCGGTCGCAGGCTTCCTCGCCAATGGCGTGACGTATGTTTCAGGCGAAGGCGACGTTGGCCGCGCCTTCGCCACCGTCACGCAATCCCACGCGCTCGCCGACTCCAGCCGGGATTTCAAGAGCGCGGTCGCGTCGATGCGAATTATCGTGAAGGATTTCAGCGCCAACCCCGACAACAACCTGGTGGTGAGTTTCGAACAGACCCATGCCAATTCGGTCAAGGATCTTGACGCCATCGTGGCCTCGATCGATCAAGGCCGCGCCAAGGGTATCGTCAGCATGCGCAATGACGTGATGGCGCTACGCGCGAACTTCAACGAACTGGTGAACGCGCAAAAGGTCCTGGGTTTCGACGATTCGTCCGGCCTGCGCGGAAATTTGCACGCATCCGGAAATACCATCGAGCGCATCATCAACGAGAACATGTCGTGGCTGGCCGAAGCCGACGCCACAAAACTGATGGTCGCGCTCCTCTCGATGCGGCACTTTGAAGCCGACTATCGGGTCAACCAGAGCGAAGTTTCGCGGCAGCAGTTCCTGGCCAACTACAAGAAGTTTACCGACACCTTCAGCCGGATCGACGGTACTCCGCAGGTGAAGACCTTGCTCGAACAGCAAGTGAAAAGCTATGTCGACACCTTTGAAAAATGGATCGAGGGACACGACCGTGTGCGCCCATTGCGCGCAATCATTGACATCGACAGTCAGAGCATGTTGCCGCGCGCTGATGAAGTCATCCAATACGCCCGCAATACGGGAAGCGACGCCACGCAACGGCTTGCGGCATCGCAAGCGAGCACGCGTACCGGCATTATCGCGGTCGGAGTCGCCATGGTCGGCCTTGGCCTTGGATTCAGCTGGCTGATCGGCCGCAGCATCACGCGGCCGCTCAATGGTCTTGCCTCGGTCATGAAGCGTCTTGCCGACGGTGACACCACCGCCCGCATACCAGCCACGCATGCCCGCGACGAGATCGGAGCAATGGCGCGCACCGTGATCGTCTTCCGCGACACCATGATTGAGCGCGAGCGCCTGGCGCAGACGCAAACCGAAGCGAGCCGTGCGCGCGAGCAACGCAGCGACATGATTGCGTCGACCATTTCGCAATTCAAGCATTCGGTCGAAAGCGCACTGAACAAATTGCGTGCGGCCTCGCGGAAGCTGGAGATGAGTTCGGCAGATCTCAATAAAGCCGCCGACACGGTGTCTTCGGAAGCCAACACGGCGAAAAGCCGTGTGACCGCCGCATCGGAGAATGTGACCGTTGCCGCCAGTTCGGTCGAGGAATTGGCGGCCTCGATCGGGGAGATTGCCTCGCAGGCGACAAAATCGACCGATGTGGCCGGGCGCGCGGTTTCCGAGGCTCAACGCACTGTTACCACCATGACGGAACTCGGGAATGCAGCCACTCGCATCGGTGAAGTTGTAGGGCTTATCCAGGCGATCGCCGGACAAACCAACCTTCTGGCGCTGAACGCCACAATTGAAGCCGCACGTGCCGGCGAATCCGGGAAAGGGTTCGCGGTCGTGGCGGCGGAAGTGAAGTCGCTTGCGAGCCAGACCGCCAAGGCGACAGAGGAAATCGCCGAGCAGATCGGTTCAATCCAATCCGCGGCGGTCGACGCCTCGCAGGCGATCGAGCAGGTCGACGCCATCATCCGCGAAATGTCATCGATTGCGACAGTGGTCGCCGTGACCGTCGATCAGCAGAATTCAGCGGTCGCATCGATCGCGGAAGGCGTCAGCCGTGCCTCGGGCGAGGCTCGCGTCGGTGCGGAAGCAATGAGCCGTGTGGCAGGTGTTACCACCGACGCCCGCTCCACCGCCTCGGACGTCAAGGACCTAGCGGATTCGGTTGCGGTCGAGGCCGAAGGTCTGGAAGCGCAGGTCCGTCAATTCCTCACCAACGTGCAGGCGGCATAATTTGGCCACCCAGCAGTGGCGAAGTGCGCCCAGACCGGGCTTGCAAAGCGTGCAGCAATAGACGATTTGAATAGCTGCCGCCTGCAGGGAGTACCCATTGCGCGCTCTTAAGCGGTCAGTGCGACTGTCAGCCGACGCGTTTCGGCATTTCATCGAGGACGACGGTTGGGCAATCGCCAGCCACATTGCATTGTCCACGCTGATGGCCCTGTTTCCGTTTCTGATCGTGGTCACCGCACTTGCCGGTTTCTTTTTCGGCTCCGCGGAGTTGGCGGATGAGGCCGCGCGGCTTTTGCTCGAGGCATGGCCGACGCAGGTCGCTGCGCCGATCGCTCTCGATATCACGGGCGTTCTGACTTCAACGCGTGGCGACGTGCTGACCCTCGGCGTTATGTTCGCGCTCTATTTCGCCTCGAGCGGGGTCGAGAGCCTGCGCATCGGATTAAATCGCGCTTACAACATGAAGGAGCCGCGCTCATGGTGGGTGCTTCGGCTTGAGTCTATCGTTTACGTGCTGGTGGGCGCGGTTGCGATTTTAGCATTCTCGTTCCTTGTGGTGCTCGCCCCGCTGATTCTTTCAAAGCTTACGCACTACCTGCCGGCGCTGGACCAATTCGGAGACCTGATCACCTTCGCACGCTATACGGTCACAGCCGCGGTGCTTATCGTCGCATTGATGATCGTGCACCTTTGGTTGCCCGCCGGCCGGCGTTCTTTCGCCGAAATTGCTCCAGGAATTGTTGCGACGCTTTTGCTTTGGCTGATCAGCGGTGCCATTTTCGGCCGCTATCTCGCCAACTATGCCTTTGCCTATGTTTCGATGTATGCCGGCCTGGCATCAGCCATGGTCGCGCTGGTGTTTCTGTATGTTTGCGCGTCGATATTCATCTATGGGGGCGAATTGAATTCCGTCGTCACCAGGACGCGCACAAACGAGCGTTAACCGCCGGTCGCTTCCTGCGCATCCTCGAAATTCTTCAGTCCGCTGCGCGGCGCATTCACCATCACTGCCATATTGCCGGGTGGATGCTCGTTCTTCCACATCCTCATATGCGCCAACGGGATCTTGTCCCAGGTGAACACGTCGCTCATGCATGGATCGATGCGCTGCTCAAGCACGAAACGGTTTGCCTGCGAGGCCTGCTTGAGATGCGCGAAGTGTGAGCCCTGAATGCGCTTCTGGCGCATCCAGACGTAGCGCGCATCGAATGTAAGATTGTAACCGGTCGTTCCGGCGCAGAACACGACCATGCCGCCGCGCTTCACGACGAGACAGGACACCGGAAACGTCTGTTCGCCAGGATGCTCGAACACGATGTCGACATCCCGCTTGCCTGTGATATCCCAGATCGCCTTGCCGAAGCGGCGCGCTTCCTTCGTCCAGTCATTGAACTCAGCCGAATTCACCGCCGGCATCTGGCCCCAGCATTTGAAGTCCTTACGGTTGATCACGCCCTTGGCGCCAAGATTGAGAACGTATTCGGCCTTCGAGTCGTCCGATACGACCGCAATGGCATTCGCACCGGACGCCGCAACGAGTTGGACGCCGAACACGCCGAGGCCGCCGGAGGAGCCCCAGACCAGGACGTTATCGCCGGGTTTGAGCGTGTGCGGCGCATGGCCGAACAGCATGCGGTAGGCCGTCGCAAGTGTGAGCGTATAGCAGGCCGCCTCTTCCCAGGAGAGATGGTTGGGCTTGGGCATGAGTTGCCGCGACTGCACTCGGCAGAATTGGGCAAAGGAGCCGTCCGGCGTCTCGTAACCCCAGATGCGCTGCGAGGGAGACAGCAACGGATCACCGCCGTTGCAATCCTCATCGTCGCCATCGTCCTGATTGCAGTGGACGATCACCTCGTCACCGACTTTCCAGCGTTTGACCTTGGCGCCGACCGCCCAGACCACGCCCGATGCATCCGAACCCGCGATGTGGAACGGGTGCTTGTGACCGTCCAGCGGGGAGATCGGAACGCCAAGGCCGGCCCAGACGCCATTGTAGTTGACGCCACCGGCCATAACGTAGACGAGCACCTCGTCGTCCCCGATTGGCCAAGTCGGCACAACTTCAAGCTGGAATGATTTGTCGGGAGGCCCGTGCCGTTCCTTGCGAATGACCCAGGCGTGCATCTTTTCCGGAACGTGGCCAAGCGGCGGAATTTCGCCGATTGCATAGAGGTCCTTGAGTGGCGCAACGCTCCGCGCCTTTGCGGCAACCGGCATCGATATTCTCCTACCCTGATCGCAGTGTGACGCAAATTATGTTGCACCGCAATATTTCCGTTGTGGAGCGCGAAAACCGTCAGCATCGCAATGCGTTAGCTTTTCCACCGGGGGACGCGGGCGCAACGCTTAAGGGATTTGCAATGCGAGCGGGCCTAGCGTGCCGAGAACCACGTCGGGACGCGGGGATGTCCGAGCAGATCATTCGACGAGTTGGACGAGTGGCGGACGCACAATCCGTCTTGCCATGGCTTGTGGCTGCGGGCGTTTACGTCTTGCTGATCACGCTGGCACCGCGGCTGCTTTCGGATCCGGATACTTATTCGCACATCGCACTCGGCCGTTGGATCCTCGAACACCACACGGTCCCGACGACCGATCCCTTCTCGGCCACTCTTCGAGGAACGCATTGGGTGGCGTTCGAGTGGCTGTCCCAAACTGCATTTTCGATTGCGCATGCGATTGGAGGCTGGACCGGCGTGGTTGCGCTGGCGGCGGCTTCGGTGGCGGCGGCGTTTGGTCTGCTCGCCCGGTTTCTGCTGCGCGAGTGGCAGCCAAATGTAGTTTTGGTTGCACTGTTCGCCGCTCTCCTGCTGGTGGCGCCGCACATCCTGGCGCGGCCTCACGTCCTCGCGCTTCCGGTGATGGTCGCTTGGATCGCGACGCTGATCCGTGCGGTCGATACACGCACATCGCCGCCCTGGCTTTTGCTGCCTTTGATGACGCTATGGGCGAACCTGCACGGCAGCTTCACGTTCGGTCTGGCAATGATCGCGCCTATCGCGTGCGACGCGCTTTGGCGTGCGGCACACTCGGAGCGTTTGAACGTTCTTCGGCAGTGGACACTCTTCGCGTTGCTTGCTGTGGGCGCCGCTTGCCTTAATCCTTACGGCCCCGAAATGATCCTGGTGACATTCCGGACGGTCGCGCTGGGCGCAGCGCTGACGACCGTCACCGAATGGCGCCCTCAGAATTTCACTCATCTCGGCGCGTTCGAAATCATAATGCTTGGTGCCTTTGGCTTTGCGCTCTATCGCGGAGTGACTCTGCCGGTGCTGCGAATTGTGATGGTGCTCGGTGTTCTGCACCTCAGTCTCTCGCAGGTGCGTCACGCCGACCTGCTTGGAATGCTCGCGCCGATATTCCTGGCTCGGCCTTTGGCCGAACAATTCACGGCGCTCGCCGGCGACCGGACAGGATTGGCGTTGCGACCATCAGCATGGCTGCCGGCGACTGCCGTGCTATTACTGATCGGTGTCACCGGCTTGGCGTCTTTGGGACATGATCTGTCCCCGCCTGCCCGGATTACGCCTGCGAACGCAATCCATTCGACCGACATCGTCAAAGCCGGTCCGATCCTGAACGATTACGATTTTGGCGGCTATCTCGATTTTGTCGGTGTTGCGCCGTTCATCGATGGCCGTGGAGAGCTTTACGGCGAGGCCTACATGCTCCGTCACAATCGCGCGCTGAGCCTGGAAAACCTTCCGGACTTCCTGCGGCTGCTTGACGAATACCACATCGGCGCGACTTTGCTCACGCCGTCAACTCCCGCTGTCGCTCTGCTTGATCGCCTGCCCGACTGGAAGCGCATCTATTCGGACGAAGTCGCTGTTGTGCACGCACGGCGCTGAACTCCCATAACGACTAAACCTCCGCGGATATCCGTCGACGCCATCCGGGGTTTGGTGTTCAATTGACCCGTCAGCGACCACCCCGGGGGTGAGTCGCGATTTGGGGAGAACGCCATGTCATTGGAAGCATTGATCGTCCTCATCATCGTCGGCGCGATTGCCGGTTGGCTTGCTGGCATTATCGTCAAAGGAATGGGCTTTGGCCTGGTTGGCAACATCATCGTTGGCATCGTCGGTGCCTTCATCGGCACCTGGTTGCTCGGCTACCTCGGTGTCTTTATCGGCGGGGGCCTTCTCGGATCCATCATCAACGCCACGATCGGCGCTGTGATCTTGTTGTTCGTGATCAGCTTGGTGAAACGGGCGTAAATCCGCCTTTCGCAGCGTTAACTGCATGGAACGGCTGGCCGGGATAACCTCGCCCGGCCAATCGGCATTTGTTGCGTTGCAGCAATTGCTGGGCCACACTGTCGCTGTCAGGCGACACAATGCGAGACAAAACTCAACGCGATAAGCCCTGGATTTTCCGCACATACGCCGGCCATTCGACGGCTGCGGATTCCAATGCGCTTTACCGCAAAAATCTGGCCAAGGGGCAGACAGGCCTCTCAGTCGCCTTCGATCTCCCGACCCAGACCGGTTACGACTCCGACCATGCCCTTGCCAAGGGCGAGGTCGGCAAAGTTGGCGTGCCGATCTGCCATCTCGGCGACATGCGTGCACTGTTCAACGGCATTCCGCTCGACACGATGAACACCTCGATGACCATCAACGCCACCGCGGCGTGGCTGATGGCGCTCTACATCGCAGTCGCCGACGAGCAGGGCGCTCCGCGAGCATCTTTGCAAGGCACCATTCAGAACGACATCATCAAGGAATACCTTTCGCGCGGCACCTATGTATTCCCTCCGGCGCCGTCGATGCGCCTGATCAAGGACGTGATCCTGTTCACGACCAGGGAGATTCCGAAATGGAATCCGATCAATGTCTGCTCCTATCACCTGCAGGAAGCGGGCGCGACGCCGGTGCAGGAGCTCGCTTTTGCGCTCGCCACCGCGATTGCCGTGCTCGACACGGTGAAAGCGTCCGGTGAAGTGCCTGCGGACAAATTCGGCGACGTGGTCGGACGCATCTCATTCTTCGTCAATGCCGGCATGCGCTTCATTACCGAACTGTGCAAGATGCGCGCTTTCACCGAGCTCTGGAACGAAATCACCAACGAGCGCTACGGGATCATCGACGCGAAACAGCGCCTGTTCCGTTATGGCGTCCAGGTGAATTCGCTCGGGCTGACCGAGCCGCAGCCCGAAAACAATGTCGCGCGCATTCTCATTGAAATGTTGGCCGTCACGCTATCAAAGAACGCGCGTGCACGGGCCGTGCAGTTACCGACATGGAACGAAGCACTTGGCCTGCCACGGCCGTGGGACCAGCAATGGTCGCTGCGTATGCAGCAGATTCTCGCTTATGAGACTGACCTGCTCGACTACGGCGACATTTTCGACGGCTCCGACGAGATTGCGCACAAAGTCGATGAACTTAAGCACCAGGCCAAGGAGGAACTCAGGCGCATCGAGGAGATGGGTGGCGCTGTTGCCGCCGTCGATACGGGCTACTTGAAGCAGCAGCTCGTCGAGTCGAACACGGCGCGGCTGGAAGCGATCGAGCGCGGCGAGCAAATTGTAGTCGGCGTCAACAAGTACCTTGAAAGCGAGCCCTCGCCCCTGGCGGGTGCCGCGGATGCCATTCTCACTGTGCCAGAGGCCGCGGAGCGTGGCCAAATCGAGCAATTGAAGGCTTGGCGCGCCGCACGCGACAACAATGCGGTCGCCGCCGCGCTGAAAGATCTCAAACGCTCGGCCACCGCCGGCACCAATATCATGCCCGCCTCGATCGCCTGCGCCAAAGCCGGCGTTACCACCGGCGAATGGGGCTGGACGCTGCGCGAGACTTTCGGTGAGTATCGGGCACCCACTGGCGTCGGGCTAGCCATGCGCAACGACGTCACCGGCCTCGACGAAATTCGGGCCGATGTTGATCGCATTTCACGCAAGCTGGGACGTCGTCTGACTTTTCTGGTCGGAAAGCCCGGTCTCGATGGCCATTCAAATGGCGCCGAGCAGATCGCCGTGCGCGCGCGCGATGCCGGTATGCAGGTCGTCTACGACGGCATTCGACTGACGCCGGAGGAAATTGTCGACGCAGCTCGCAAGGAAAGGGTACACGTCGTCGGCCTGTCGGTGCTATCGGGAAGTCATTTGCCGCTCGTCGAAGACGTGGTTGACCGCATGAAACAAGCCGGCCTCGATGTGCCGGTGGTGGTGGGCGGCATCATTCCGCCGGAGGACGCGGCGGAACTGGAAAAGGCCGGGGTTGCCGCGGTCTATACGCCGAAGGATTTTGAGTTGAATCGCATCATGTCGGACGTGGTGCGGATCGTCGAACGCACCAAAGATGCAAACAAAGCCTGACTATCAGGGGGCCAGGCCCGCCAGCACCTGGGCGAGCTTGGCCGGGCTGATTGGTTTTACGAAATAGAAATTCATTCCGGCCTCACGTGCGGCCTGCTCCTCGCGACTCTCGCTATGCCCTGAAATCACGATAATGGGCGTCTGTCCGGCCCGGCCAGGCAGCGCGCGGATACGCTGTGCGGCCTCGATCCCGTTCAGCCCGGCAAGCGTGACGTCCATTAATACGGCGTCATAGCTGCCGCGCGTCACCGACGCGACCGCGGCCTCGCCGGTTTCGACAAAATCAACGCGATGACCGAGTTCTCGCAGGATCGTATTCATCACGACACGTCCATACGGATTATCCTCCGCGCAGAGGATCGACAGTGGCCGCGTGGCAACGGGGCGCGCGTCCAAGGGCGCCGTTGCGGGATGCGCGTCAACGCGATCGACCGTCACGGTCAGACGAAATGTCGACCCATCACCCTTTTTGCTGCGAACAACGACATCACCACGCATTGCGTTCGCGACGCGCTTCACAAAAGAAAGGCCGAGACCGGCCCCCCCATAGCGCCTGGAAATTTCGGCGCTGCCTTGCGCGAATGGGCGGAATAGCTGCTTCAATTCGGCCGCGCTCATGCCGATGCCGCTATCGGCAAATGTAAAGATCAGCCGCACGCGATTGCGTTCTGCCGTCTCGGCATCCGCTGTGAATATGACGTCCCCTTCATGGGTGAATTTCACCGCGTTATCGGCAAGATTCTCCAGCGCCGCACGCAGACGCAAGACATCGCCCGATACCATGGCCGGCAGGTCGCGCGCGATCCTCGTCTCGGCCATTGCGGCCTTGTTATCGGCGCGCGCGGCAAGCGTCGCACCGACGGCTTCTGCGAGCGCGCGCGGCGAGAATGCTTCGTTGCGCAGAACAAGATCTTTGACGCCGGCTTTGGCGCCATCGACGATCAATGTCGCAAGGGCAGCGAGATGATCAGCACCGCTTTTGATCGCATTTGCCCACTCGCGCTCGCGCGTGCCCAGATCGGAGGAGGCCAGCAATTCGGCAAGCGCGACGATTCCTGTGAGCGGGGTGCGAATGTCATGCGCGATACCGGCGAGAGCGGCCTCGATCGCGTTTCCTCGAGGAGACGCACGCCTTTTACCCCGCGATTTCGGCTGCGGCCGTTTGCCAGGCCTCTTCTTCTGCCGGCGTTTTGCCATTCCCTTGACCCCGAAGGAAACAATGCCACGGAAGCGGCGCTCAATCGAGCCCGGCCAATCGACGGATCTGGCCCGGGGAGGCGCCACCAGCGCGGAGTTCACGCAAGCCGGTCGACTGGGTCGATTTTGAGAGCTTATTGCCATCGGCATCGAGGATGAGGCGGTGGTGATGGTAATGAGGCTGCGGCATGCCAAGAAGCGCCTGAAGCAACCGATGCACGCCGGTTGCGTGAAACAGGTCTCGTCCACGGACCACTTCGCCAATTCCCTGCGCGGCATCATCGATCACCACCGCGAGGTGATAGCTGGTTGGCGTCTCCTTGCGCGCCAGGATCACGTCGCCCCAGGCGGCGGGATCCGCGGCAATGGTCCCCGTTTCGCCGGCGGGACCGGCACCGGTTTCGACCCAGCTCAGCCGGCCAGCACGCGCGAGCGCGGCACGCATGTCGAGCCGCAACGCGTAAGGCTCACCATCATCCATACGGCGCTTGCGCTCGGAATCCGGAATGACATTCGCATGACCGGGATATAGCGGCGCCCCGTCGGGATCTCGCGGCCAGGTTCCCTGCGTTTCACGTGCGGCAACCAGGCGTGCGATCTCGGCGCGGGTTTCGAAGCTCGGAAAAATCAGACCCATCGCATCGAGTTTGGCAAGGGCGGCACGGTAGCCCTCATAGTGCTCGGATTGTCGACGCACAGGCGCTTCCCATTGGAGTCCGAGCCATGCCAGATCTTCATAGATCGCGGCCTCATATTCCGGCCGGCAGCGCGTCGTATCGATATCCTCGATCCGCAACAGCAGGCGCCCGCCCTTTGCGCGTGCCATTTCGGCATTGAGCAGCGCCGACAGCGCATGGCCGAGATGCAAAAAACCATTCGGCGATGGTGCGAAGCGGAAAACGGGTGGCGGCATAGTCCCTCGGGGATCACCGTCCGCGAAAGCGGACGATCCAGTATTCCGCAGCGCTTGCGAGTCCAATGAATATCACGGATTACTGGATGCTCCGCGTCCGCTGGGCATGACAAGAACGAGACATGACTCATTTCCTCCACACCGATGCCGATTTGCAGGCGGGACTTGCACAGCTGATCGTTGCGGATCCGCGCCTCAAGCCGATCGCGGAAAAGGCTGGCGCTTTTAGCCTGCGCCGCCGGGAGGCAGGCTTTCCCGGCTTGTGCGCGATCGTGTGCGGCCAGCAGCTTTCGACCGCGAGTGCTGCGGCAATCCGCGCGAGGCTGTTCGCCACTTTTGATCCATTTCACCACGACACGGTTAGATTGGCTCGTGCCGACAAACTCAAGCGGCTCGGTCTGTCGGCTCCAAAAATCAAATCGATCCGGGAAATCGGCAAAGCGGTGGCCAGGGGCCGCATCGATCTGACCGCGGTCGGGACCATGGAGGCCGATCGGGCTCACGCAGCGCTCACCGCGTTGCATGGAATCGGACCATGGACCGCCGACATTTATCTTCTGTTCTGCCTCGGCCACGCCGATGCGTTTCCTTCAGGCGATCTCGCGGTCCAGGAGTCGGCGCGCATCGCCTTCGGACTCCGCAAACGGCCGGACCCCAAGGCCCTCACAAAAATGGCGGAGGTCTGGCGTCCGTGGCGAGGCGTGGCCGCGCATTTGCTCTGGGCCTATTATCATGCGGTGAAGAAGCGGAACGTGGTGCCGGTTCAGCCAAATGGCCGACCGAAAAAGCCGGCCGGCAGAAAGACGACAAAAGGGAAAAAGAAGAATGGCTGAACTCGATGGCCCGCGGCTCGAGCCGCGTTCCGGATCCGCGCGCCAACTGGTGGTTTTCCTGCATGGCTACGGTGCTGATGGCAATGATCTGATCGACATCGGACGCGCCTGGCAGGACCTGTTGCCTCATGCCGCTTTTGTGTCGCCACACGCGCCCCGTCCCTGCGGGCAAGCGCCAGTCGGACGTGAATGGTTTCCGCTCACGTTCCGCAATCCGGATGAACGTTGGACCGGCGTGAATCAGGCGGCACC
>DASSIJ010000065.1:0-4817 GCA_035692045.1 Pseudolabrys sp. | reverse complement strand
CAATAGTCGCACTCAATTACGCGACGCTTTGCATGCAGGGGCAGTCGGGGTTTTTGCGAACCAATGTGCACCGGCTGATCGATGAGCTTCGCATGCAGGTCCTGCCTGACGGCGGTCATGTCAGCCGCAACCCCGGAGCGCTGATTGAATTGCTGGCCGATCTGCTGCCGCTGCGGCAGTTGTTCTCGGCCAGACAATTGCAGCCACCGCAGGCGCTCAATAACGCGATCGACCGCATCATGCCGATGCTGCGGTTCTTCAGACATGGCGACGGGAACTTCGCGCAATTCAACGGGATGGGACCGACGTCGGTCGACTTGCTTGCGACCGTGCTTGCCTATGACGATGCGCGCGGCTCGCCAGTCTCGAATGCACCACACTCCGGCTATCAGCGCATCGACGCCGACCAGACCGCACTGTTGATGGATACCGGCCGGCCGCCGCCGGTGATCTTGAGTCAAGAGGCCCATGCGGGCTGTCTCTCGTTTGAACTTTCCTGGCGGCAGCACAGGCTCGTCATCAACTGTGGCTTACCCGCGGTGAACAAGGAGAATTGGCGGCAGGTCGCGCGCGCCACGCCTGCGCACTCGACCGTTGTCCTCAATGATCGCTCGTCGTGCCACTTCCTTGAGTCCGGTGTGGTCCGACGGCTGCTTGGCGGCAGCCCGATCATTGCCGGTCC
The DNA here is from genome assembly GCA_035692045.1 of Pseudolabrys sp. Lineage (GTDB taxonomy): Bacteria > Pseudomonadota > Alphaproteobacteria > Rhizobiales > Xanthobacteraceae > Pseudolabrys. Next base: position 4,135 of record DASSIJ010000065.1, on the reverse strand, counting down.
GCACGATGTGCGTATTGAGCGAGACTCCGGCGGCACCATATTGCGCGCCTCTCATGATGGTTATGCCCGCGATTGCGGCGTTATCCATACGCGTTTCATCCGGCTTAGCGCCGATGGCCGTGCCCTCGACGGCGAGGACAGCTTTTCCTCGGCGAGTGGCGGGACATTGGGTGGCAGCGACGAATTCGCCATTCGATTCCATCTCCATCCCGCGATCAAGGCGAGCCGTCTGGCGGACGGCCGTGGTGTCATGCTTTTGCTGCAGGATCGCGAGTTGTGGACCTTCGCCACCCTGGCCGATGCGGTCGAGCTCGAGGAAAGCGTCTTCCTGGCTGGTACGGACGGCCCGCGTCGCACGGTGCAAATCGTGATTTATGGTCGTGTGGGAGAGCCGGCGGCGGTGCGCTGGAGCTTCCGTCACACCCCACCGGCGGCGCCGGGCTCCCGACCCGACCGGGCACATGAGCCGGAATTGCCGCTTTGATTCGATGTTTGTGGATGCCCGGCAGACCGACAGCATTCGCGAATACACTTTCCCCTGCTTGATATGCTAGCTCGTGTGTCATGAGCAGCCACCCGCGCCGCATCAGCCGCGCCCTTTTGTCGGTATCCGACAAGGCCGGGCTCATCGCATTCGCATCGCAGCTTGCCCGTCTTGGCGTGGAGCTGGTTTCGACCGGCGGCACGGCAAAGGCATTGACCGACGCCGGCCTTAAAGTGATCGATGTCGGCGAGCTCACCGGCTCCCCTGAGATGATGGACGGCCGGGTCAAGACGCTGCACCCGAAAGTGCATGGCGGGCTGCTGGCGATCCGCGGCAACAAAGAGCATGTCGCGGCGATGGAAAAGCATCACATCAGGCCGATCGATTTGCTGGTGGTGAATCTCTATCCGTTCGAGGCCACGGTCGCGAAAGGCGCCTCATTCGATGACTGCATCGAGAACATCGACATCGGTGGCCCGGCCATGATCCGCGCCGCCGCCAAAAACCACACCGATGTCACTGTCATCGTCGAACCCGCCGACTACGAAAAAGTGCTGGCCGAATTGGCGCAGCACAAAGGGGCGGTATCTCTCGAGCTGCGGCAAAGGCTGGCTGCGAAGGCTTATGCGCGCACCGCTGCCTATGATGCGGCGATCTCGAACTGGTTCGCCGAGAAACTGCACGATGACGCGCCGGACTACCGCGCCTTCGGCGGCAAATTGGTGGAAGCCTTGCGTTACGGCGAGAATCCTCATCAGAGCGCGGCATTCTACCGTTCGCCCGGGCAGCGCTTCGGTGTTGCCACGGCCCGGCAGTTGCAGGGAAAGCAACTATCCTACAACAACATCAATGATACCGACGCCGCTTACGAAAGCGTTGCCGAATTCGATCCAGGCCGTTCCGCAGCTTGTGTGATTGTCAAACATGCGAATCCCTGCGGAGTCGCGGAAGCAGATACCCTGCTGGATGCCTATCGCAAGGCGCTGGCGTGCGATTCCACGTCGGCATTCGGCGGCATTGTCGCGCTCAATCGCAAACTTGATGCGGACGCGGCAAAGGAAATCACGGGAATTTTCACCGAGGTGATCATCGCGCCGGACGCAACCGAAGAGGCAATCAAAATCGTCGCAGCCAAAAAGAACCTCAGGCTCCTGATCGCCGGAGGCCTGCCTGACCCGCGCGCAAGCGGATTGACGGTGAAGTCCGTTGCCGGCGGCCTGCTTGTGCAGTCGCGCGACAATGCAGTGGTGGACGAGATGCAGCTCAAGACGGTCACCAGGCGTGCGCCGAGCAAGGGCGAGCTGGCCGACCTTCGATTCGCATTCCGCGTTGCCAAACATGTGAAGTCGAACACCATTGTGTATGCCAAAGATCGCGCCACCGTCGGTATCGGTGCGGGCCAGATGAGTCGTATCGATGCTGCGCGCATCGCAGCGCGCAAGGCCGAAGACGCTGCGAAAGAGCTGGGGCTTCCCGCCCCTCTGACAAAAGGTTCAGTCGTCGCGTCGGACGCGTTCTTTCCGTTTCCCGACGGGCTTTTGGTGGCGATCGAGGCCGGGGCAACTGCCGTGATCCAGCCTGGCGGATCGGTAAACGATCAGAAAGTGATTGACGCCGCGGATGCCCATAACATCGCGATGGTATTTACCGGCACGCGGCATTTCAGGCATTAGCAAAAGCCGGTTGCAGCTAATGCCTCGCCAGGTCGCCCAACAGGCTCGCCGCAACTGACAATTTCGACAGCGTGAGGCCGGAACCGGCGATTGCGTGAATTGCCGCACGAATGCGTTCGACCTCCGCCTGCCGCGGACGAACCCATTCTTCCACGGCGTCGTTGCCGGCGTGGCCGTTTCCCACCATCGCAGCGGTGAGTCTTCGTTCTGCATCGCCTATGGAATCGAGAGCGCGATCGAGTGCGAGACGGTCGAAATAGTCCGACACCACGATATTCGGCACGGCGCTGGCGACGCGGTCGAGCTGAAAGAAAGCTTCGGTCGCAAAATAGGTCGCGGTCACTTCGCCCACCGGCTTGCCGGCGCGATCCGCGACCAGCGCGATATCCGGCGCCGCCTTGAGGAGCGGCAGGCTGCCGATACGACGGGCAAGCGTTTCCGGCACGCCCGCCTTGGCAAGGTCTGCGATTCGAATGTCCCGCGCATTGGCGGCCGGTTCCGAAAGCGCAGCATCGAGTGCACCCGCAACCTGTGCGATGCCGTCGCGGTAGTGGCCGATTATTTTTTCCAGCCCTTGCGCAAGATCCACGTTACGCAGAAACCAGACCAGCCGGTCGAGCAAAAGATCCTGCACGGCAGCGTAAAGATCGAGCTGGACCTTGCCGGAAATCCTGTTGTCGAGCGCGTCTATCTCGCTATTGAGTTCGATCAGATCGTAGCTGTTGCGGACGGCGGCAAAGGCCGCAGCGATCGCCGGCGAGCCCGCGCCGGTCTGGTCGGCAATTCGCACGATGAGGGTTGCGCCGCCGCGATTGATCATCGAATTCGTCAATTGTGTCGCAATGATTTCCCGCCGCAGCCGGTGCGCCTGCAGCGCGTCGGCATATCGCTCCGACATTTCCTTCGGGAAATAACGGTCGAGCTCGCGCCCCAGATAGGGATCGTCCGGCACCGTGCTGTCGAGGAGCTCACCGTAGAGCGATAGCTTGGCGTAGGCGAGAAGCACGGCGAGCTCCGGCCGCGTCAACGACGCATTACGTTTGCGTCGCTCGGCGATCGCTATCTCGTCAGGCAGGAATTCGACGCCGCGGTCGAGTTCGTCGCGCATTTCAAGCGTCTGCATCAGGCGCTGCTGGAATCCGAGATCTTCAAGCCCGCGCCGCTGCGCCAACGAGAGCGCCAGCGTTTGCTGGTAGTTGTTCCGCAATACCAGCCGCGCAACTTCATCTGTCATCTCGGCGAGCAGCGCATTGCGCGCATCGATCGTCAGCGTGCCGGCCCGGACAGGACCGCTGAGGCCGATCTTGATATTGACCTCGACGTCAGACGTATTGACGCCGGCAGAATTATCGATCGCGTCGGTATTGAGCCTGACGCCGCGCTGCGCCGCTTCGATGCGGCCGCGCTGGGTCATGCCGAGATTGGCGCCTTCGCCGATCACCTTGCAATTGAGGTCGGCGCCGGTCACACGAATCGCGTCGTTGGCGCGGTCGCCGGCGGCATCGTCGGTTTCGTTCGAGGCACGGACGTAGGTACCGATGCCCCCGAAAAACAGAAGGTCGACCGGCGCCCTGAGGATGGCCTTCATCAACTCCTGCGGCGTCACGGATTCTCCGACACCAAACAGCTTGCGCGCTTCGGCGCTCAACCGGATTTCCTTCGACGACCGCGGAAAGACGCCGCCCCCTCGGGAGATCAACGCCTTGTCGTAGTCCTGCCAGCTCGATCGCGGCAGCGCGAACAATCGCTTGCGCTCGGCAAAACTCGCTTTCGGATCGGGATCCGGATCGATGAGAATATCGCGGTGGTCGAAAGCCGCCAGCAGCCTGATCGTGTCTTCGCGCAACATGCCATTGCCGAATACGTCGCCCGACATGTCCCCGACGCCGACGACGTTGAATGGCGTCTTGCCGATGTCGACATCCATTTCGCGGAAATGCCGCTTCACCGCTTCCCAGGCACCGCGCGCGGTAATGCC
>DASSIJ010000064.1:0-5072 GCA_035692045.1 Pseudolabrys sp. | reverse complement strand
CTATGTCGGCGGGGGTGGTTCGGTGCGGCTGCCGCCGCTGATCGGGGTTGCGCGCATGATGGACATGATGCTCACCGGGCGCACCTATTCGGCCGAGGAAGGACAGGCCATCGGTTTGACCACCTATCTTGTCGAGCCCGGCAAAGGCTTCGCCAAAGGTCTCGAACTCGCACAGCGCATTGCCGGAAATGCAGCGCTGACGAATTTCGCGGTCATGCACGCATTGCCCCGCATTGCCGAAATGGATCCGGCGGGCGGCTACGCGATTGAGGCAATGATGTCGGCGATTGCGCAAGCCGATCCGGATGCAAAAGCGCGTCTGAAGGACTTCCTCGAGAAACGCGCGCCCAAGGCCACGCGCAATTGACGAAAGAGAGCCGGAGGCCAATGACTATTCGAAATCAGGCGGCGGCACCGCTGCGTCCCGTCCGGCTGGGCAAACTCAATCCGGTGATCGAGCAGCGCGCCGGGGGCGTCATCCATATCCGCGCCGCGGAGGAACTTGCCCGCTATCACGACAAGCTCAGCCAGCCGCTCGAGCACTGGGCCAAAGTTGCGCCCGACCGTCTGTTCCTGGCGCAGCGCGATGCACAAGGCGAATGGCGCAAGCTCAGTTACGCGCAGGCGCTTTCCGATGTAAAGCGAATCGGCGCGGCACTGCTGCGGCGCGGACTCTCCGCTGAAAAGCCGATCGTGGTGTTGTCCGGCAACGACATCGAGCAGGCGATGCTCGCTCTCGCGGCGATGTATGTCGGTATTCCCTACGCGCCGATCTCGCCGGCTTACTCATTGATGTCGAGCGACTTCGGCAAGCTGCGCGCGATCATCGACCTGCTCACGCCTGGCCTGGTGTTCGTCAATGACGGCGGTCCCTTCGCGCGCGCGCTCTATGAAACGCTGCCGGACGACATCGAACTGGTGGTCACGCGCAATCCGCTGGGCGACCGCAAAACCACGCTGTTCGCCGATCTCCTTGGCACGGAAGACGCGGCGGGCGTCGCTGCCGCGCATGCGAATGTGGCGCCCGACACAATCGCCAAATTCCTGTTCACCTCCGGCTCGACGGGAAATCCGAAGGCCGTGATCAACACCCACCGCATGTTGTGCTCGAACCAGGCGATGCTGGCCTCCGGTTTTGCCTTCGTGGCCGACGAGCCTCCCGTCGTGGTCGATTGGCTGCCGTGGAGCCATACCTTCGGCAGCAATCACAATTTCAATATGGTGCTCACCAACGGCGGCTCGCTTTACATCGATGACGGCAATCCGACGCCGCCGGGCGTGCCGAAGACCGCGAGAAATCTGCGCGAGATCGCGCCGACCATCTATTTCAATGTGCCCAAGGGCTATGAAGCGCTGATCGCACACTTCCGCGCCGATGAAGTTCTGCGCCGCAACTTCTTCAGCCGGTTGAAGGTTCTGTTTTACGCTGGTGCCGGATTGAATCAGACCACCTGGGACGAGCTCACCCGACTCGCGATCGAGACCACCGGCGAGCGCATTATTTTCCTGTCATCGCTCGGTTCGACCGAGACATCACCATTGGCGCTGGCCTGCTCATGGGATTTCGACCGGCCGGGCAATATCGGCCTGCCGGCGCCCGGGGTCGAACTCAAGCTGGTGCCGAATGAAGGCAAGCTCGAAGCGCGTTTGCGCGGACCCCACATTACGCCCGGCTACTGGCGGCAGGAGAAGCTCACGCGCGAGGCCTTCGATGCGGAAGGGTTCTACAAGATCGGCGACGCGCTGAAATTCGTCGACCCGAATGATCCAGGCAGGGGACTTTTGTTCGATGGCCGGATTGCCGAGGACTTCAAGCTTTCCACCGGCACATGGGTCAGTGTGGGGCCCTTGCGCGCGCGCTTTGTCGATCATTTTGCGCCCTACGTCCGCGACGTGGTCTTTGCCGGCGCGGATCGCGACGATATCGCGGCACTGATATTCCCCGATATCGAAGCCTGCCGGAAGCTCGGTGGCCTGGGCCCCGACGCATCGCTGTCAGCGATCGTCCAGGCGCCCGCCGTGCGCACGAAATTTGCCGAACTGCTGAGAGAACTTGCCGCCGTCAGCCCGGGGTCTTCGACGCGCGTCGAGCGCGCTGTCGTGATGGCGGAGCCGCCTTCCATGGACAAAGGCGAGATGACCGACAAGGGTTCGATCAACCAGCGCGCGGTCCTCAAGAACCGTGACGCACTGGTGGACGAACTCTACTCACTGCCTCTATCTTCGCGGGTCATCGCAGCGGAAGGAACGCGTTGATGGAAACCAAAGGCCAGGCCGCCATTGTCACCGGAGGCGCATCGGGACTCGGGGCTGCGTGTGCGCGCGCTCTCGCTGCGGCAGGCGCAAAGGTTGCCATCATCGATGTCAACGAAAAGACCGCTGCCGAAGTCGCGGACAGCATCAAGGGCATCGCCATCGCTTGCGACGTCGCCGACAGCGCCAGCGGCGAAGCCGCGGTGAAAAAAGCCGCGGCCACGCATGGTCCCACGCGAATCCTGGTCAATTGCGCCGGCGTTGGCCCCGCCAAACGGATCGTCGGCCGCGACGGTCCCATGCCGCTCGCCGACTATGAACGCGTCATCCGGATCAACCTGATTGGCACTTTCAACATGATGCGACTGGTGGCAGGCGCCCTGCAGACGGTGGAGCCGCTGGCGGGCGGCGAACGCGGCGTGATCGTTTCGACCGCGTCTGTTGCCGCATTCGAAGGCCAGATCGGACAGGCCGCTTACTCTTCGTCCAAAGGAGGCGTTGCTGCGCTCACATTGCCGGCCGCGCGCGAATTCGCGCAGTCCGGCATTCGCGTCCTGGCGATCGCACCTGGAATTTTTGGTACGCCGATGCTGCGCGCGCTGCCGCAGGAAACGCAGGACTCGCTCGGCGCCTCGGTACCGTTTCCCAAACGCCTGGGTGAGCCGCGCGAATTCGCAGCGCTTGTGCTCCATTGCGTCCACAATGCCTATCTCAACGGCGAGGTCATTCGTCTTGACGGCGCCTTGCGCATGGCACCCCGCTGATACGAGGTTGCCGTGACAACATTCAGCAACTCCCGCAAGGTGCGGATCGAATGGGGCGATTGCGATCCCGCCGGCATTATTTTCTATCCTCGTTACTTCGAGATATTCGATGCCTCGACCGCCATGCTATTCGAGCGCGCGCTTGGCATGACGAAGCTTCAGATGTTCAGGAATTTCGAATTCAGCGGCTTCCCGCTCGTGCGCACACGGGCGCGTTTTCTCAAGCCGACACGGTTCGGCGATGATGTGACGGTCGACAGCACGATTGCTTTCGGGCGCTCCAGCTTTGACGTCGAGCACCGGTTAGGTCTTAAGGGCGAACCTTGCGTGGAGTGCTCGGAGAAAAGGGTCTGGGTGATTCGCGATGCGAACGGCCGGCTCAAATCGCATCCCGTTCCCGAGACGGTGCTGGCGCAATTTCGGAAGTAAGTTGCGGTCACCACTTCCGTCATGCCCGCGCTTGTCGCGGGCATCCACGACTTTGCGGCTTTGCAGGTTCAAAGACGTGGATGGCCGGGACAAGCCCGGCCATGACGAATGAACGCATTGCCTCTCCATCGTCATGCCCGGCCTTGTGCCGGGCATCCACGTCTTCTCGTGCCATTCAACAAGCAAGACGTGGATGGCATCGGAAGTCGGGCTCGCCCGACTTCCGCATAATATGGCCGCAAGTCGGGTGAACCCGATTTGCGGTGACGAGCCCGGCCATGACGTTGAGGCGTGAGACTATTCAAGCTCCGCCGCAATTCTCTTGAGGATCTGAATGAAACGTTTGCGGTCGCGCTCGCCGATGACGTGATCAAGGTTGCGTTCGTGCCGGCGCGCACAGCGGGTCATCATCGTGAGAACTTTCTTTCCGGCAGGCGTCAGGTTCAGGCTGTAAGTGCGCCGGTCGCTATCCATGCGTTTGCGTTCGACCAGTCCGCGCCGCACCAGGTCTTCGACGACAGGCGTAAGGCTGGACTTGTCGCGGCCATTGGCTTGCGACAGCTCCGTTTGGCTGATGCCCGGATTGCGCGCGATGAGCGTTAAGGTCGCGAAACGCCCCGGGCTCTCGCCAATATCCTGCGAACGGCGCGAGAACGCCTGAAATGCGGCTTCCTGCGCCATGCGTAGGTTAAAACCGACCCAATGGGCGAGCGGACCGAAATTGATCGGCACGGCGACGGAGCCGCCATTCCTGACGCGACGACGACTGCCTGTCCCGTTTGCCCCGTGCACTGCGACTCCTACCGCAAAGCGCGCCCTTACTTAGTTTGATACCAAACTATACGCTTTACAACTAACCTCACATTCGGCTGAATATCGCAAAAGTTGGCAACCAGACCAACTCCACCCTCGAGGGAGGAACCCATGAAACTCCGTTTCGCCGGATGTGTTTGCGCTGCGGCTTTGTTGATCGGCGGAGCAACTGGCGCACCCGCGCAGGACAAGACATTCGAACTCAAGCTGTCGCATTGGGTGCCGCCAGCGCACCCGCTGCAAAAGGCTCTGGAGGAATGGGGGGCGTCGGTTGAGAAGGATTCCGGCGGCACCATCAAATATAAAGTCTATCCCGCCCAGCAGCTCGGAAAAGCCTTCGACCACTACGATATGGCGCGCGATGGCATCGCCGATCTCACTTACATCAATCCCGGCTACCAGCCCGGCCGCTTCCCGATCATCGGCGCCGGCGAGCTGCCGTTCCTGATGACCAACGCCAAAGGTGGCACCCAGGCGTTGGACGCCTGGTATCGCAAATACGCGGCGCAGGAAATGAAGGACGTCAAGTTCTGCCTCGCCTTCGTGCACGATCCAGGCGCGTTCCACTCGCGCTCGAAAAAGATTGTGGTGCCCGAAGACATCAAGGGGATGAAGATCCGGCCGGCGCACGCGACCATGGCAACGTTCGTGACCATGCTCGGCGGCACCAACGTGCAGGCGTCGGCGCCGGAAGTGCGCGACATTCTCGAAAAGGGCGTCGCTGATGCCGTGACGTTCCCGTGGGGCTCGGTTCCCTTGTTCGGCATCGACAAGGTGACGAAGTATCATATGGACGCGCCGCTCTACGTTACG
>DASSIJ010000063.1:0-2385 GCA_035692045.1 Pseudolabrys sp. | reverse complement strand
CTTGCCGTCGGCGTCGCCATTTCACTGCTGCAAGCCCTCACCCAAATTCAGGAAATGACGATCGCCTTTGTTCCAAAAATATTGGCAATCTTCATATCGCTGCTTATCGCGTTGCCGTTTATGGCCGAAAAGATGCACGCTGAAATGTTGCGGATTGCCGCGCGTATTGTGAGCGGTTAACCGCGGACAGGGCCGATGCGGATCGACATTTCATTTTTGCCGGCGCTCGCGACCGCCTTCATGCTGACGTTTGCCCGCGTTGGTGCAATGGTGATGCTGTTGCCCGGAGTTGGCGAGTTGAGCGTGCCGTCGCGCGTGCGCCTTACGATCGCCCTGGCGCTCACGGCCATTCTGCTGCCCGCCCACCAGAAGGCCTATGTGGTCGATCTCAAGACCTTCGGGCCGGTGCTCATATTGCTGTTTCAGGAGCTGGTCATTGGCGCGGTCCTCGGTCTCACCGCGCGTCTGGCAATTTCCGCGCTGCAAATCACCGGTTCCGTCGTTGCCCAGCAAATGGGGTTGGGCTTCGTCACTGCCGTCGATCCCACGCAGAACCAGCAGGGTCTCCTCGTCGGAAATTTTCTGAGCGTCCTTGGTGTCGCGCTGGTGTTTGCCACCGACCTGCACCATCTCGTCATTGCGGCGATGAATGACAGCTATACGATCTTCCAACCGGGCGAGTTGCCGCTCATGGGTGACGCGGCGCAGCACGTCACGCGCGTGATCGCAACCGCATTCCGCATCGGAATCCAGCTGTCGGCGCCATTCTTGGTTTTTGGTCTGCTGTTCAATTTCGGGCTCGGCGTTTTGTCACGTCTCATGCCGCAAATGCAGGTCTTCTTCATCGGTCTTCCGCTGTCGATTCTGCTCGGGCTGCTGCTGCTCCTTTTAGTCATTGGCGCGATGATGGGTACGTTTGTTGGTTATCTCGAAGGCGTCCTGACCGAACTTGCGCCACACGGCTGAACGGGAGCGTGCATGGCGGAAGATAACGGCGATACCGATAAAACAGAAGAACCGACCCAAAAACGTCTTGATGAGGCTCTCAAGCGCGGCGATGTGGTCAAGAGCCAGGAGGTCAACACCTGGTTCGTGATTGCCGGCGCTGCGCTTGTGCTGATGGCGTTCTCCGGCTCGATGGGAAGAGATCTGACCACAACGATGCGCGGGCTCATCGCCAATTCCTACGGCATCAGCGTCGATGGTCCTGCTTTGCCGCGCCTGTTCCAGAAAATAGGCAGCGAGATGATCGCCGCCGTGGCCATTCCCTTCCTGATTTTGTTGCTGGCCGCGCTTGGCGGCAACATGATCCAGCATCGTCTGGTTTGGACATTTGAAGCGCTTGCGCCAAAGTTTTCCAAGATATCGCCGGCGGCGGGGGCCAAGCGGCTGTTTTCCAAGCAGGCGCTGGCCAATCTCGGCAAAGGCCTCGTCAAGCTTGTGCTGGTCGGGAGCGTCCTCACTGCGCTGATGTGGCCGGAGCGCGGACGACTCGAAGCGCTCACGCGCAGCGATCCGTCGGTCATTATGCCACTTTCCCTGTCGCTGGCGCTCAAGTTGCTCGGCAGCGTCGTCGCCATGCTCGCAGTGGTGGCTGCTGCGGATTACCTCTTCCAGTACCGGCAATGGTACGAGCGTCAAAAGATGTCGCTGCGGGAATTGAAGGAAGAGTTCAAGCAGACCGAAGGCGATCCAGCCATCAAAGGCAGGATGAAGCAGGTGCGCCAGATCCGCATGCGCCGGCGCATGATGGCTGCGGTCCCGAAAGCCACGGTGGTTATTACGAACCCGACCCACTATGCGATCGCACTTGAGTACGAACGTGGAATGGATGCACCGATCTGCGTGGCCAAAGGCGTCGATTCGATCGCGCTGAAAATCAGGGAAGTTGCCGGCAAACACTCCGTCCCGATCGTCGAGAATCCGCCGCTTGCCCGCGCGCTCCACGCCACGGTCCAAATTGACCAGCAAATCCCGCCCGAGCACTATAAGGCCGTCGCCGAGGTGATTGGCTATGTCATGCGGCTGCGCCGCATGATGTCGCCCAGGCGATAAAAAGGATCAACTATCCAATGGCCGGAATTCTCCGAGGCCGGCACTTGCGCCGATAGGGCGCCTTAAGGCACTCAGGGTCTATGGCAAGTCACGATCCGGCAGCGCCAACGCAAGCGCGCGACCGTGCCGAAGGGCACGAACGCAAGGCCTTTGACAAGAGCCAGGATGCGCCGGCGGGCTCGATCAGCAAGGTGCTGCTGGTGGCGGGGGCCTTGGTCGGCGCCGCTGGCGGCCTGATCTATGTTGGCCGCGACTACGTCGAAGCCTATGTGCTGACGTTGCTGGCCGCGCTGGGAACCATCGGTGTCTTTGCGCTGTTTGCAACCGCTT
>DASSIJ010000062.1:0-9266 GCA_035692045.1 Pseudolabrys sp. | reverse complement strand
TTCCGACATCACGACGTAGCGCTCCTTCGCAGCGTAGAACCAGAAAACCGCATCGTCGCGCAATCCGACATCATAGAGCCGGATGGCAAGCACCATCATTGTCATGGGCGTGACCACCGCGGGCTTGGCCGCGATCAGATCGCGTGCAGCGAGGATGTCCTCCCGCCGGTTCGAGCCAAGCAAGCCGTTGAACTGCTCGCCGACAGCGACCTTCGGTCGCCCGTCTGGCGTTTGCGCGGCCTCGTAAAACGGCTGCACGTAAATGCCGATATGCCGCACCGGCTCAGCCGGCATAGCAACTGCCGGCCAACCAAGCAGAATTGCGGTCCAAATTGCGGTCCAAATTGCGGTCCATGCCAGTCGCGAAGCCATCAACATCATCCGCACAGGATTGTCCCTCAATCGGCCGGCTGTGCCAGCTCGCTCAAAAACGCTCTTACCGCCCCTTCTGCACCGTGGTCATCGAGATCGGAGTGTCCGCCGAGCGGAAAACGCACCATCCGTTTCGGCTCTTTCGCCAGCGAAAAAAGCCTTTCGCCAAAGGCGATGGGCACGATCCGATCACGCTCGCCATGCAGCACGAGGAGCGGCGCATTCACGAGGAGAATGCGCTCGTCTGAACGAAACGAGTCCTTCATGAACAAGCGCACCGGCAGGAACGGATAGGCGGCAGCCCCGACATCGGCTGCGGAGGTGAACGGTGCATCAAGGATGAGACCGCCGACTGTGCGCTCGGCGGCAAGTGCAACGGCGACCCCGGTGCCGAGAGACTCGCCCCACAACACGATACGTTCCGCCGGATACCGCGCGATCGCAAAATCGTAAGCGGCGGCGGCGTCCCGGATCAGCCCGGCTTCGCTTGGCTCACCGGTGGAGCCGCCATAGCCCCGATAGGATAACGCCAGGAGACCTGTGCCATCGGCGATCAGCCATTTGAAACGGCCGGCGCGCAGATCGAGCCCACCGGCGTTGCCTTGAAAATAAATCACCACCCGCTTGGTGCCCTGCGGAGGCAGGTGCCAGGCGATCAGCTTCTCGCCATCAGCGCTGGTGAGCGCCACTTCCTCGACTTGCGGCAGGCCAGCCGCGACCGGCGGCGTGCGGGCGCGATCAGGAAAATACATCAACGAGCGCTGGAAGACGTACATCAGCGCCAGCAATCCGCCGTAGCCGAGCAATGCGGTGATGAGCAGCCATTTCAACATGGTCATGATTTTCTCATAGCACGGGAACATTGCGCTCGGGTTGCCGCCGCCCGGCGATCCTCCTAGCCTTGCAGAAAGCCAGGGAGGGCCACCATGCCGCGCTTGCGCTACATCGAAGAAAGCGAAAAGACGCCCCACACCCGCGAACTCATAGAATCCGCCAAGCGGACCGGCGCGCCCGATCCGCGTGTCGTCAGCATTATGACGCGTAGCCAGGTCGGCGTTGGCTGGGTCGAATTTTGGAACAAAGTGCTTTACCAGGGCGTGCTGCCGCACAAGCTCAAGGAAATGTGCCGGATCAGGATTTCGGTCGCGCACCAATGCGGCTATTGCTCGACCGTGCGCTCCAGCGCTGCGAAAGCCGAAGGCCTGACCGAGGACATGATCAACGACCTGTTCAGCTTTGAGAACAGCCAGCACTTCACGCCGCGCGAAAAAGCGGCGCTGCGTTACGCCGATCTGTTCAAGCAAGGCGAACACGCGATCGACAGGGACGACGTTTACCGCGACCTCTCGAACCATTTCAGCGACGAAGAGATCATCGAACTCGGTTTGCTGTGCGCGCAAACCGACGGCGTCGGCAAGTTTGTGAAGTCGCTGAACGTGCTGAGCTGGGAGGAAGCCTGCGAACTCAATCCGAAACTGACCCGCGGACCTGCGCAAGAAGCGGCAGAGTAGTGAATATCCGTGCAGCCGCGGCGGCAGACGACGACGCCATCTGGCGCATTCTGGAGCCGACTTTCCGCGCTGGCGAGACCTACCCGATTCCGCGCGATATTTCACGCGCTGACGCACTTGCCTATTGGCACGCGCCCGGACACGGCGTGTTCGTGGCCGAGGACGCAGGGACCATCCTCGGAACCTACTTTTTGCGCCCGAACAATCGGGGCGGCGGCGCCCATGTCGCCAATTGCGGCTACGTTGTCGCGACGGGCGCATTCGGCCGAGGCATTGCGCGGGCCATGTGCACGCATTCGCTGGATCAGGCGCGCCAGCAAAGCTTCACTGCGATGCAGTTCAATTTCGTGATCGCTTCCAACGAGCGCGCCGTACGATTGTGGCAAGGCTTGGGATTTATCATTGTCGGACGGTTACCGGCGGCCTTCCAGCACCCGCGGCTTGGTATCGTCGACGCATACGTGATGATGCGAAACCTTTGACTCTGCTCAATTTCGAACCGGCCGCGCACCGGTACAGACTCCGTTAAGCCTACGCCACCAAATGGCTGAAAATTTGCCGCGAACCACGCAACCTTTCGCCTAGAGGCGAGTTGGCGCTACGGGTCGTCAGTTTGCCCAATCAGAAGCACTCAGACCCTAGTATTGCGTGCGGGGGATCCCAAGGAATGAGCGAATTCGGTTTTCTGGAAAGTGAACTTGATCAGGCGCTCGCCACGTTTGGACGGCCGGCGTCTGGCGACAATGTCGTGCCGCTTGATGCTGCCCGTTCTCAAGCGACATTGCGGGAGCGCGAACGCCGTTTCCGCGAGCTGCTCGGTGCGCTGCCCGCCGCGGTCTACACCACCGACGCCGCCGGGCGGATCACCTACTACAACGAGGCGGCAGCGGCCCTGTGGGGTCACCGCCCCCCACTCGGCACGAGCGAATGGTGCGGGTCCTGGAAGCTGTTCTGGCCGGACGGGACCCCATTGCCGCACGACCAGTGCCCGATGGCCGTATCGCTCAAGGAAGATCGCGCCGTGCGCGGAATGGAAGCGGCTGCTGAACGGCCGGACGGAACACGCGTACCGTTTATCCCCTACCCAACCCCAATTCACGACGAGACTGGTAAATTGGTCGGGGCGGTCAACATGTTGGTCGACATCACCGACCGCAAGCACGCCGAGGAGCGGCAGGCGCTGCTGGTCCGGGAGTTGCATCACCGCGTCAAAAATACGCTCGCCACGGTGCAGGCGATCATGGGTTCGACCGCGCGCGCGGTCGACAACATCGAGGATTTCAAGTCTGCACTCTTTGGCCGCATACAATCGCTTTCCAAAACGCATCTGCTCCTCGCCGATGATCAGCGCGCAGTCAATTTCGATGACATTCTGCGAAGCGAACTTGACGCCTTCGATGACGGAAGCAACAAGCGCATTGTGCTCAGTGGGCCGGAAGTGCCCTTGAGCTCGCAAGTCGCGTTGTCGCTTGGCATGGCGATCCACGAGCTCACGACCAACGCGGCGAAATTTGGCGCGCTGTCGATCTTTGGCGGCAGGGTCGAGATCACCTGGAGTGTGACGATCGACGCGATCCGCCGTACACTTGTCTTCGATTGGGTGGAAAGCGGCGGGCCGCCAGTTGTGCCACCTCAACGGCAGGGATTTGGCTCGCGGCTTCTGGCATTCGTCCTGCCTGGACAGATTCAGGCCAAGACCCAGATCGACTATGCCCCCGAGGGCGTCCGCATTCATTGCACGCTTCCGCTACCGGTGGACGCCGGCCTGATGCAGACCTTGATCCCAAGGGATCCGGAGAATAGCCGCATAAACTTAAATAAACCGCGCGCGGATTTGTGATCAGCCAGCGCCGACCACTGCGCTATAGTGTCTGCTAATGGCTCGTGACGTGACGCGATCAAGAGCCGGTAAAGGTTCCGACTCCTCATCGAGGCGGCACGCCATCCGAGCCAAGAGCTTTGGGAGGTAGCGTCATGGCATATTCAAACATCCTGGTCGGCGCCGGGACCCGTCCCGCGCAACCCCTGATCCGAAAGATCAGCGTGGCCGACCTGCGCGATGCTTTGGCCAAGGGCATGGACGATTTTTACGCCATGCCGACGCATGCCATGTTCCTCTGCCTTATCTACCCGATCGTCGGCTTCGTGCTGGCGCGGTTCATCTTCGGCTATTCGGTTCTGCCGCTGCTTTATCCGCTGGTCAGCGGGTTTGCTCTGGTTGGGCCGGTTGCAGCGCTTGGTCTTTATGAACTGAGCCGGCGGAGGGAAGCCGGCCTCGAAACATCCGCAGCACGCGCTTTCGATGTAGTTGAGTCATCGTCGATCGGCGCCATCGCTGCGCTCGGGCTTCTGCTGCTTGTTATTTTCGCTGTTTGGCTGGCCATCGCCAACGCAATCTACATCGCCACCTTCGGATATGCAGAACCGACGTCGATCGCAGATTTTCTGCACGATGTGCTCACCACCCGGGCCGGCTGGACGCTCATCGTCGTTGGAAATGGAGTGGGTCTGCTCTTCGCCATTCTGGTTCTCACGATCAGCGTCGTGTCATTCCCGTTGTTGCTCGACCGCGATGTCGGTGCGGCCGGCGCTCTGCTGACGTCAATTCGCACCGTCGCCCGTAATCCCTGGACGATGGCGGTATGGGGGTTGATCGTCGGGGCACTGCTGGTCGTCGGTTCGCTTCCATTCCTGCTCGGCCTGACGATAATTATGCCCGTGC
This sequence comes from Pseudolabrys sp., assembly GCA_035692045.1. Lineage (GTDB taxonomy): Bacteria > Pseudomonadota > Alphaproteobacteria > Rhizobiales > Xanthobacteraceae > Pseudolabrys. Next base: position 4,661 of record DASSIJ010000062.1, on the reverse strand, counting down.
TCGGTCACGCGACCTGGCACCTCTACCGCAAAGTCGTCGAACCGCAGGGAAATCCACCGCCAACCGTGCTGCCGCATGAGAAAGAGGGCCGCTATGCGGCCGACTTCCCGGTGATGCTGTTTCCCTGGGCGAGAAAATAGCGGGCGATCAAGTCCCGGAGCGCACTCCGAAAGCGCGGTAACGCGCCTCGTTCACATCGCCTTCACGATGCTTTCGGTCATTTTCTTGGCGTCGCCGAGGAGCATCATGGTGTTATCGCGATAGAAAAGCGGATTATCGATGCCGGCATAGCCGGAAGCGAGCGAGCGCTTGATGAACATCACGGTGCCGGCCTTCCACACCTGCAAAACCGGCATACCGTAAATGGGTGAGGTCTTGTCATCTTCCGCCGCCGGATTGGTGACGTCATTCGCGCCGATGACGAAAGCAACGTCGGCCTGCGCGAATTCGGAATTGATATCCTCAAGCTCGAACACTTCGTCATAAGGCACATTGGCCTCAGCCAGAAGCACGTTCATGTGGCCGGGCATGCGGCCTGCCACCGGATGAATGGCATATTTCACCTCAACGCCTTCTTTTTTCAATTTGTCGGCCATCTCGCGCAGCGCATGTTGTGCCTGTGCCACCGCCATGCCGTACCCCGGCACGATGATTACTTTGGACGAATTCTTGAGAATATAGGCGGCGTCTTCGGCCGAGCCGAGCTTGACCGGCCGCTGCTCGGCGCCAGCACCCGGTCCCGCGGTTTCGCCACCAAACCCGCCAAGAATGACCGAGATGAAGGAGCGGTTCATGCCCTTGCACATAATGTAGGACAGAATCGCGCCCGAGGAGCCGACCAGTGCGCCAGTGATGATCAGCGCAGAATTGCCCAGCGTGAATCCAATGCCGGCGGCAGCCCAACCCGAATAGGAATTGAGCATCGAGATCACGACCGGCATATCGGCACCGCCAATCGGGATGATGATCAAGATACCGAGCGCGAGCGACAGTGCGACGATAATCCAGAAGTCCATCGCGGTCTGCGAGACGAAGAACCCGTAGATGAAAAAGACCAAAGCCGCCAAGAGCGCGAGATTGACGATATGCCGGCCGGGCAGCGTGATCGGCTTGCCGCTCATCCGTCCGGACAGCTTCAGGAATGCAATCACCGAGCCAGTGAAAGTGATGGCGCCAATGGCGACGCCGAGCGACATTTCGATCAGACTTTGCCCATGGATATGACCTTCACTGCCGATGTCGAACGCCGCCGGCGCGTAAAAGGCTCCCGCGGCGACCAGCACCGCCGCCATGCCGACCAGCGAATGGAAGGCAGCGACCAGTTCCGGCATCGAAGTCATCGGCACACGCCGCGCGATCACCGCGCCGATACTGCCGCCGACGGCTATTCCGCCGATCACCAGGCCCCAGGCAACCGGATCGCCCGGCGGATGCGAACCGAGCGTGGTCAGCACTGCGATCGTCATCCCGATCATGCCGAACAGATTGCCGCGCTGGCTGGAATCCGGGCTCGACAGGCCACGGAGTGCCAGAATGAAAAGAACGCCGGCGACCAGATAGAGCAGCGCGACGAGATTCGGGCTCATGCCGCGCTCATTTCTTTTTCTTCTGGTACATCGCAAGCATCCGCTGGGTGACCAGGAAGCCGCCGAAGATATTCACTGACGCAAAGACCAGCGCGACGAAGCCAAGAGCGCGCGCCCAGAACGGGCCGTTGTCATTCGCGACCAACCCGACACCAACCGCCAGCAATGCCCCGACCACGATCACGGAGGAAATCGCGTTGGTCACCGACATCAGCGGCGTGTGCAGCGCCGGTGTCACCGACCAGACGACGTAGTAACCGACGAATACCGCCAGCACGAAAATCGAGAGCCGGAACACGAAGGGGTCGACTGCGGTTGCGATATGGTCCATCAGACTCTCCGTCAGGCTGCCGTCTTCGGTTGGAAATTCGGGTGGACGACCGCACCGTCACGCGTGAGCAGCGTCGCCTTGATCAACTCGTCATCCCAGTTGATCGCAAGTTTCTTTTCCTTCTTATCGATCAAGGTTTCAACGAACGTCAGGAGATTCTTGGCGTAAAGCGATGAAGCGGATGCGGCCAATCGCCCGGGAACATTGAGGTGGCCGACGATCTTCACGCCTCCGACCTGCGCCACTTCGCCGGCACGGGCCCCTTCGACATTACCGCCGCGCTCAACCGCAAGATCGACGATCACCGAGCCCGGCCGCATCGAAGCAACCATGTCCTTGGAGACCAGGCGCGGGGCCGGCCGTCCCGGGATCAGCGCGGTGGTGATGACGATGTCCTGCTTCTTGATGTGCTCGGCGACCAATGCCGCCTGCTTCGCCTGGTATTCCTTCGACATTTCCTTGGCATAGCCGCCAGCCGTCTGCGCATCCTTGAATTCCTCGTCCTCAACGGCGAGGAATTTGGCGCCGAGACTCTCCACCTGCTCCTTGGTGGCGGGCCGCACATCGGTCGCCGTGACAATGGCACCGAGGCGACGCGCAGTCGCGATCGCCTGCAAGCCGGCAACGCCCACACCCATGATGAATACTTTCGCCGCCGGTATCGTGCCGGCCGCCGTCATCATCATCGGTAGCGCGCGACCGTATTCCTCCGCGGCATCGATCACCGCGCGATAACCTGCGAGATTGGCCTGGCTGGACAAGACATCCATCGATTGCGCACGGCTGATGCGCGGCATCAGCTCCATCGCAATCGCAGAGACACCCACATCCGCCATCTGCTTGAGCGCGGGCTCGTTGCCGTAGGGATCCATGATGGCGACGACCAGCGCACCCTTTTTGTATGCAGCCAATTCGTTCGGCGCAGGCCGGCGCACTTTCAGAACGATATCGGCATCCTTGGTGACCGCGTCGGCGACTTGCGCTCCGGCTGCCTCGAAGTCCGTGTCCGGAATGCCCGACGCAATGCCGGCGCCGCGCGCAACCGCGACCTCGGCGCCGAAAGATTTCAGTTTCTTGATCGTGTCCGGAGTCGCGGCGACGCGCGGCTCACCGTCGGTTTCTCGCGGTACGGCAATTCGCATTCGCGCCTCCCCGCCCGGCCGTGAAATGTCAGTGCGGCGACAGTCCGGTGAAGGCGAAAATCAGAAAGCAGATCACGAAGGAGACATAGCTCGGTGTCGTCGCTCCGCTGAGCAGACCGGGAATCGCCCCGAGCAGGCCAATGACGAAGATTGCCGCCGCCAGGAACCAATGGCCCATCACACCGCCGGTCGCCAGGCCAAACAGGATCGTCACCACATACAGGATACCGACAAGCGCGAAATGCACGAAACGCTCGTAGCTTTGCTCGTGCGCGGGGTAGTCGTTACCGGTAGCGGTGGCATATTCGACGTTGCCGTGGTCGGCCATGGGGAAAGCTCTCCAAGTCACTTAAAAAGGCGGGCGCACAGGGGTTACCGCAATTGCGGCTCAAGGGCAACGCCGCCTGCCTCAGCCTTTGGTGGACGGCTGCAGGCCGACCTTGGCGAGGGCGGCGTCTTGTCGCGCCGCCACGTCCTCCACGGCGAAGCGTTCAATGGCCTCGTTGAACAATCGATAGAAATTGAGCTCCGCCGCCAGGTGGAGGAAAACCGCGCCGAGGCCGATGGCCGCGCGGTCCATGAACACGAATTCGCGCGGCACCGTAACCGGTCCTCGTGCCTTGAGTGCCTGATGCACTCGAAATGCTTCCCTGCGACCATACTCAGACGGTTTCACGCCATCGGCGATCGTCCGCACACGATCGTCCAACAGCGGGCCATAAATGAACCGCGCCCAGATGTTGAGCGCGTCGATCAGATCGCGATTGAGCCGCTTGAACCCCCAGGTCTCATAAGCATGCACCACGAGATTGTCATCGCCGTGTAACAGCCCGCGATAGAGGTCGACGACACCGCCGACGAAGCTCGGCGGAAAGATGCGGATGCAGCCATAGTCCAGCAGGTTGATGCCGGCAGGCTTCCCCCTGGCATCATCGAAAACGGTGTAGTTGCCAAGATGTGGATCGCCGTGGATGACGCCAACGCGGCTAAAGGGGAACCACCAGGCCGTGAACATGGCCGTGGCAAGACGGTTGCGGGTTTCAAGCGCCGCACTCTTGTGTTCGAGCAACTTGCGGCCGGTGAGCCAATCGAGCGTGAGCAACCGGCCAGTCGACAGTTCGGGCCAAACCTTTGGCACCCGGATCGCACTTTCCGCTTTCAGCATGTTTGCATAAAGCGCGACGTGCTTCGCTTCACGGATGTAGTCGAGTTCTTCCCGCAGGCGGGCCGCGATCTCGACCGCAATTTCGCTGGTATCGATCGCTGGATCGAAGCGTTTGCGAATGGCGAACAGGAGTTGCAATTGACTGAGATCGGCCTCGACCGCCGACTGCATGTCCGGATATTGCAGCTTGCAGGCAAGTTCGCTGCCATCAAGCGCATGGGCGCGGTGGACCTGACCGAGCGAAGCGGCCGCGGCCGGGTGATGTTCGAACGCGGAAAACTTCTTTTGCCAACCGATCCCGAGTTCCGCACTCATGCGCCGTTTTACGAAGGCCCACCCCATCGGCGGCGCCTGACTCTGCAGCTTGATCAGTTCGTTCGCGTATTCCGGCGGAAGCGCGTCAGGAATGGTGGCAAGCAGTTGCGCCACCTTCATGA
>DASSIJ010000061.1:0-4485 GCA_035692045.1 Pseudolabrys sp. | reverse complement strand
AACGGCTTGTCACCGGGTATTCCGTGACAGACGACGTGATTAAGGGACGTACAGGTCGATTTTTTGTAGCCGCGGTACATCAGCGTTGCGGGCAGGGCGCCGTGATCCATGGCGTAGTCGAACACCAGCCGATCGATTTTTTCGGTCGGCACGCCCGGGCCGACGTGCTCGGTGAGCATATCCAGACAACGCGCAACAAGCTGGCCGGCCTTGCGCATCGCCTCAAAGGCGGCGGGCCCGTGGATCTTGATCTGGCCGGTTTTTCGTAAGGGAGCGACGGCGGCGTCGACGTAGGTCATGAGTTACAATGTAGGGTTTGCGGTGCTGTGTGCAAGCACATCTTGATAAGCGCATCAGGCCACGATTTTCCCGCCCAACTCATCCTCGATATGCGCACGGATAATCTCGTCAAATGTGGCCTCGGCCTTAAATCCGAGATCACGGGCGCGCTTCGCATCGAGGCGCTCGGCCCAGCCGGCAACGATTTGCTGGACAAGTTCGTCGGGCTCGCGCCGGATGCGCGCAGCGACTTTTTCGCCGGCAACACGGCGCAATGCTTCGACTTGTTCCCCGACCGTGCATGAAACGCCGGGCATGGCAAGATTGACGCGGGGCCCGAGCTGCGCGCGCGTCAATCCCGCAGCATGGATGAGAAATCCCACCGCGGCGCGCGGGCTCGCGTGCGTATGGCGGACAGCATCGGAAACCGGAAGCAAGGCCTCCTGGCCGGCCAGCGGTTCCCTGATGATGCCAGAGAAGAAACCGGATGCAGCCTTGTTGGGCTTGCCTGGCCGAACGCAGATGGTGGGCAATCTGATGCCGACGCCCTCGAGAAAACCTCGTCGCGTATAGTCAGCGAGCAGCAGTTCGCAGATCGCTTTCTGCGTCCCATAGGACGTGAGTGGCGTAAGGTGGAACTCGTCCGCAATGGAATTCGAAAACGGCGCGCCGTAAACCGCGATCGACGAGGTGAATACGACCTTCGGTTTGTAGCCGGTGGTGCGGATCGCCTCCAGCAGGGCGTGGGTGCCATCGAGATTGACGCGATATCCCTTCTCGAAGTCGATTTCCGCCTCACCCGAAACCACGCCGGCGAGGTGAAAAATCACCTCCGGCTTTTTGGCGATGGCTTTCGCGGCGGCGCCCGGGTTGGAAAGGTCGCTCGTCGAAGCCTCGACCGCGCCTGTGAACCCGGCCGGCTTTTCGGGAGCCACGACGTCGATCAACGTCAGGTGGTCAATTTTCTGTCCATTAAGCTGGCCATCCTTGACCAGCCTGGCGACAAGCTTGCGGCCGATCATGCCCGCGGCACCCGTAATCAGAATATGCATTACGCCCTCTTTTGCTCAGTATCCGCCGGCTCGAAACGATCGATACGACGCAGATCCGGGAATAACATCATCCACACCGTTGCCACCAGCAGCGAGCCCAATCCGCCGATCACAACCGACGGCACGGCGCCCAGCCAGGCGGCGACCAGGCCGGATTCGAATTCGCCAAGCGTGTTCGACGAGCCGACAAATAAATAGTTGATCGCGCTGACGCGCCCGCGTTTTTCGTCGGGAGTTTCAATCTGAACCAGCGAAAAACGGATAACGATGCTGACCGCATCAGACGCACCGAGCACGGCGAGTGCCAGCAGCGATAGCGGGAACCAGTTGGACAATCCGAATACAATGGTCGTTACGCCAAAAATTCCAACCACCGCAAACATCTTCCGGCCGATATGCCGTTCGACCGGGTGACGCGCAAGGACGATAGATGTGATCAATGCGCCGACGGCCGGCGCCGAGCGCAACAGGCCGAGGCCGACAGGACCGACACCGAGTATATCCCTGGCGTAGATGGGCAGCAGTGCCGTGGCACCGCCGAGAATCACGACGAAAAGGTCGAGCGTGATCACACCAAGCAGCCGGCGCCGGCTTCGGATGTACTCAAAACCCGCCAGCACGGAAGCGAGAGTCGGTGGCTCACGCTTTTGCTGCGGACCCTTTGCCGGCACGAAGCTGATCAGCGTGATCGAGCAGGCGAACAGTATCAGACAGATCGCGCCAACCAGCACCGGGCTCAGCGCGTAGACAAGGCCGCCCAGGGCCGGGCCGCAAATGATGGCGGTCTGATTGGCAGAGGTCCATGCCGCCACAGCGCGCGAAATCATCGGCACAGGCACCAGCGATGGTGCCAACGCGTGCGCCGTCGGGAGTTCGAAGGCGCGAGCGCAACCGATCATGAAAACCGCAGCAAACAATAGATCGCGTCCCAGAATCCCTTTCAGCAGGGCGATGGTGATCATCACGGCGGCCAGCGCGTAGGCGCCTTGTGCCACGCGGACGATCAGGCGGCGGTCGTAACGGTCGGCGGTGTGTCCGATCAAAAGCGTTAGCACGACGGCCGGGACGAATTGTATCAATCCCACAAGGCCAAGATCCAAAGCACTGTTGGTAAGCTCGTAGATCTGCCAGCCGATCGTCAGGGCCAGCATCTGATAGCCCATGGTCGAGGCAAGCCTCGCGAGCCAGAACAGCACGAACGGGCGTTGCTGAATTAAGCCGGGCGATGGCTGTGAAGAAATGCTCATTCGGCGGTACTATTCAGCGCGCTCAGGCTGACAATTTGTCGCCCGCCGGAGGAAAAATTGTCCGCTGAAAGCCAGTGCTCGAAATTGGCCTTGCGCACCGGCCATTCGCTATCGAGCATCGAGAACATCGCAGTATCGCGGTTGCGTTTCTTGGCTATCATCTGCTGACGCAAGATGCCCTCGAACGTAAAACCGTAACGCAGCGCTGCCCGGCGCGAGGCGGCATTGTGCGAATTGCATTTCCATTCGTAGCGCCTGTAGCCGAGCGTCTCGAATACATAGCCGGCAAGCAGGTATTGCGCCTCAGTGCCGAGCGGCGTTCGCTGGAGCGCGGGCGAGTACACGATATGGCCGACTTCGATGACGCGCATCGCCGGACGAATTTCCATCAGCGTCGCAATGCCGACGGCACGATTTGCGCGATCGACAATTGCATAGGCGTACGGGTCATCCAGCGCGGCGCGACTTTCGACCCAGGTGGAAAATTCACTTGCATCGGCGAATGGCCCGTATTGCGACATGTAGGTCCAGATCGCGTCGTTACCCCTGACTGCGTCCCACAGTGAGGACGCGTGCTGGCGCGTGAGCTTCTCGACGCGGCCGTAACGCCCTTCCAGCGTGACCGGGCCGGGGCGCGGCGCCGGCGTGTCGTCGACCGGCGCGCCGATCGGCTGCCCGGTTTGCGGATGAACGTGTTCTCTCACTTCTTTGGACGCCGCGGCAGGTCGTCGTGAAAGAACTTGTTCAATTCGGCATTTGAAACGATGCCGGCGAAGCTGTCGAATTTGCCTTCCTGCGAAATTTGCCGTGCCGACAGCACGAAAGCATTCATGGCAACGCGCGCGAGTGTGCCACCCACGCTGATGCGACGGACGCCAAGTGCGGTGAGATCACTGATCGTATAGCCGAAAGCGCTGCTATTGAGAAAATTGATCGGCTTCGGCGCAACAGCGTTGATCGTTGCGGTGATCTGTTCGCGCGTCTTGATGCCGGGCGAATACAGACAATCGGCGCCGGCATCGGCGAAGGCCTTCAATCTGCGGATAGTTTCATCCAGATCCGGCCGGTTCCTGATGAAACCCTCGGTACGCGCGGTGAAGATCACGTCACCGCCTGCTTTGTCGATTGCATCGCGCGCCGCGCGCACACGTTTCACCGCCAGATCGAAGTCATAGAGCGGATCAGCGTCGTTGCCGGTGGAATCCTCGATCGACAAGCCGGCAACGCCGGTGTCGACACAAAGCCGGACATTTGCCGCGACTTCGTCGGGATCGTCGGCGTAGCCGCCTTCAAAATCGGCGTTGACCGGGATGTCGGTCGCTTGCGCGATTTCACGACAATGCGCGAGCACCATATCGCGGGTCACGTCGCCATCCGAATAGCCGATCGAATGAGCGTATCCCGAGCTGGTCGTGGCCAGCGCCTTGAATCCAAGGCCCTGCAAATAGCGGGCGCTGCCGACATTCCATGGGTTGGGGATGGCAAAGCAACCGCTCTGGTGCAGCGCGCGGAACGCACGGCGTTTGTCGGAAATACTCATGGATTGGCCTGTATATGCGGTGGAAAGCCGGACAATGCCTCCAATGGCGTCATGATTGCAATGTCATGGTCGCAATATGGCGGCCCGTCCCCCAGCCGCAATTTGACACCCTTAAACACCTGAGGCGGCGCGATATTCCGACACCGAGATGTGATCGTTTTGCCGAGCCTTTTACTTTTCACCGCTGCCGCCATTCGCTAAGCGAATGATCATCCATGCAATCGTCAGGGGTCCCCATGTCGCTGCCATTTAAAGTCTTCGCTGCTACCCTGGCCGCGGCCTTCATGTTCGCGGCGCCCGCCGATGCCGCCAAGAAGAGCAAGCATAAAAAGGTCCCGGCTTCGTCCACGACGTATAATGCCGACCC
>DASSIJ010000060.1:0-6499 GCA_035692045.1 Pseudolabrys sp. | reverse complement strand
TGCATCCAGCTCGCCAGCACGTTGTTGGAATCCCCGCTCCAGGCCACCGTGCGCCCGCGGATCGGCCCACGTTTTTCCTCGTAGGTCATGACATCGGCCAGCACCTGGCAGGGATGCGACCGCCGCGTCAGCCCGTTGATCACCGGGATCGTCGCATAACGTGCGAGCTCGGCCACGGCCTCATGATCGAGGATGCGGATCATGATCGCATCAACGTAACGCGACAGCACACGCGCGGTGTCGGCGAGCGTCTCGCCGCGTCCCAGCTGCATTTCCTGCGCGGTCAGCAGGATCGCTTCGCCGCCAAGCTGCCTCATGGCAACATCGAACGAAACGCGTGTACGCGTTGAAGGCTTGTCGAACACCATCGCAAGGGTCTTTCCGGCGAGCGGCGACGCCATTTGACCCCGCGCGCGCGCGGCTTTCATCGCGCGGCTATTGTCAATCAGCCCGGCAAGCACCGGCTTGGGAAGGTCGGTGAGATCGAGGAAATGCCTGACACCATTTGCGGTCATGACGCCGCCTTGGCCGCACGCGCGTGCGTTTGCTCCAGGCGCGTGCATGCCCTGTCGATACATCCGACCGCCTCGGCAATCTCCTTCTCGCCAATGATGAGTGGAGGCAACAGACGCACCACATTGTCGCCGGCGCCGACCGCGATCATCTTCTCGGCGCGCAGCTCGTCAATCATCTCGGAAGCCTGCGGAATCATGCGAAGGCCGATCAGCAAGCCTTCGCCGCGCACTTCGGCGATCACCGAGGCATGACGGTCCTTCAGTTCGGCCAGCCGCTGCTTGAGCAACAAAGCGTTGCTGCGCACGCGCTCGATGAAGCCGTCGGCCAACACCACGTCCAGCACGGCATTGGCAACGGCCATCGCCAGCGGATTGCCGCCAAAGGTCGACCCATGCGAGCCGACTGTCATTCCTTTCGAGGCTTCCGCCGTCGCCAGGCAGGCGCCGATCGGAAAGCCGCCGCCAAGCGCTTTCGCGATCGCCATGACATCCGGCGTGATCCCGCTGCGCTCATAGGCAAACATCTCGCCGGTGCGCGCGATACCCGTTTGCACTTCGTCGAATATGAGCAGCAGATCATGCTGATCGCACAGCTGGCGCAAGGCGCGCAGGAAATTCGCAGCCGCAACCCGCACACCGCCTTCGCCCTGGATCGGTTCGATCAGGATGCCCGCGGTTTGAGGACCGATGGCGCGCTTGACCGCGTCGAGATCGCCGAAGGGCACCAGATCGAACCCGTCGATCGGCGGCCCGAAGCCTTCGAGATATTTCTTGTTGCCGGCGGCCGCGATGGTCGCGAGCGTGCGGCCATGAAAGGCGCCTTCGAAAGTGATGAGACGGTAGCGCTCCGGTTTGCCGGAGGCCGACTGAAATTTGCGCGCCATCTTGATCGCACATTCCAGCGCCTCGGCCCCTGAATTCTGGAAAAATACCGTATCGGCGAAGCTGGCCGCGCAGAGTCGATCGGCGAGCTTCTCGCCTTCCGGAATGCGATAGAGATTGGATACGTGCCAGACCTTATGCGCTTGCTCAGTCAGCGCCTTGACCAAATGAGGATGGGCATGTCCAAGCGCATTGACAGCAACGCCGGCTGTAAAATCCAGGTACCGTTCACCCGCGGCCGTGAACAGCCAAGCGCCCTCGCCCCGCTCGAAAGCAAGATCGACCCGCGCATAGGTTGGCAATAGATGCGAGTTCACGACTACTGTCTTCCATCGAGTATCTTCGGTTACGCATGAACTTGCCCGAAAACCGGCGCCCACTTTTCGGGATCATGCGCTTTCGTTCGCGCACGGTCTTGCCGGGTGATTACCATTTCGGCGCCATGCGCCCGCCGAAAAGAAATGTGCCGCCTCGCCGGGCGGCACTTTTTTCATTGTATTGCGGGGGCCCGTGCTGTCAATCAACCCTACTCAATTGCTCCGCAAGCGCCGATTTTAAAGGAAAACCTGTTGGTAGCTAGCGGGAGAGCTTGCAGGCGAGTCACTGCCTATTGTAGCCTTACGGTCAGGTAGTACGACATCTCGTACCGCCGAGTGATTTCAGTCCATCCCTGACGGGTATGCGTCTGGCGCCTGATTGGCGTCCGGCGACGGGGTTGGACTCTATCCAAAGTCTTGAAGTCTGAGGAGAAATCCCAATGGGCTGGACCGACGAGCGGGTCGAACTCCTGAAAAAGTTATGGGCGGACGGTCTGTCTGCGAGCCAGATTGCCGCTGAACTCGGCGGGATTACCCGCAACGCCGTCATCGGCAAGGTTCACCGTCTCGGCCTTTCCGGCCGCGCGAAAAGCCCGTCCTCGTCGGCCCCACGGCCGCGCAAGGCACGCTCATCGGGCCACATGATGCGGGTGCCGCGCCCATCGATACGCGGCAACACCGCCCTCGCCTATGACTACGACATCGAACCGGAGCCGGAACTGATCGAAATTCCGCTCGAGCAACGCAAGACCCTGCTTCAGCTGACGGAAAAGACTTGCCGCTGGCCGGTCGGCGATCCGGGCGGCACGGATTTTTTCTTCTGCGGTGGCGACACCGTGAACGACCTGCCCTATTGCTCGTATCATTCCCGTGTTGCCTATCAGCCGGTCAGCGATCGCCGGCGTGACAAGCGTCCGTTCCGGACCTGAGCGCGGGCACCGAGCTCGCGAGTGATGGCCGGGCTCACACGCCCGGCCATTTACGTTTTTGCTCTCGTCATGGCAGGGTATAGCCGTCCGAACGACGGCGTGCTTCCGCACGCCTATGTGCCGGCCATCCACGTCTTTGCTCTCGTCATGGCCGGGCTCGTCCCGGCCATCCACGTCTTTTCTGCTGCAAGGCCGCAAGACGTGGATGCCCGGCACATAGGCGTGCGAAAGCACGCCGTCCTTTCGGACGGCTGTGGCCGGGCATGACGCTGAGGGTGCTGTCGGGCCACCCAAATCTCTGATTCACATTTCAAACAGCCAATTTTCAAACAGCCAAGTCTTTCAAACAAACATGCGTCATCACCGTATTGTTTGGCGAGGCCCCGGGTAGGCCCGTCTTCCCGTTGTCTCCCCTCAAAATATGAGGGGGATGGCGCGCCAAGGGACGCAACCATTGTTCTTTGTGTGCCCGCATTCCCTCTCGGAAATACGGGGCGCCGCTCGGCGCGCCACCCGGACAAGCTTGTGCAGTCCGGGCTTATTTGCGGCGTCTTCCTTACGGCGCCGGGCCGCGCTTTTCGTGGCCGCCCGTGAAACCCGGGACGGCCGCCGTCAGCCAAGCTCCTGGCGGGCGGCTCCTATTGGCCGCCAGGCGGAGCCCCGGCGCCGCCCGGGTGCATGCCTTGCGAGGCACGCCCGCGGGCGCCGCATCCGATCCCACCCCGCATGACGCCTCACGAGAGCGCCCCTCGGTGAACCGAACGGATAGGACTATATTCACTATAGGATTAAAGTCAATAGAGCCTTCACTGCTCCCGATGGCTACTGCCACCCGGGGACGTTGCGCATGTCGGGCAAATGGTGAGCAATGCCTTTGTGGCAATCGATGCAGGTCTTCTGACCCGTAAACAGGAAGCGTTGGTGCGCCTCAACTGCGCGCGGGCTTTGGCGCGTGATATCCATCGATTGCGCGCTGTGGCAGTTGCGGCATTCGAGGGAATCGTTAGCCTTCATGCGCGCCCATTCATGTTCCGCGAGCTCGAGGCGATGGTCGAGGAATTTCTCGCGCGTATTGATGGTTCCGAAAAGCTTGCCCCACACTTCCTTCGAGGCCTGCATCTTGCGCGCGATTTTGTCGGTCCATTCGTGCGGAACATGGCAATCGGGACAGTGGGCGCGCACGCCTGATCGATTGTTGTAGTGCACGGTCGTTTTCAGCTCCTCAAACACGTTGGTGCGCATTTCGTGGCACGAGGTGCAAAACGTCTCCGTGTTGGTGAGTTCCAGAGCCGTATTGAAGGCACCCCAAAAAAATATTCCGGCGATGAAGCCGGCGAGCACCAGAAATCCCAGGCTGAAGATCGAGCTTGGTCGAATCAGCACGCCCCAGACTTCGCGTGTGAACGAAAGCGCGCGGCGCCAAAACGAAGGGCGCGGGACCTCGGTGGTCGTCATCGAGGCGCTCCCGGCGCCGAACGCTTGAGAAGAGAGTCGATGTCAACGAAATCATTTTCTACCGGCGGCCGCACATTGTGCTGCGGGACGTGGCATTCGGTGCAGAAATATCGGCGGGGCGAAATGGAAGCCAAAAACTGCCCGTCGCGATCAATGAAGTGGGTGATGCTGACCATGGGCGCTTGTGATTCGTGGACACGCGTCCGCGCATGACAGGATAAACACTTGTTCGCGTTGATACTGACTTCATAGCCCTCCGTCGAATGCGGAATGACCGGCGGCTGTTCCGGATAATTTCGCGGCTCGCGGACCGACGTATTTTGCTCGGGAGGCAGGGCTGGGGGTGACCCTTCCTGGTTGAGTGGAATCGAGCCGCGCAGGGCGGAAAATGTCTCCGCCATGACCACGCTCGACAGCGCTACCGTGAGTATTGCGGCCGCAAGAAGTCGGAGATCGCTTGCCATAGTCCGGCCCCTACACGCGTTCAATGCGGACTGCACACTTCTTGAAATCGGTTTGGAAAGATATCGGATCGGTGGCGTCGAGCGTCACCTTGTTGATCAACTGGCTCTCGTCGAACCACGGAACGAATACGACGCCGCGCGGCATGCGGTCGCGCCCGCGCGTTTCGAGTCGTGTCCGGATAAGCCCGCGCCGCGATTCGACTTTCACCTCGTCGCCCCGCCGTATGTTGAGTTTGGCCGCGTCGTCGGGGTGCATGAAGCAGACGGCATTCGGAAAAGCCCGGTAAAGCTCGGGAACGCGCCGGGTCATTGAGCCGGAATGCCAGTGCTCAAGCACGCGCCCGGTGACAAGCCAGTAGGGATAGGTTGCGTCCGGCGATTCAGCTGGTGGCTCGTAAGGCAAAGCGAAAATGCGCGCCTTGCCATCGGGGAATCCGTAAAATCTGACTCCCTCGCCGGCCTTTACATACGGGTCCAGGCCTTCTCGGTAGCGCCAGCGCGTCTCCTTGCCATCAACCACCGGCCAACGCAGCCCACGCGCCTCGTGGTAAGCGTCGAAGGGCGCCAGGTCGTGTCCGTGACCCCGACCGAATCCGGCATACTCTTCGAACAATCCCTTTTGCACGTAGAAGCCGAATGCCTTCGACTCGTGATTCTCGAAATCCGGAGCCATGTCGGACAGTGGAAACTTGTCGACCTCGCCGTTCCTGAACAGGACATCGAACAAGGTCTTGCCGTGGTACTCGGGCTTCTTGGCGATCAACTCAGCAGGCCAGACTTCCTCGATTTTGAACCGCTTGGAGAACTCCATCAGTTGCCAGAGATCCGAGCGCGCTTCGCCTGGGGCGTTCACCAGCTGGTGCCAGAAGTGAGTGCGCCGTTCTGCGTTTCCATAGGCGCCTTCCTTTTCGACCCACATCGCCGTCGGCAGCACCAGATCGGCAGCCTGCGCTGTCACGGTCGGATAGGCGTCGGAGACAACGATGAAGTTCTCGGGATTGCGATAGCCCGGATACCCTTCTTCGTTGACATTGGCGGCAGCCTGGAGGTTGTTGTTGACCTGCACCCAGTAGGCGTTGAGCTTGCCGTCGCGCAGCATGCGGCTCTGCAGCACCGCATGGTAGCCCGGCTGCGGCGAAATCGTGCCTTCGGGCAGCTTCCAGATCTTCTCCGCTACGTCCCGATGATTCTTGTTGGCCACCAGCATGTCGGCGGGCAGCCGGTGTGAAAACGTGCCCACCTCACGCGCCGTACCGCAAGCCGACGGCTGACCGGTGAGTGAGAACGGACTGTTGCCCGGCTCGGAAATCTTTCCGGTGAGCAGATGAATGTTATAGACGAGGTTGTTACACCAGACGCCACGGGTATGCTGGTTAAATCCCATCGTCCAGAAACTGACGACCTTGGTCTTCGGGTCGGCGTAGAGCTCCGCGAGTTGGCGAAGGCTGTTGACGGAAACGCCGGACATTTTGGCGGCCTTTTCCAGCGTGTATTCAGAGACGAATTTTGCATAGTCCTCGAACGTGATGTCGGTCGCATCGCCCACTTTCGTGCGTCCCGTCGCCTTCACTTCCAATGGATTGTCCGGCCGCAACCCGTAACCGATGTCGGTCTGGCCGCGTTTGAAGACAGTATGCTTGTCGACGAAGTCCTTGTTCACGCGATTGGTAGTGATGATGTGATTGGCGATGGCATTCAGAATTGCAAGATCGGTTTGCGGCGTGAAGACCATCGGAATGTCGGCAAGATCAAATGAGCGATGCTCGAATGTTGAAAGAACCGCGACACGCACATGCGGCGCGCTCAGTCTGCGATCCGTGACGCGGCTCCAGAGGATCGGGTGCATCTCCGCCATGTTCGAACCCCACAGCACAAATGCATCTGCGACCTCAAAGTCATCGTAGCAGCCCATTGGCTCGTCCATGCCGAACGTCCGC
>DASSIJ010000059.1:0-6991 GCA_035692045.1 Pseudolabrys sp. | reverse complement strand
GGCGGAGCGGGCAGAAGCTGTGTCATGCCGTCAGTCACAGTTACGGTGGTGTGATAATTGAATCGCCCAACCGCAATGCCAACCGCGGTATAGGGCAGGAATTGGCCGAAAGCGTATCCCGCACGCGCCCGCAATGCCGCGTAGTCAACGAGCTTGAACGACGACTCTGCTGCAATCGTTACATCGTGTTGTATATTGTCTGACGTGTCGAAGGTGCGTCGTAGTGAATCGCCCGTAGCGGATTGCAGAATGGATGGGTGCTTGTATGAGAGATCAGCGCCGATGACGAGCTCGCTCCATTGCCAATTGTAGGCAAGAAATGCACCGAACACCGGGCCATTCGTGGATTTTTTCTGCAGGGTCGTCCAGGTCGAGGGAGCACCCTCTGCTTCCAGCGTCGTATTGCGCAGAATAGAGGCCACCAACGGGCTGGTGCTGTTCCCGAAATCGACATTCATGTTGCCATAGCCGGCAAGAACGCCGAATTGCCAGCCATCCCATCGCGCATAGCCGGGATCGACTGTGCCGCGCAGCGGCCAATCCGCCGCCATCGCGCGATCAGGCGATACTGTCGCCAGCACCGAGCAAAACACGGCGGCAGCGCCCAACAACGTTGCGCGGAAACCGCTCGCCCTGCATCGATTGACACTGTCGTTTAGACTCGCCCGGCTCATGACTATGGTCCCGTTCGTTTTCAAATCAGCCGCCCACGGTTAGTCGACGGCCAGTGACCCCTGCTGCGCACATCGGCAACGCAGGTGACAGTGGTGGATCGTCGTAGGCCCAGCCACGCAGATACCAGCCGGAAAAGTGCTCGGCTGGCGCCAATGGTGGTACTGAAAGGTCGGCGGAATGTGCTTCGCTGACGCAGCGAACGCAGCAATTACAAGAGGCAACCCAATCATGCCATCGACCCTGCAACAAACGCCCCACGCGGCGATTGGAGGTAACGATGGCAGCAAATCCTTAATTGGTACTTAACCTTGTTTATTAACCACGCTACTTAATCGATTTTGTCGACCAGAGAGAAATGCCTGCAGCGCAGCTACAAAATGCGCGCGTCGAAATTCTTGATTTAAGAAATTGTTTACCGCCAAAAATTTGCGGCGCGGGGGACGCGGTTCGCTGTGCCGTCAGGCGGCGACTTCGCTCAACGCCTCGACCACATCATCGACGACGGATTCGACGAGATTTCTGTCGTCACCCTCGCCCATCACCCGGATGACCGGCTCGGTCCCGGAGGGTCGCACAATCAGACGCCCACCACGGCCGAGTTTGCGCTCGGCACTTGCGATGGCCGAGCGCACTTGCGCATCTTCAAGCGGCTTGCCTTTTTGGTAGCGCACGTTCTTGAGCACCTGCGGCAGCGGCTCAAAGCGATGGCAGAGCTGCGATACCGGCTTGTCGCCGCGCTTGACCACCGCCAGCACCTGCAATGCAGCGATGAAGCCGTCACCCGTCGTGGTGTAGTCCGACAGGATTATGTGGCCGGATGGCTCGCCGCCGATATTGTAGCCGTGCGCGCGCATGTGCTCGAGTACATAGCGGTCGCCGACCGGCGTGCGCACCAATTCGATTCCCAACGCGCCAAGATGCCGCTCGAGGCCGAGGTTGGACATCACAGTAGCGACCACACCTGGACGCAGGAGTCTTCCATCCTCCTTCCAGCTCTCGGCAATAACCGCGATCAGTTGATCGCCGTCGACCACACGGCCGCGCTCGTCCACAATCAAAACGCGATCGGCATCACCGTCTAGCGCGATACCGATATCCGCGCGCATCTCGCGGACTTTATTGGACAGAGCGGCGAGATCGGTAGAACCGCAATCTTTATTGATGTTGAACCCATCGGGATCAACACCGATCGAGATGACGTCGGCGCCCAATTCCCACAAGGTCCCAGGCGCCACCTTGTAGGCCGCGCCATTCGCACAATCGATGACGACGCGCAGACCGTCAAACGACACCGCCTTGGGCAAGGTGTGCTTGGCAAATTCAATGTAGCGATCCTGAACGCCGTCGATACGCCTGGCACGACCGAGATCGTTGCTTTTGGCGAGCTGCTTGCCGAGATCGGCGTCGATCAACTCTTCGATCTTGGCCTCCGTCTCGTCGCTCAGCTTGTACCCATCGGGGCCAAAGAGCTTGATTCCGTTGTCATCGAAAGGATTGTGCGAGGCGGAGATCATGACGCCGAGATCGGCGCGCATCGAGCGCGCGAGCATCCCGACCGCGGGCGTCGGAATGGGGCCGGTCAGCAGCACGTCCATGCCGACGGAGGTGAAGCCGGCGACCAGCGCCGTCTCAATCATGTATCCCGAAAGGCGAGTATCCTTGCCGATCAGGACGCGATGCCGGTGATCACCTTGTCTGAAGACAAGACCGGCCGCCTGGCCAACTTTCAGCGCCAGTTCCGGGGTAATCACGCGATTAGCCAGGCCGCGAATGCCGTCGGTTCCAAAGTAGCGACGAACCATGAAACTCCCCCGACGCCTGCGCTGCTGATCAGGCCCCCTGACTAGCCTGCTTTTGATGGGCCGCCAAGCGGGTCAGAGATCGAATACTAATGCCAAGAGCGTGAAATTACGTCAAAAATCGCGGGGAATCATTACCGAGTGCGGTTAACGTTTCTCACCATCGGATGGAGCCATTTCGCAGCGTCCCGCCACTGTGCTACCCGATGATCTATCGACGAACTCCCACAACCGCGCCATGAAAAACATCACCTGCATAGAAGATTTGCGCACGCTTGCCCGGCGCAGGGTTCCAAAAGCCTTTTTCGAATACGCCGATAGCGGCTCCTATAACGAGGAGACACTACGCGCGAACCGCGCCGATCTCGAATCGATCAAGCTGCGCCAGCGCGTGATGGTTGATGTCTCTGAGCGAAGCCTTGCCACCACCATCGTCGGGCAGAAGGTGAGCGCACCATTCGCACTGGCCCCGATCGGGCTGTGCGGCATGCAATATGGCGACGGTGAGATCCTGTCAGCGCAGGCGGCCGAAGAAGCGAACATCCCCTTCATCCTGTCCACCATGTCGATTTGCTCGATCGAGCACGTGGCGGAGGCGACTACAAAGCCTTTCTGGTTCCAGCTCTACGTGATCCGCGACCGCGGCTTCTCCAAGGATATTCTCACCCGCGCCGCAAATGCCGGATGCACCGCACTGGTGCTCACGGTCGATCTGCAGGTGCTCGGCCAGCGCCACCGCGACATCCGTAACGGCATGACGGTGCCGCCGGAGATCCGCCTGAAGAACATCGTCGATATTGCGACCAAGCCGGGGTGGGCGCTCAGCATCCTGAAAGGCAAGAGCAGGAATTTCGGCAATCTCGCCGGCCACGTGAAGGGCATGGAGGATGTCACCTCCCTCGCCGAGTGGACCAATAGCCAGTTCGATCCGGCGTTGAACTGGAAGGACGTCGAGTGGATCAAGAAAATCTGGCCGGGCAAGCTCATCATCAAGGGCATCCTCGACGTCGATGATGCCAAGACCGCAGTGAAGCTTGGCGCCGATGCCATTGTCGTGTCGAATCATGGCGGACGCCAGCTCGACGGTGCGCCTTCATCCATCTCGGCGCTGCCGGCGATTGCGCAGGCGGTCGGATCTGACACCGAGGTGCTTTTTGATGGTGGCATCCGCACGGGTGCCGACATGCTGCGCGCGCTGGCGCTCGGCGCCCGGGCCTGTCTGATCGGGCGTGCTTACGTCTACGGACTTGGTGCCGGCGGCAAAGCCGGCGTCGCAAAGGCAATCGACATCCTTCAGAAAGAGCTCAGCGTTGCGATGGCGCTTACCGGCACTACGCGGGTGGCCGACATCGGTCCACAAGTGCTGATTGTCGGCGAAGGAAAGACGCCCGCGCGCAAACGCAAAGGGTAACCTTCACTCTTCCTTCAATCCGTAAGCCAATGCATTGCCGGTGGCGCCGTAATATTTGAACGGCAGGAACTTGCCCGTCATGCCGATCTTGACGCGATCACCCTTCGGGTCAGGCTGACGATCAATCGTCATGTCGAAGTCGATGGCTGACATAATGCCGTCGCCGAACTCTTCTTCGATCAACGCCTTCCACGCCGGGCCGTTGACCATGACCAGCTCGTAGAAACGGTAGATCAACGGATCGGTCGGCGGCATTGGCGTGCCGGCACCTCGCATCGGAACCTCATTGAGCAAGGCCTGTTCGCTCTTGGTGAGGCCGAACAATTTGGCGGCGGCGGCGGCCATCGGCTTCGTCATCTTCTGCTGTCCGAGGACACCGCCGGTGATCATCACCGGCGACATACCGCCGATCTGCTCGCAGATATATTTCCAGGTCCATCCCTTCTCGCGTTTGATATCGAGAAGCTTCTCAGTCAATCCGGCACGTGTCATGGCATACTCCCTTTTGCAAAATCTCAGTGCGCGGCCGCCTGCTGGCTTCCGCTTGACGTTTTTGGCGCAGGTCTTGCGATCGAGGGCTCCGGTACTCCGGGCCGTACGAGCGCGACATTGCGCGGATCGTAAACGCCTCCTGTCTCCGCGACGAAGCTGCGGCTGCGACTTACCAGGAAGTCAATAATGTGGTTACGCGCCGCGTAATAGAGCGGATGCTTATGAATGTCGCCGCGAGACCGCTGCTTGGGCAACGGATTCTCCACGATCTCAGCCAACACCGCGCCAGGCCCATTGGTCATCAGCACCACTTTGTCCGCGAGATAAATCGCCTCGTCCACATCGTGAGTGATCATGAACACCGTCTGCCCCGTTTCCTGGCAAATACGACGCACCTCATCCTGCAGAGTGCCGCGCGTGAGCGCGTCGAGCGCGGAGAACGGTTCGTCCATCAACATGATCTTTGGCTCGATCGACAATGCGCGTGCAATGCCAACACGCTGCTTCATACCGCCGGAGAGTTCAGCCGGTCGCTTGTGTTCGGCGCCGGTTAGACCGACCAGATCGATAAATTTTTGCGCGTGCGCCGCAACCTGCGCTGCCGGCCAATCACGCCATTTCGAGGAAACAGCATAGGTGACATTGCCCAGAACCGTGCGCCACGGCAGCAGCGCGTGGCTCTGAAAAATCACAGCGCGGTCAAGGCTGGGGCCTTCGATGGCCTGCCCATCCACAATGACCGCACCACTCGAAGGCACGTCGAGTCCCGCCAGAATATTGAGCACCGTAGTCTTGCCGCAGCCAGAATGCCCAATCATGCAGACGAACTCGCCGCGCGTCATTGACAGCCACAGGTCTTCGAAGACAGTCGTGGTGCCGCCGCCGGGCGCCAGAAACCGACGCGCGATGCCTTCGATGGAAATAAAACGGTCTGACATGGCTACTCGGGAAATGTGACCAGGCGCGTGAGCCGCGCAAGAATGAAGTCGAGCGACATGCCGACGAGACCGATCAACAGGATCGCGGTGATCACGTTGGTGATCGATAGGTTATTCCACTCGTTCCACACGAAATAACCGATACCTGTTCCGCCTACGAGCATTTCAGCCGCAACGATTACCAGCCAGGCGATACCGATGGAGATGCGCATGCCTGTGAGAATGGTCGGCGCGGCGGCCGGCAGGATGATCGTGAAAGCGCGACGAAACGTGCCGACTTCGAGGGTCTTTGCCACGTTCAGCCATTCGCGCCGTACGGAAGCGACGCCAAACGCGGTGTTGATCATGGTCGGCCACAACGAGCAGATGAAGATCACAAAAATCGCCGACAGGCTGGAATCTTTGATGGTGTAGAGTGCGAGCGGCATCCAGGCGAGCGGCGAGATCGGCTTGAGTACCTGGATGAAGGGATCAAGCGCCTTGTTCATCAATGGCGACATACCGATCAGGAATCCAACCGGTATCGCCACCAGCACCGCCAGCAAATAGCCGATCAGCACGCGCGCAATCGAGAAGGCAAGCTGGATACCAACGCCTTTATCGTTTGGTCCATTGTCGTAAAAGGGTCGGCGCAGGTGCTCCCAGAGCTTGGCGGCGACATCGAGCGGCCCCGGCATTGCCGATGTGCCCTGCGTAGCGGTAGCGCCCATGAGCTTGGCGTATTCGGGGTCCATATGCTGAGTGGCACCGATGCCGCGCGTCGCCAGATGCCACGCGACAAGGAGACTGAACAAAAGCGCAAGTGAAACGACGGCTGCGCGCCCGGTCAGCGATGCCGTCTTCATTCACACCACCTTTTTGATCTTGAAGCTCCGGATGTAGTCCTCAGGCTTGGCCGGATCGAAAGTTTTGCCCATCACCACGAAGGTCTTTGAAGTTGCCTTTGGCGGTGTCAGACCGACGTCCTTCATCAGTTTGGCGGTGTCGGTGGCAAGGAAAACTTCCTCTGCCACCTTCGTATAGTCGACATCTCCCTTGATCTGACCCCAGCGCTTCATTTGCGTCATGATCCAGACAGCGAAGGACTGCCAGGGAAACGGATCGAAATCGATTCGATCCGGCACATTTCTCACGTTGCCAAGACCATCGGCGAAGGTGCCAGTCAAAACCTGTTCAACCACGGTCACCGGCTGGTTGAGATAGTTAGCCGGCGCGATCGCTTCGGCGATTTGCTTGCGGTTGTCCGGTTTATGAGCAAAGGCAGTGGCATCAATAATTGCCCTGAGCAGAGCAGCATAAGTGTTCGGGCTTTCGGTGACGAATTCCTTGGACGCCGCGAAGGCACAGCACGGGTGCCTGTCCCAGATCTCTTTCGAGAGCGTGTGGATAAAGCCGACGCCGTCATAGACCGCGCGCTGATTCACCGGATCAGGCGCCAGGAACCCGTCAATATTGTCGGCGCGCAGATTGGCGACCATTTCCGGCGGCGGCACCGCGCGAATTTGAATGTCCTGGTCGGGATCGATGCCGTGCTCGGCGACGTAGTAGCGGAGCAGATAGTTGTGCATCGAGTAGTCGAACGGCACAGCGAATTTCATACCCTTCCAGTCTTTCGGATCGCGCTTGTCCTTGTGCTTGATCGCGAGCGTGATCGCCTGGCCGTTGATGTTTTCGAC
>DASSIJ010000058.1:0-18741 GCA_035692045.1 Pseudolabrys sp. | reverse complement strand
AACTTCTGAAACTTGCTGGCGTAGGCCGGGTGCACCGTGATGTTGAAGCCATACGCCGTTTGCACCGTCACCATCATGCCGTTGCCATTGGCATCAACGACGTGGTCCGGTTTGCGCTCTGATGTGCGTATGTGGCCCCCGCTGCTCGATGTGAGTGCGGTCACGTGCATACAGCGGCCATCATTGTCACAAGATGGCGAAGCATTATTTTGTCGATAGCGCTGTCCAGCTTCTGCCGGAAGCGCGATGAGCACACCGAGTGCGGCAAGTGCGGCAAGTGCGGCGAGTGCGGCGACCTTCATGCTCCTCACCCAATTGGACCCCGCTGCGAAGCGGCCTTCTACATTGTCTGATGAGTCGTCTGTCGGTGAACGGTATTCAGGTCGCGTTTTCAAATTTACCGTAAGGAATAAACCTTAATTGGCGCGATGCATGTCCGCTTTGGGTAAAATGCGGCCATTGGCTTGCTTCATTCATTAGTTGGCCGATTGCGGCAGACCGAGATTTCCGGTTTCAACTGCTGCCGCTGAATCGTATCCGTAGATCCAGGCGATTGCCCTAATTGACCAATCAGTGCCGCCTCTAGCCATTTTCGCATCACGCTCGCACTGCGCAGGCCCATCCGGCAGATGGAAACGCGTCTTATTCGCTGTTGCCATGCTCTGGATATGCGTAGCGCGCGGCAGACGAAGCGCCTCGTAGCGGCGCAGGGCTTCTGCAACATCAGGGTATTTTTTTAAACAGGCCGTCAACGTCGCACCATCTTCAAGCGCTTGTGCCGCGCCCTGTGCGATATAGGGCAGCATCGGATGGCGGGAGTCGCCTAGCAGTGCCACCCTGCCCACTGACCAATGCTGTAACGGCGCTCGGTCAAAAAGGCCCCATATAAACGTCTCGTCAATCGCGTCAATGATAGCGCGCAATTGGGGATCCCAGTTGGCAAAGCCGATACGCAGATCGGTTACGTCGCCGCGATCCGTCCACGATTCACCGGTCCAGGAATCCTGTTCGATATTGGCGACGAAATTCACCAGCCGTTTCCCGGCGACGTAGTACACGATGATATGTTTGCCCGCGC
The DNA here is from genome assembly GCA_035692045.1 of Pseudolabrys sp. GTDB lineage: Bacteria > Pseudomonadota > Alphaproteobacteria > Rhizobiales > Xanthobacteraceae > Pseudolabrys. Next base: position 17,663 of record DASSIJ010000058.1, on the reverse strand, counting down.
CAAGCCAAATCTGCGCGGTCACCTCGATATCAAGGTGCTTGACGCGCTCGACTGGAATTAAACCGCGATACGCTACGCAGCCCGTGAACCGGGGTTGTCCTGATCCAAACAGCAAACGGCAGACCGTCGAATGAATGCCATCAGCCCCAATCAATGCATTTGCCGTGATATGGCTGCCATTTTCAAATTCAGCTTCGACGCGATTCTCTCGCTCAGTGAAGCCGGTCAAGCGGTGACCGGTGTGCAGCCGGTCACTCGGGAACGCGTTGACCAGCATCGATAATACGTCGCCTCGATGCGACTGATAGTGGGGATAGCCAAACGCGCTGACAACAGCATCAGCGAGCGGGGTTTTCAGCAAGGTGCGGCCGTCTTCCCATCGCCGCTGGTGGAAAGCCAACGGCCGTACACCCAGTTTTGCCAATTCGTCCGCCAGTCCTAACCGGTGCAAAACGCGGGAAGCGTTAGGGCTAACTTGCAGGCCGGCTCCAACTTCGCGCATTGCGCGCGCCTGCTCAAAAACATGAACGTCAAAACCAGCTTGCAGAAGATTTATCGCGGCGGCGAGACCGCCAATGCCGCCACCGACAACAGCAATCTCAACGTCTTTGTGTGGCATCGCTATGCGCGATCTCCCCGCGATAGCGGACACATAGCCACGCCGCCGAACAATGCGATAAAATCAAATCGCAGCATGCGCCCCCGGGAAAGCTACGCCCTCTGCGCAAACGACAATAACATGTTGCTACCTGATGGCGCACAGCCCACGCCCTAGCAATCAGTTGAACATGCAGCCGCCGCCCCGCCGAGAAGCATAAGGAACTCACTCGCCCCAAGGCTCACGACAAGGCATCGCAACAACTCAGGTAGCACACTGTAAGCAGCCCGGATGCCCGCTTTGGGCAAAAGCGGACATGGATCGGCGGTTAGAGGCGCCCTCTGATTTCCAGTTCAAGGGAAATTGATAAGGGCCGCGCCGGGGATTGCGCGGCCCTTGGTTCAAGAGACCGCTCCTGGGTTCTAGGGGGACGGGCGGAGCGGTCCACCGTCAACGCGACTGTCACGGCGTCGTTCCTGTGGAACGCGAGGAAATCTGTTCTCGGGTTCCGCGAAATTTCTCGCCGGAACTTCGTGACAACGACTCCTAAAACATCGCTTTGACGCGACGTGACCAGCGAGCCTGCGTCTGCACTTGCTTCTTGAGCTTGCTGCTGACCTGAGACCGCAGCTCCCGAAGGAGACGGATTTCCGCCTCCAGTGCCGCATATTTAGCCCGCACCTCTGATGCGTCGACTTTGGACTTGCTGCGTGCCCTCGCGTTCACCGCCTTCGCTCCCGTCGCAGATCGCTGGTTGAAGCACGCGACATAAGAAGCCTGATTCGACGTCAAAATTGTAGCCTCGATTGACCGCCTTTTTGCCGGACGCTGCTCGCCGTCAGTCGTGCGTTGCGCGCGATTCCTGGATTTGCTTTTCGCCTGCCGCTCGTGCCGGCTCCAGGCACCACTGGCTGATCATCGCTTGCGATGCTTGCGACATCGTTGTCGATCTGGACTTGCGCGTGACGCCGCGCGAGGCGCCGTGGTCGGCGCCGACGCGAAACTGTTCCCAGCCACCTACAATTTACGCGGACCCGCTACCCCGAGGCGTGTTGTCCCGTAGTTGCCCCAGGGGGCGCCTCGGTTTGTTCCGGGTGTCTTGAGTTGGTCGGGGCAGCAGGATTCGAACCTGCGACCTTCTGGTCCCAAACCAGACGCGCTACCAGACTGCGCTATGCCCCGCCGGGCGCCGGCGTTCGATACACTCTTCAACATAACCCGGCAAGCAAGCCTCAATGAACGCTGAAAATCGGTGACGCAACCCGATCGCCGGGCGCAATACCCAGCTTACGCGTTGTTCCGCCGATGACTTCCAGCACCGCGCGAACCGGCCCGCCCGATGGAATGAGCCGCGTCGACAGCGGTTCCGTATTTTCTGCAATGCGCAGGATGCGCCCGTCGGCACGGATAAAGATCATGTCGAGAGGGATATAGGTGTTCTGCATCCAGAAGCTGACGTCCTGTTCGTGATGGAAGTCAAACAACATCCCCTGCCCTTCGGGCAGGGTCTTTCGGTACATGAGACCTTTCGCCCTTTCGGCGTCGTTGTCCGCGAGCTCGACCGCGAAAACGTGGACGCCTGTCTTGGTTGCGATCTCAAGCGTTTGCTGCCCGGCCGGACGTACCGGACCGGCCACAACCAACAGGCCGAAAAGAGCGAGAGCAGTCCAACCAAGAGCGCGCATAAGCTCGCCTTTACGCGGCCCAAGCCCAAGCAGCAATCGGAAAAATCGATGAGTCTAGTGGGATGCAAGTCCCAGCGGCCCGCCGTCAGGCCGCACTTCGGCTGCCATCAGGCCTTTCGGCCCCGGCCCGAACCGGACCAGCACCGTCTGGCCCGGGCGCAATTCGGCGATACCATAGCGGCGCAGGGTCTCCATATGAACGAAGATGTCCGGAGTCCCCTCACCGCGGGTCAAAAACCCGAAACCACGCAGGCGGTTGAACCACTTGACCTGAGCCCGCTCGAGCCCGCTGGTCGGAGTGACCGTCACATGGGTCCGTGGCGGCGGCATTTGCGCCGGATGTACCGCGGTACTCTCGTCCATCGAGACCACGCGGAAGGCCTGCAGGCCTTTTGGACGCTGCAGCACCTCGCAGATGACCCGCGCGCCTTCATAGGCCGTTTGGAAGCCATCACGTCTCAGGCAGGTCACGTGAAGGAGGATGTCCGGCATCCCGTTGTCGGGCACGATGAAACCAAAACCTTTGGCCACATCGAACCACTTGATGACGCCGGTCAACTCGATGAGATTAGTCGCCGTTTCGTCGACGAGTTCTCTGACCGTCCCTGGTCGGAGATTGGTCCCAGACATTTTTGATTCGATCCCGTCCGACGACATGACGCCGCACGCTGCCGCCTTGCTGGCGCCTCTTGATGGGCGCTTCGACGAATCTTGTACAATCGAAGATAACACCGGCTCTTGAACGGCAAAGGGCCAAATTGGGCTTGCGCACAGCTCTATACACAGAGCATGCGCACCGAATCAGTGGGCGATGAAAGGGCTGAGCACGTCGCCGATGTCGTTCCGCACAACCAGATCGGCGAAATCATCGAACTCGGTCGGTTCGCGATTGATGATCACGAGAGCCGCGCCGTTTCGTTTGGCCATCAGCGGGAAACCCGCGGCCGGCCACACGACCAGCGAGGAACCAACTGCCAAAAAAAGGTCGCAGCTCCTGGCCAATTCCTCGGCTCGTTGCATCGCGTCAGGTGGCATCGCCTGCCCGAACGAAACAGTCGCGGTTTTGATGTAGCCACCGCAGGTGCAGTCGGGGACATGTTGGGCTGCTTCAAATTTTTCCCTGACCCAGGACAATTCGTAGCGCCTGGCGCAATCGAGGCAGACGGCATAGGTCGTATTGCCATGGAGCTCGACCACATCGGCGGCTGCGATGCCTGAACTCTGGTGCAGATTGTCGATATTTTGCGTGATCAGTGCAGGACTTTTTCCTGCGCGATAAAAGCTGGCGAGCGCCCGATGACCGCGGCCGGGCCGGGCCTTGGCGAAACTCTCTTCCATTGCAAAGCGCCGGCGCCACGCTTCATCACGCATGTCCTGATTCGTCACAAAGGCGTCGAACGGTATCGGCTGGTTCTTGGTCCACAGTCCCCCGGGCGAACGAAAATCAGGAATCCCGCATTCGGTCGAGATTCCGGCCCCGGTAAACGGGACAATCACCGATGCGTTCTCGAACAGGTTACCCAGGCGCGAAATTGCGGTGGGAAGATCAGCGGCAATCATTTCTGTATAGTAGGCCTAGTCTGTTGGACAGTAATGAGGTTTAGCCTATGCGATATTTGCACACCATGCTGCGCGTTCGTGATCTCGATGCGGCGCTCGATTTCTATTGTAACAAGCTCGGCCTGAAGGAAACCCGCCGCCGGGTCGATGAGAAGAACCGCTACACGCTGGTTTTCCTGGCCGGTTCGGACGACGAAAGACTGGTCGAGGAGGCCAAGAAGTCAGGCCGGCCCGGTCCGGAGGTGGAACTCACATATAACTGGGACACCGAGGACTACGGCGAGGCGCGCTATTTTGGCCATCTCGCTTATGAGGTCGACGACATCTATGCCACCTGCGAACGGCTCATGAAGGCCGGGGTGACGATCAATCGCCCTCCGCGCGACGGCGTCATGGCTTTCGTGCGCTCACCCGACAAACATTCCATCGAGATCCTGCAGAAAGGTGCCGCCAAGCCCCCACAGGAGCCGTGGAAATCGATGCCAAATACCGGAAAGTGGTAGCCGTCACTCGCTTGCCGCTGCCGCCGAAGCATTTTATACCCCCGGAACGATTTAGCTTTCGCGCGCTGTCCGGACGGCTAGCCGGTATCCATGTGCCTGGTCAGCATGCGTGCGCCCTTCGTCTAGAGGCCTAGGACACCGCCCTTTCACGGCGGTAACAGGGGTTCGAATCCCCTAGGGCGCGCCAGTTTTCCCCTATTCATACCTGCCATGCGAAGTTGCCGCGCATTTCACGCACTTTTTAACATACAAATTACGCGCCGGATGATTCCTTAGCCGCTATACAGTTCGCTGTCCTGCGGCGGGCTCTTCAGGGAACGTCAGGCAATGATCAATAGCAAGAACGTGGTATCAGCGCTCCGACGCGACGTGACCTTCGTTTGGCATGCCGTTATCGCAGTCGTGTTCATCGGTTTCGCGACGCTTGCGGTGGCCGCGGCGTTCCTTGATCTCATGGCGATCCGGCATTAGCCGCTTGCGGCGGATATTGATGCCGTTGCCCGTTGAAATCCTCCACGACAAAATGCACACCGTTTGATTCAATGCGCTCGATATAGTTCGGGGCAATCGGCGATTTGCCGTGGCCACCTGGAATGTCGAGTACGTAAGTCGGCTGACACAGGCCTGACAGACGTCCGCGAAGATAGCGCATCAGCCGTTGTCCAGTAGCGATCCCCGTTCGCAAATGGCTGGTGCCGGGTGCCAGGTCACCGTGGTGCAGATAATACGGCTTGATCCGGCACTCGATCAGCGCACGCATCAGTTGACCCATGACATCTGGTGTGTCGTTGACGCCAGCCAGTAACACCGTTTGAGACAGCAACGGAATGCCGGCATCTGCCATGCGCGAGCATGCCGCGCGGGCGTCAGCCGTCAGTTCGCGCGGGTGATTGATGTGGATGGCCACGTAGGTCGGTTTCCCCCTCATCTTCATCGCCCGCACCAGTGCCGGCGTAACGCGCCCAGGATCAGCGACCGGCACGCGTGTGTGAACACGCACGACTTTGACATGATCAATATCTGCAAGGGCGTTCATGACAGAACGCAACCGGCGCGCAGACAAAACCAGCGGGTCGCCGCCGGTGAGAATCACCTCCCAGATTTCAGGATGTGTCCGGATGTATTCGATCGCGCGCCCCAGCGCCTGCGGCGACAGCGCATTCGGCTTGCCCGGACCAACCATTTCGCGGCGGAAACAAAACCGGCAATACACCGCACAGATATGGGTCAGCTTGAGAAGCACGCGGTCCGGATAGCGATGAACAATGCCGTCCACCGGGCTATATGCGTCGTCGCCGATCGGATCATTGAGCTCCTCGGGGCGATGGAGCAGTTCCGCCGCATCGGGAATGATCTGGCGGGCAATCGGATCCCGCGGATCGGCACGGTTGATCAATTGCGCCAAGGCATCCGGAACGGCCACCGCATAGCGAGCGGCAACAGCGGTCAGCGCCGGCTGACGGTCCGGCGGCGCCAGACCGTGCTCACAGAGTTGCGCCGGCGTGCGTAACGTCGTCATGATCTATTCCTTGTTCCAATTCACCTACGGTTCGACAACAGGCGTCCAGATCACCTGGTCGATATGTTGTGCGCCGGTCGCCAGCATCACCAGCCGATCGAATCCGAGGGCAATTCCACTGGCCTGAGGCATTCGTCCCAGTGCGTCCATAAAGTCCTCATCCACCGGATAGCGCTCGCGATGGATGCGTTGCTTTTCGGCCATCGCAGCCTCGAAGCGTGCGCGTTGTTCGGTGACGTCCGTGAGTTCACCAAAGGCGTTCGCCAGCTCGACCCCGCATACGTAAAGCTCGAAACGTTCGGCGACCTTGTCGCTGCCCGGTTTTGGCCGCGCCAATGCGGCCAGCGGCAGTGGGTACTCATATAATATGGTTGCGCGGTCAATCCCCAGATGAGGATCCACGCGCTCGGCCAAAATGCGGCTGAAGACGTCGCCCCAGGTGTCGTCTTGCGCAATGGCAACGCCGGCCTTGATCGCCTCAGCTGCCAGCGCCGCCCGTTCGCCCCTGCTCTTGTTCACCGTGGCCAGCAAATCAACTCCAGCGTAGCGCGCAAACGCATCAGCGACCGTCAGCCGTTCCGGCGCCGCGTAGGGGTCGACCGTCTTGTCCCGAAAGCGGAATTGCCTGGTGTCAGCGGCGCGTGCGGTCTCCGCCAGAATTTCCGCGCAATCATCCATAAGCCTCTCATAGGTTTCATTCGCTCGATACCATTCCAGCATGGTGAATTCGGGATGATGCAGGGCGCCGCGTTCCCGGTTGCGGAACACCCGCGCAAAATCGACGACGCGCATCTCGCCCGCCGCCAGGAGCTTCTTGCACGCGAATTCGGGCGAGGTATGCAGATATAATGGCCGACGTTTTCCGTCCGGACCGATCAGGTCGGTAGCGAACGCATGAAGGTGCGTCTCGTTGCCGGGCGAAACCTGAAGGGCCGCCGTTTCGACTTCCACAAAATCCCGCTTCGCGAACCAGACCCGCAGGGCCGCCGCGATGCGGGCTCGCGCCAGCAGATACGGCCTGCGGGCGGCATAGGCACCGGCGCTCCAGAATGGCGGACTTTTCGGCACGTTTACCTCGATCGGACAGCCAGCGAGAAAGGCTGGCATCGGGCGAGAAGATCGCTATGGTGCGGCCCGAAACGTCCCCCCATCGCACTCAAGTCAAGGATCCCTATCGTGAAGGTCATCGCTTCTTCGCTCCGCAAGGGGAATATCGTCGATCTCGACGGTAAGCTCTACGTCGTCCTTAACGCGGAAAATTTTCATCCCGGCAAGGGCACTCCCACGACCCAGGTCGATATGCGCCGCATTTCTGACGGCGTGAAGACCCAGGGGCGCTACAAGACCACCGACCAGGTCGAGCGTGCCCATGTCGAAGACCACGAATTCAGCTATCTCTATCAGGATGGCGACGGCTTCCACTTCATGAACCAGGAGACTTTCGACCAGGTGCAAGTGCCTGCCGACGTGGTGGGGGATTACGAGAAATATCTCCAGGAGGGCATGGTGGTGAATCTCGCCTTGCACGAAGGCGTCGCGGTCTCCATCGATATCCCGCAGAAGGTGACGCTCGAGATCGTGGACACCGAGCCGGCGATGAAAGGGCAGACCGCGTCGGGCTCGTTCAAGCCGGCCATGCTGTCGAACGGCGTCCGCACCATGGTGCCGACCCACATTGTCACGGGCACCCGCGTGGTGGTGAGCACGGCCGACGGCTCCTACGTCGAGCGCGCCAAGGACTGATCCACGTATTCTCGCTCGTCCCCGCGCGAGGGGGGCGGCAATGAGTGGAGTGCGCGTCTACACCCTCACACTCGCCCGCACTTCCTTCGGAAAAAGATCGTCGGGGGTCAACCTCTTTGCCGTTACGCCCTGCGCGTGCGCGAAGCGGCAGAATGCGTCCAGCGTCTTGCGGTTTTCTTCCAGTCCGTACGGAAAGGGGTCGTCGCCGAAATTTCTGCTCCATTCACCGGCGACCGCGGCAGCCCAGGGCACCGGAATTCGTGACGCCGTCAAATCCTGGATTCGCTCCAGACTTCGCCGTTTGGCCTCGTCGAAAGCCTTGAACAGGTTCATCGCCGTCCAGGGATACCGTTCAAAGACCGCGCGGCGCATCGCAATCACGTGCATGATGGGATAGATGCCGGTCTCAGCGTAGTAGCGGGTCTCCTCGGCGCGATAATCCGGATAAAGCCGCGCAATCTTTCCCCTGCCCTTTTCGTACGCGTCCGGAACGCGGGCCGAGATCGCTGCGTCGACTTCGCCCGAAAGCAGCATCGCCGAGATGCTGGTGTCGCGCCGCTGCTCGTAGTGGATGCCATTGGGCAGCTTGAATTCGACCTTCTCCTCGCGGCCGGCCTCATTCATGCCTGCCTGCACCCAATGGATCTTGCGCAAATCCACACCCGCCGTTTCCGACAGGAACCCGCGTGCATAGATGCCGGCAGTCTGAGCCCATTCCGGAATGCCCACGCGCTTTCCTTCCAGATCCTTGGCGGTGGAGATGCCACGGTCGGTGCGCACGTAAAATGCCGAGTGCCGGAATACGCGTGATGGAAAGACGGGGATCCCTACAAAGGGCGAATTGCCTTGCGAGGCGTAGCCGATGAATTTGCCGAAGGACATTTCCGAAACGTCCCACTCGCGATTCTTGATAAACCTGTAGAAAATCTCCTCGACCGGAAGCACGAAAGCCGTGAGCACAGTACCCTCAGCCCGTACGACGCCATTCACGAGATCGCGCACGTGATCATAGTCGGTCGTTGCAAGCGTCAAATGCAGACGCGCTGTACCGCCACTTTCGATAATCTCGGTTTCGCGATCGGCACTCGAGGCCGCGGTCAAATTGGCTTCACGCACCGTCATGATTTCGTGGACCTCCAGAATCTCCGAGAGCAGCCGAGCGGGCGCTGCGCCGCACCCTACACCAGGATACGACCCTTGTATGCGGTGGTTCGATGCACTTAACTTAGCCTCACGATTTCGACCCTTCGCTGGCGGGGCAGAACGAGGGAAGCCGGATTGAAACGCGCCTTTCTTGTCGCCCTTGCTTTGCTCATCTCCGGTCGCGCCCCGGCGGAGGAGATGAAGGTTCCGCACGTTTCAGTGGCAACGGTCGACTGGGATGCTGCCGCGGCGAGCCTTCCTGATCGGCCGACGGGCTCATCGGCGGAGGCCTTTGCCAAACTCAATATGGCCGCCGAAGTGGTTTTTCCGAATATCGCCAACGGTACGGTCCCGGTTCTTCTTCCCTTCGATACCGATGGTCTCGTCAAGGAGTTGGCTGCCAACCCGGCGGAGCCGCCGGATAAAACGGCGCAAAGCGCTGCTCGCTTCATGCGATCGGGATTTCAGGCGACGAAATTCTTCCTGACCGGGCCTGCCGGCTACGATTCGGCATTCTCGGTGGCGCTTGCCGGCGTTCCGGATCTTTCGGACATTCGTTATGCGGAGCCGGTCTACGTCCTGTTTTCGGGCTTCGGCATGACCTACCAGCTTGATGGCCCGGCTCTTCCCGGAGGCGAACTGGTAAAGGTCCTGCAAAACGATTTCCCGGGACTTCGCCGCTATCTGCATGAGTCCTACATCCGCTACAGTTTCGAACGTTACGGCGTAACTTATGTTGCCGCCATTTACTGCCTCGACACTCGCCCGCGCTCAAAAATCCTGACTTGCAAACAGGCCGACCGCGTCATGGAGCGCTTCCTGCGCGCGCTCAAGCTCGCCGGAGGGACCCCGTCAGCCAATCCGACGGTCGTCGGTACGCTGCCGCTCGACCGGCCAAAAGAGGAGTCAAAGGATTTTTCCTATTTCAGTCCGGGTTTTCTCATCCCCAATTCAGGATTGAAGAAAGACATCGGGGGGCGTCCCGATTACACGGTCTACGCGCGGTTACGCTTTCCACTCAGAGAGGCTCCGGCGTTCGCCAATTCGCAGTCGTTCAACAATTGGGGTGATTGCGATTTCACTGGCCGCTCGGTGCGCAACCCGCGCAGAAAAGACCAGCCCTATTCATGCAATGTCAACGGACGGCCGCTCGTATTCAACGAAGCTGCTCCCGGAAACTACTCATACCCCTGGCGTGATAATTTCTGCGAGCATCGCCGCTACTTCGTTGGCCAATGTCCGGGTGGCGAAGGTCATCAAGGCCAGGATATCCGACCAAGCTCCTGTACGCTCTTCAATGATGGTGCAGATCGTTGCCTGCCCTACAAGCACGACGTTGTCGCCGCACATGACGGATTTATCCTGCGCGCGCCCAAACAGGAGGCCGTGTATCTTTTCGTGAATACCGCGAACACGCATGTGCGTGTGCGCTACATCCACATGAACCCCAGCCAACTTGACGCCGACGGCATCGTCAGCGGCAAGCTGGTGCATGAAGGTGATCTGCTGGGCAAAGTCGGCAACTACAACAATCGCGAGCGCGGCACCACGTATCACCTGCACTTCGACATGCAGGTGCCGACCAGGCTTGGCTGGGTTTTTGTCAACCCTTACATGACGCTCGTATCGGCTTACGAGCGGCTGATCGGCGCGCGCGGTACGGAAATCAAGGCTGGCGATGCGGTGCCCACAGTCGCTGGAATACCGCCAGTGATCCGGAATCCGGAACCTGTCACGACAGTGCAAGGCCCCGCAATATTGCACACCGAACAGTCCGCGGCCGTCCGCGTCAAACCACACAAAGCCACCGAAAAGCCGCAGAAGAAGCGCCGGCATGTGGCCAAGCGCGGCCGTCGCAATTCGGGTTAGTGCGGCCTGCGCATTGTCTGCGTCCTTTACTAGAATGCAGGTCATGCCGCGAATCTCGCATACGGCTTCGTTCACGACTCGCCGCGCTCTTGTGGCCGGCGCCCTCGGTATCGCGGCAGCCTTCGCGATGGGGTACGCGAGCGCCGCGCAATCTCCGGCCTTCGCTCACTGGGTTGCCGGATTCCGCCCGCGGGCGCTCAAGCGCGGCATTTCGGAGCAGACGTATGACCGCGTGATGGGTACGGTGACGCCCGACACGAGCGTCTTGGAACAATATCGCTCACAGCCCGAGTTCACCGAATTGATGTGGCAATACATCAATCGGCGCTGCTCCGACTGGCGCGTCATCACCGGAAAAGAACGCGCGAAAGAATATGCCAGCCTGCTGTCGCGCGTTGAGAAGGACTATGGCGTCGATCGCTACATCACACTGGCGCTGTGGGGAATGGAGTCGTCGTTCGGCGATGTTGTGACCAATCCGAAATATATGCGGCCGGTCATACCGGCACTCGCCGCGCTGGCCTCGGGCGAACCGCGCCGCCGCGCGTACTGGGAAGCGGAACTGCTCAATGCGCTCATCATCGTCGACCGCGGCTGGGCACAGCCATCGGAAATGATCGGCTCGTGGGCCGGCGCCATGGGTCACACGCAGTGGATGCCGGAGGTGTGGCTGAATATTGGGGTCGACTATGACCACGATGGCCGCGCCTCGCCGTTCGGCAAGCCGGACGATTCATTCGCCGGCACGGCTCGCTATCTGCTTGACCGAGGCAAATACCGGCGTGGGGAGGCCTGGGGTTGCGAGGTCACTTTGCCTGCGGGCCGCGGCAGGCTCGCTGACAATCGCACCATGCGGTCCTATGCCAAATGGCAGGAACTCGGTGTGCGGCGCGCCGATGGCGCGTCTTTCGCGCGGCCTGGCGATCAGGTGAAGCTGTGGTTGCCGGTCGCCGACGGGCCGGCATTCCTGGTCGGTCAAAATTTTCGTGCGGTCTATTCCTACAATCCTTCCACGAGTTACACACTAGCGCTCTGCCACCTTGGCGACCGGATCCGCGGTGATCTGCCCTTCCGCCAGCAGTTCCCCGGAGGGGAACGCGTGCCGACCCTGGACGAGGTCAAGGAGATCCAGCGCCGTCTCAACGAACACGGCTTCAAGACCGATGGCATCGATGGGCGCACCGGCAGCGACACAATCAAGGCCATCCTCGCCTATCAGAAAAAGGTCGGTATGGAGCCCGCTGACGGTTATGCCGGCCTCAAAGTACTCGCCCGATTGCGTCAGGGCTCGTAATCCGGTTGGATGCCGCCCATCATCCGCCCCCGGGCGGCACACGGCGGAGCCCTGAACCTTGGCAAGTAACAGAAGCGACAGCGCGAAGGCACGTCCTGCGGGCGTCGACGGCCTGACCGCACTCGATCGCCCGGTTCCTGCGGGCGTCAACGCGGCCGGCTTCGGCAGCGACGTGGCGGCGGACGCGCTGCGCGCCACCGAGATACCCTATATCGCGCTCAATCCGGGCGCGAGCTATCGCGGCCTGCACGCCAGTCTCGTCAACTATTTGGGCAATGAGCGGCCGCAAATGTTGCTTTGTCTGCACGAAGAAAGCGCGGTCGCGATCGCTCACGGCTATGCCAAGGTCACCGGCAAGGCGATGGCTGCCGCCGTGCACTCCAATGTCGGTCTGATGCATGCCACCATGGCGATCTTCAATGCCTGGTGCGACCGAATGCCGATGGTGATCCTCGGCGCAACCGGCCCGGTGGACGCCGTCAAACGCCGGCCGTGGATTGACTGGATCCATACGGCGCGTGACCAGGGTGCGCTGGTTCGCGGCTACACCAAATGGGACGACCAGCCCGCCTCGCCGGCGGCTGCACGCGAAGCCGTCTTGCGCGCCAACTGGATTGCCAACACCGCACCGCGTGGACCGACTTACGTCAATCTCGATGCAGAAATGCAGGAAAGCAGTCTCTCCGAGCCGGTGCCGCCGATCGATACCGGGCGCTTCATGCCGCCGGTTGAAGGCGGCGCGCCCGCAGCCTCGATCAAGCAGGCTGCCGACCTGCTGCGAAGCGCAAAGCAGCCGGTGATCCTCGCCGGGAGGACGTCGCGCGATGTCAGCGCCTGGAACACGCGCGTCGTGCTCGCCGAGCGGCTGAACGCACGCGTCGTCACCGATCTCAAGATTGCCGCCTCGTTCCCCACCTCCCATCATCTGCATGCCGGCGCGCCCGGTGGGACCGTGCTGGCGCCCGAGGCGGCTGAAGCGATCCGCTCCGCCGACGTCATTCTCAGCCTCGATTGGCTGGATGTGGCGGGCACCTTCAAGGCGGTGGGAAATGTCACCGCCAAGGTGATTCAGGTCTCCGTCGACCATCACCTGCACAATGGCTGGAGCATGGACTATCAGGGCCTGCCGCCGGTCGATGTATTCATCGACTGCGAGCCGGATGTCGCGGTGCCGCCATTGCTGGAAGCGCTCGGACCGGGGCCCGCGCGCGCGGCCGGGGCGCGCGGAAAAGACTTCCCCAAGCCGCCCGACGGCAAGCTGACCGTCGATCATCTGGCCACCACGCTTCGTGAAACAGTCGGCGACCGTCCGGTCAGCCTGACCCACGTTTCGTTGTCGTGGAATGGTGCGACCTGGGCCTTCAACCACCCGCTCGATTATCTTGGATCCGATGGCGGCGGGGGCGTTGGCGGCGGTCCGGGCATTTCGGTCGGCGCCGCGCTTGCACTCAAGGGCAGCGGCCGCCTTCCTGTAGCGGTGTGCGGCGACGGCGATTTCCTGATGGGCGTGACCGCTCTTTGGACCGCGGCGCATTACCGCATTCCACTGTTGATCGTGGTTGCCAACAATCGCTCCTTCTTTAATGACGAACTGCACCAGGAGCGTGTTGCCCGTATGCGGAATCGACCGGTTGAAAACCGCTGGATCGGTCAACGCATCTCTGAACCCGATATCGATCTTGCTGGCATGGCGCGCGCACAAGGTGCACAGGGATTTGGCCCGGTGACGGACGCCGCCGAACTCATACCCACCTTTGAGAAGGCGATTGCTGCTGTCGAGGCAGGCGCAATTGCCGTCGTCGACGTTCGCGTCGAGCCTGGCTACACCGCCGCAACGACTGCGGCAATGACCCGCAAAAGCGACTAGCCTCTCATGCCGTCTTCAGCACCCAGCGATGCCATTCTGGTGGCGGACGATATCGTCGTCCAGTTTGACACGCCCGAAGGGCCGATCACGGCGGTCGATAACGTTTCTCTTAAAGTCAGGCCGGGCGAGTTCCTGTCGATCATTGGTCCTTCCGGCTGCGGGAAATCCACATTGTTCAATGTGATCGGTGGGCTGCTCGGAAACTATCAGGGCGCGGTCAATGTCGCCGGCGAGACAATTTCCGGCCCGCACAAATCAATCGGGATGGTTTTCCAGGAGGAGTCCACATTCCCCTGGCGCACGGTCACTGACAATGTCGCCTTTCCGCTCGAACTCATCGGCATGCCAAAGAGGCAACGCATCGAGAGGGCTCGCCACTTTATCAAACTGGTCGGCCTCGACGGCTTCGAAAACCGCTATCCAGGCGAATTATCGGGTGGCATGCGCCAGCGCGTCTCTCTTGCCCGAACATTGGCTTCAGAGCCGAAAATCCTGCTGATGGACGAGCCGTTTGCCGCCCTCGATGAACAGACACGATTGTTGCTCGGCGACAAGGTCCTGCAGATCCAGCAACAGCTGAAGCAAACCACATTGCTCATCACGCACAACATCACAGAGGCGGTTCAGATGTCCGACCGCATTCTGGTGATGACCTACCGGCCCGGCAAGTTGAAACGCATCGTCGACATCGATTTGCCGCGGCCGCGAACGTCCGAGATTGTCAGCAGCGAGGCCTTTGGCCGTTACGTGGCGCAGATATGGAACGACCTGCGCGAGGAGGCAAACCGCGGCATGCGCGACGAAGAGAAAAACGCGCTGCATCCGGGAGACCGCAAGCTGTGACGATGGAACTCTCATCCGGTGGCTTATCGCGTCGCGACTATACCGCCTCGTTTCTAGGCCTTGGCTCGTTCATCGCATTCTTGCTGGTCATAGAAGCGCTCATTCGCCTTGGATTACTCAACCGTTTCATCATTCCACCGCCGTCTGAAATCATCGCAAGCTTCGGTCGGTTGTTTCTTGAGGAAAATATCGTCCACCGATTCCTCTTCACGGCCGGCGAATGCCTCATCGCAGGTGTGATGGTCACGATCTGCGGCATAGGCATCGGCGTCCTCATGCAGCGCTTCAATCTGCTGCAACGTGCCTGCGAAACCTGGGTCGCCGCCTTCGCCTCAGCCCCGTTGGTGCTCACCTATCCGCTTTTTATGGTCATCTTCGGCCGCAATGCGTGGACCATCATTATGATGGGCTTTCTCTCCGCGCTGCCCCCGGTGATCCTCAAGACCATCGAAGGGATTTCCGGCACACGTAAAGTGCTCGTCAATGTCGGACGAAGCTTCAACCTCACGGCAACTCAGCAGTTCTGGAAGATCCTGTTTCCGGCGGCATTACCGACCATCTTTGTAGGTATCCGCCTTGGTCTGATTTTCGCACTGATCAATGTCGTCGGCACCGAATTTCTCATCAATTTTGGCGGGCTCGGGCAGCTCATCAACGACCTCGCCGAGCGTTATGATCTCGCCGGGACCTATGCGGCGATCTGCTTCGTGATCCTGGTGAGCGTGTTCTTCTTCATGGCATTGGAAAAGGCCGAGCGATGGTTACGACCGGTCAACTGAGACGGACGGCAGCCGCGTCCCCTGGAATGAGCCCGGTGATGCTGCTGCGGATTGCCATCATTCTGGCGGTGTTGGCGGCATGGGAATTTCTCGCCCATTCCGGCTGGCTCTATCGCGACGTCGTGCCTTCGCTGCTGTCGATAGGCGGCGCTCTGGTGAGGCTGCTTTCGGATCCCAATTACTATTTCAATCTCGGCGTCACTGCCGCGGAGATCGCCGCAGCACTCGCGATCGGCGGGTCTGCCGGCCTCGCGGTCGGCCTGTTGCTCGGCGGCAATCGTTTCTTGTCCAGGGCTTTTGAGCCTTATCTCTACTACCTTGGCCCAACACCGAAGATCATCTTCTTCCCGATTATGATTATGTGGTTCGGGGTCGGGCCGGAATCCAAAGTAGCGCTTGGCACGCTGTCCTGTTTCTTTCCCGTGGCACTCAATGTCGCGGCCGGCATGCGACAGATCGACAAAGTGCTTATTCGCGTTGGCCGGAGCTTTGGCGCCAGTACCCGGCAAATGGTTCTGAAGATTTATCTGCCTGCCATGCGGCACCCGATGATCAACGGCATACGCCTCGGTTTCGGCTTCGCGCTGATCGGTACTTTGCTCGCGGAAACCAAGCTCTCCAACAAAGGCATCGGTTTCCTGATCATCCAAACCTACAGTATTTTCGACATGCCGGGGATGTATGCGATGCTGATCGTTCTGTTCGTCCTGGCGATCGGCGCCAATGCGCTGATTGGCAAGCTCGGCGGGCTCGACAGCATAAAGCGAAACTAAACGATAGCCAGGGAGGATGGCATGACCAGGATGCGCTATCTGACAGCCACTGTGACGGCGCTCGCATGGCTCGGTGCGACGTCCGCCTTCGCTGATGATCTCGTGAAGATGACCATTGGCCAGCGCGGCAACTGGGATACGTCCATTACCCACCTCGGCGACAAGGCCGGAATCTTCCAGAAGCATGGTCTACAACTTGAAATGATTTACACATCCGGCAGCGGCGAGACCTTGCAGCCGGTCATCTCCGGCAGCGTCGATCTCGGATTGGCGGTCGGCACGCTCGGCGCAATGGCGGCCTATGCAAAGGGCGCGCCGGTTCGCATTATCGGCGCACAAGCCACCGGCGCCGCCGACTATTGGTACGCCAAGAATCCGGACATCAAGACCCTCAAGGACACCAACGGCCACAGCATCGCTTTTTCAACGAACGGTTCCTCGACCAACAGCGTGGTGCGCGCCTTTATCGACGAGTTCAAGCTGACAGCCAAGCCGCAAGCCACCGGCAACCCGAGCGCAACGCTGACGGCCGTCATGACCGATCAGGTGGACGTCGGCTGGGCCGCGCCGCCATTTGGCCTGAAGGAGATGGACGAAGGCAAGATTCATCTGGTGGCGCGCGCGACCGATGCCGCATTGGTGCGCGGCCAGACGATCCGCGTCCTCGTTGCCAACGCGGACACGCTGGCGAAGCGCAAGGACGTTATCGAGCGCTTCATGAAGGCCTACCGCGAGAGCATCGACTATATGTACTCGTCAAATCCGCAGGTCATCACAGACTACGCCGAGTTCGCCAAGGTGCCAGAGCCGATGGCCAAACGCGTGCGTGACGAATTTTTCCCCAAGAGCCTGGTCAATCCCGATCAGATCCATGGCCTCGACTCATTGATTCCGGAAGCCGTGAACCTGAAGTTCATTCCCGCTCCGCTCACGAAAGAGCAAACGGCAGAGTTGATCCGGATTTCACCACGCCAATGAGACGCAACAAACGGACGTCGACATGACCACCGTCGTTTCACCGCAAGCTGCTTCCGCCCAGGCCGTCAAGCTGCCGAAAAATCGCGGCGCCTATTACGGCGGCGCCTGGCACGAGCCGAAATCCGGCCGGTTCGTCGACACGATGAGCCCCGGCACGGGCGCCTCGCTCGGCAAGGTCGCCGATTCAGGAGCCGAGGATATCGATGCCGCCGTCGCAGCAGCGAAAGCGGCGTTCACGGAGTGGCGGCGCACGCTGCCGCTCGAGCGCGCCAAAATCCTGCGACGGATCGCGGAAATTTTGCGTCAGAACGCCAACGAACTTGCCATGATCGATGCCGCTGACTGCGGTAATCCGGTCAAGGAAATGTTCAGCGACGCCATGATCGCGGCCGCGCAAATGGAGTTCTTCGCGGGCTTTGTCACCGAGATGAAGGGCTCTTCGATCCCGATGGGCCCGGACGTGGTCAATTTCTCGGTCCGCGAACCTCTGGGCGTCGTCGGCCGCATCA
>DASSIJ010000057.1:0-2156 GCA_035692045.1 Pseudolabrys sp. | reverse complement strand
CACGCGGCTGTCGCGCTTTTGCATGCGAACGGCGAGCGCCATGCCGACACCGATCGAAAGACCGTGGCCGAGCGCGCCGGTCGAAGCCTCAACGCCGGGCACCTTGCCAGCTTCCGGGTGGCCGCCAAGAATCGAGTCGCGACGGCAGAATGTGTCGAGTGTATCGACGGAAAAAAAACCCTTGTCGGCGAGCATGACATACAGCGCGATGCAGCCGTGCCCCTTGCTCAGGATCATGCGGTCACGGTCATGCCACGCCGGCTCTGATGGCCGATAGCGCAGGATGTCATCGTAAAGCACACGCATAATTTCAATGAGCGACATCGACGAGCCGATATGGCCTCTCTCGCCGCCTTCAAGCGCGCGAATCACCAACTTGCGCAGATATTTCGACCGCTCATCGAGCGGCGGCGAGGTAGGCTTGATAAATTTTACGGCCTCGGCGCTGGTAGCCATTTACGCGTCCTTCACTTTGCCCGGCAAAGCGGCGAGAAAGTCGGATGCAAGCGCGAGCTGCGTCGTCTTCGCGTCCGCCCAGCTTTCGCTCGCGCCGGCGAGCACGCGCCGCTGCCAGCGTTCGGGGATGAACTCGTTGAGAAGGATGAGCACCCACCGTAGTCCGAACAGTGGCAGATAGGCGTCGAGCCGTTCAGCAAAGGAGGGATCTTCGCCATAGAGTTCGCAAGCCGCGCGACGAAAACGCAGACGTTGCGGCGCCGCAAGCGTTCTGCCCGGATGCAGCAGGATGTCGGCCGAAAGTTTCACCGGATCGTCCCAGCCGAAATATTCGAAATCGACGAACGCCAAAGATCCATCCTTGCGGCGCAGGCTGTTGTGAAATCCGAAATCCGACGGCACCAGACTTCGCCATTCCTGCGGCAGATCGGCTGCAAAATCAAGACCAGCGGCCTGAATCTTCGCTCTCGCGCCAGCGGACTCGCGTTCGAGGGCCGGGACGAGGTCATTTCCCAGGAAGTCTGCCAGAGCACCCTCACCGCGCATGTCTTGAAGCCGCGCCAACCGGCCCCTGACCTGCCGTTCGATGTCGGCCCCCGACAGACAGGCTTCTGCGGCAGGAGGCTGCTCTTTCGCCCAAGGCGTGTTCCGCAACTTGTGAATCGTCGCCAGAAAATGCGCCGCCGCATCGATATCGGCGGCCGCGATGTCGGTGACGGCAGCGCCGTCGATCCAGCTCAGGAGCGCGAACCCGCGCTGATGATCCACGCCGGCGACACGGGGAACAGAATCAATGTGATAGCGTTGCATCAGATTCAGCGCGCCCACTTCGGTCGACAGCCGGTCGCGCGGATCATCCGCACGCGACGGATACTGCTTGAGCGCAAATTCCTTCGAGCCGGATTGCACATGATAGATGCGGCTGTTCCGACCGCCGCCAACCAGGCGCTCGATCTCTGCCGGTGCGCCGATAAGCGCATCAACGACATCTCGCGCTTGTGTCAAACCGGTGTCATCGGTGTGCACGGAAGACCCGTTCTTCAATGTCTCGCCACGTCGGACAAACGATATAAGGCGCCGACGCCGGTCTCCCTTCGGTGAAAAGAATGCGCTCGACACCCGGTGGGAAAGCCGGATCAGAAAGGACTTCCTCAAGATCATCGATAAAGTGGGTGCATTCAAGCTGCGCAATGCGCGCGAGCTTGTCCTGCCGTGTCGCCTCGAAATAAACCGCGTCGGGAGCGATGCCAAACCCGTTGGCATGAAAGAACCCATGCGCGGTCATCCAGTCGCGCGCCGCCTCGCGCAGATTGACGCGGTCGGGGTCGTAATGGCCGAACTCTGTTTTGTGACTGACGATCACCACCGGCGCCCTGTTGAGGCGGCAATGGTGGAGAAACGCATCGACACCTTCGAACATGGCCGCCCGCGCCATGCCTTTGCCGTAAACCCGGCCCTGCAGTTTTTGCCATGACAACTCGCCATCCGGCAGCAACCGGATGGCATCCCGGATTGCCTGCTTGCGCCCATTAAACTCATCGCCGACGAGCCCCCACTCGCGGGCGGTCGAGAGAAACACATCATCGTAGGTGACGATCGTGTTGTCGAAATCGAGTCCGATGCGTAGCCCGGCACTCATCTCTTGACCGCAACCTCTTCGGGCGGGTTCGCATGGTCCTCGTCCGCTGGACGCGCCCAAT